>FR884600.1 GCA_000436075.1 Eggerthella sp. CAG:209 | reverse complement strand
CGTCTTTTGCTCTTCTTTGGCGGCTGGGGCGGATTCTGCCTCTTCGGCAAAAGCATCACCGGAAACCATGCTGGTGCTGGGGTTGCGTGCTGCGGTGCAAGCATTCAATGCGTTGCTGATGGCATGCCCGCGTCGTACGAATTGCGGAATAAGACGCATGATCATGGAGATCATCAGGCTGATGGTGGGCAAGATGCCGCCCAATGTGCCCATTACCTTGTCCGAACCCAGAACGGCATCGGCGTTGGCGAACCATTGCATCACGCATAGGAGCAGTAGTGCCATAGTAGCAGCGTTGGCGTAGCCTTCGGCATACACCGCCTGCGTGCCTATGCGGAACAGCTCGGTAGTGCCCGTGGAGCTGAACAGCGGGTTTACCGCAACGATAACGGCGAGGAGGGGAAGCTGCCATGCGAACGACCGTGCAACAGCTCTACCGCCGCGCAGCCACGCCCCATAGAGCGCTGCGATGACAAAGGAAAGAGCCAGGAGTGTTGGATGGGGTGCGGCCATGGCAAGCACCAAGGCTACGGCGAAGTAGACCAGGGCAAGCGCGGGGTGAAAATTGTCGAAGGCGGTGGGCTTCATTTACTTAACGTAGTACCAGGAAACGGTGTCCCCGTCTTTGAGCACGTACTTTCCGCAGGAAACGCTTGGCGCGCTTCCGTTGACGGAGTACATCCAGCCGCTTTTCCCGCCGTATTCGAATTCCGCCAAGCCACCGATAGCGCTCACGTAGAGCCCGTACTGGCTGCTCTTCGTGCTAACCGAAAGGCCGGTGGCGCACAGGGCATCGTAGGCAGTAGCGCCCTTCTTGAAGGTGGGGTGGGCGCTGCCCGAAACACGTCCGTCGGCAGCGCTACTGGAAACGGATACCGACACCGTAACGGTGCTAGAAGCGGTGGAGCTTGCAGTTGTACCTTGGGAGCTTCCGTTGCCGGTCTGCTTGTTGGTCGAGGCATTGTTGGAGGAGCTTGCTTTATTGCTGGAGCTGCTTGGGGTGCTGCCTTCGTTTTTGGTGCTTTTGCCTTGGTTGCCCGACGCGTCGTCGCCTTCGTCCTGGGTGTTGCCGTCTTGGTCGGCCGCTTCGTCCGATTGGCCCTCTTGCGGAACGTCGTTGCCGTAGTCGGTTGAAGCGGAGTTTGCCTGTTGCGTGGCTTCGGCCTGATTGCCCTGGTTCAGCGCGTCGGGCATAGCAAGCGCGAATGCCGAAATGCCAATAAGACAGCAGCAAGCAGCTGAGATTATGCCAAGCGCTATCTTGTGGGCACGGGTGAGTTTTTTCGGATCTTCAGCCATAACTCCAGCCTACAAAGAACGGCGACGGAACAGGAAGGCACCCACGGCAACCAGGCCGGCGCAGCCCGCAACGATACCTGCGATGGGCAGCCAGGGAGCGCCCTTTGAATCGTTGCCGTTGTTGGATGAGGTGCCGCGAGCGGAGGATGCGCTAGTAACAGCGCTGCCGTTTTCCTCTTCGTTGGAGGCTTCATTTCCGGCCAGTGCTTCAGCATCGCTTAGGGGCGCTTGGGCTGCAGCAGATGTATCGCCAGCACTAATGGGGGTTGCGGCAGGAGCATGTTTGCCCGCATTGCTGCCAGGCGCCTTGTTGCCCTGCTGGCTGTTGGTTCCAGGTTTTTCGGGTGTTTGGGTGCTGTCGGAATCGTTGCCGTTGCTGGAAGAGGCAGCGTTTGCCAGGGCAAACAGCGTGCCGGAATCGTTGGTCCAGTACAAGGTGCCATCAGCACCCATGACGATGGATTTGGTGCACCAGTTGGCCATGCTGCCGGTTGCATCGAAAAGCTTCGTGGCGGTGTTGGTTTCCAGGCAGTAGACCCAGGCGCCGCCGCCGCTGGTGTAGTTCGGCCAGGTGCCCTCGGCTCCGTTGCAGGTGAAGTAGGCATATGTGTTGCCATCGGCTGCTTTGGCAACCAAGGGTGCGCTCTTCACTTCGAAGGGAAGGGAAGTTGAGTGCTTAACCTGCATGGTTGCAGCATCGATGACGCTGAGCGTTCCCGTGTAATCAGCTGCGCAGCCGCCAACGAACAGATTACCCTGGAATAGGGTTGCTGTGCTGGTGCTTTTGCTAGCGAAAGAAGCGGTGCCCAGTTCGGAAAGCGAGCCATTGGGGGCTACTGAAATCTTGTGCAGCGTGCCGTCGTTCGTTGTGACGTACGCTTCGGTTTCAGCGTTGTTCGAGATTACCGTGGAGCGAATTGCGGAGGACAGCTTAAGTGCGGAAACGGTTTTGCCCGTTGCAGGGTCGACGGCGGTAAGCACGCCAGCGTCGTTGCCGTACAGCAAAACGTTGCCAACCTTGCAAGCGCCGCTCCAGTAGAAGCCCGTGTTTGCCTCTTCGTTTGCCCAAACCCGTTCGCCGGTGATGGCGTTAATGCCGAAGAACGTGCCCGTTGCGGCGTTGTAGCTTGAATCAAGCGAATTGGCGGTGCCGGTGAACACCATGCCGCCAGAGGCGGTTACGGTGGAAATGTTCTGAGCGCCCGATGCGATAGCGCCTGATACCCAAAGCGTTTTCATCTCGGTTGCAGAAATGCCCTGCAAACGGCCGTTGGCAAGTGGGACCACGATAACGCCATCGGTGTATACCGGACGACAGGTGGAATCAATGGCGCTGAAC
>FR884599.1:3447-4833 GCA_000436075.1 Eggerthella sp. CAG:209 | reverse complement strand
CGGGCCCACCGCGTCCAGGAAACAAGCGGAACAGCACAAACAACTCAATGCGGGCATAAAAATAGGATCCCCAAATAGGGACCCTATTGAAGAGCTCTTTGGTTTTGCTCAGCGTCTGCCCGACGCCCTACAGCCCTTACACCAAGCGAACGAACTTGCGCTTTCCTACTTGGATCACAGCACCCGACAGAGACTCGGGGGCTACGTTATAGGCCTTAGCGGCAACAGCTTCACCGTTGATCTTTACGCCGCCTTGGTCGATCATGCGACGAGCATCGCCCGTCGATTTGGTAAGACCCGAATCAGCAATGAGCTTAGCCAGATATACCGTACCCTCTTCGTTAGGGGTAAGGTCAGCAGCATACTCAGGGATATCTTCTGGAACTTCATGCTGTTTAAACTGGCGATCGAATGCCGCTTCTGCTTCCTTTGCTGCTTCCTCGTCGTAGTAAGCAGCAACGATGTTCTGGGCCAAGTCGCGCTTGCAGCGATTCGGATGAATCTCGTCAGCAGCCAATCCCTTTTCGATGGCATCGATCTGATCTACCGGCACGGTAGAAGCAAGACGGTAGTACTTCACCATCAGTTCATCGGGGATAGACATTACCTTGCCGAACATGTCGTTGGGGGCATCGGTCAAACCAATGTAGTTGCCGTAGCTCTTGGACATTTTCTTAACGCCATCGGTGCCCTCCAGCAAAGGAAGCGTCAAGCACACCTGAGGCTCCATGCCCATCTTTTCCATAAGCTCACGGCCAGCAAGCAAGTTGAACAACTGGTCAGTGCCACCCAACTCAACGTCTGCCTTGATAACTACAGAATCGTATGCCTGCATGATGGGATACAGGAACTCGTGCAGGCTGATAGGCAGCTCGGACGTGTAGCGGTTATGGAAGTCGTCGCGCTCAAGGATACGTGCAACGGTAAAGTTGGAAGCGATCTTCAGAAGGTCTTCCATGCCCAAGGAAAGAATCCATTCGGAGTTGTAACGAAGGGTGGTCTTTTCGGGATCAAGTACCTTAAAGGCCTGGTCAACGTAAGTCTGTGCATTTTCCTTGATCTGTTCACGCGTAAGTTGAGGGCGCGTGGAGTTACGGCCGGAAGGGTCGCCGATAAGGGCGGTTCCGTCGCCGATGATAAGGGTAACCTGATGACCCAGATCCTGGAACTGGCGCAGCTTGCGCAACGGAACAGCATGGCCAAGATGGATATCAGGAGCCGTAGGGTCTACACCCAGCTTGATGTTCAGCGGCTTACCGCGCTTAAGTTTGTCCATGAGGGCCTTCTCAGGCACGATCTGAGCGGCGCCGGACTGGATAATATGAAACTGCTCTTCAGGTGAAATCATGATTCCTCTTTCTAGCGTATGGCGAAGATTCTAGCACA
>FR884599.1:1359-3414 GCA_000436075.1 Eggerthella sp. CAG:209 | reverse complement strand
GTTTTCCCGCAGCCGCCCTTATCGCTGCGTAGGGGCAAGGGCTGCGCGTATGCTTTCCGCGCGCATTCTGTGCGCAAGCGCGCCCTTGCGTTTTTCATCTTGCCCAAGCACCTACGAAACACCGCGGAACAAATGACCCGATGTTGCACCTTCGGCCTTGGCAACCTTGTTGCCGTCCTTCTGGGCGATATCGCGAGCACGAACAGCGCGGGCAACCTTTTCGGTGGTTTCCTTCACGTTCATAAGCGTGGTGTCGACCAGCACCGTCGAAACGCCCGCCCCGATAATCTCGGGAATCAGGTGAGCAACGTCCATCTGCACCGCATTGTACAAATGGCTGCGCCCAGTGCAATCGGTGATTACCGGCATCTCATAGCCCTTGCGGTCTTTCAGGTAGTGAGGGCTCTTGCGGCGAGCGCACTCAGCGCACTTCTGATTGCAAGGACCCTGGCTCATAAGCAAGCAGTGCTCGGTAACCATGAGCTCGGTCTGCCCCATGATGGTAAGGCCCAAAGGCATGGGTGCCATGTCGCCCAGCTCTTCGATCTGCACCAGCGAAAGCTCAGGAGAGAGCCATACACGTTGTGCGCCCAGGTCGGCCACAGCCTGCAAGTCAAGCTTGTTGGTAACGGGAATATGCGGACCAACTTCAGGAGCGGCACCCATTTCCGTAGCGTGGAGAAGCTGACCAAGGTTCTCAACCACGACCGGCTTATCTGCCTTTACGCGTTTCCAGATATCGAAGCCGTTGCGCTTCTCCTCATCGAACATCTGCGAAACGGTGGGCAATACCGGAATGCATTGCTTGGGATATCCAGCTTGCTCGGCAGTATCGGAAAGCTGACCCGCGATAACAGCCTCCCCGCGACGGTAATTTGCGGCAGGCACGTAAATCAGGTCGGCACCGGCGCGCTTTGCGGCGCGGGCGCATGCAGGATTCGTAGCCAAAGCCGCAACCTTGCACCAACCCTTGCGAACAACACCAACCCTTGCGAACAACGGGAGCGAAAGCGCGGCTGGGCGTGCGCTCAAGCTTGCGAGCGTGATAGTGCGCAAGAATCGTTTCCTGCAACTCTTCGGCGGCCCGGGCACGCAGCTTATGCAGCATCGAAAAGCCCATGCCTACGCCTTCGTCCAAGTCGATTTCAAGCGAAGAAAGGTAAAACGGCGTGGTTCCCATACGGTCGATATGCTCGCGCACCTCTTCTTTGGTGATAGCCTTGGTGCGCGCAGCCTCCACCTCGGGGCCTTCGACGGTAACGCTTGCATCGCCAGCGGCTACCGTAAAGGTAAGCAGAGCAGGCTGCCCGATGCGGAGCTCAGCACGAGCGCAAACGGCAACAGAGGGATGTTTATCGTCGTCTACAAAGGCAGCCTCGGCATTGCGCACGCGGAACACGCGGTCGCCCTTGCCCACAGCACGCTCTACCGGGAAAAAGACACGCCCTGCTCGGTCGGTTTTGAACTCGCCAATGGTATGCACGAAGTGGCCACGATTGGTCCAGAACTCGATCAGATCGCCAACATGCAGCTCGGTTTCGGGGTCGATAAACACCAGGCCTTCACGCACCTTGGCAACACGGCCAACGAACACACCGCGATTATTCGGACGTCCATAGCTCATGATTTCATTGCCGCGCTTACCCTTCAGGTAAGCCGTAGTAAACCCACGAGAGAAAGCCTCGGATAAGATGTTCATCTCCTCTTCGCTTGCGCGAAGTTCGGGAGCGTCAGACGCAACAACAGAATCGATGCCATCACGGTCAATAGCCGCTTCAACACGGTCGATCACCGCACGGTACACCCCTACTACAGCCTGCACGTATTCAGGCGATTTCATGCGCCCTTCAATTTTCAGCGAAGCCACACCCGCGTGCAGGAGCTCGGGGATAAGGTTTGCCGTGCACAGGTCTTTCGGAGAAAGCAGATGCTCGCCTGGAGCATCAAGGGTCTTGCGCAGGGCGCGATTGTGCAGTTCGTACGGCAAGCGGCACGCCTGGGCACAACGACCGCGATTGGCAGAACGGCCACCAACCAGCGAAGACATGAAGCACT
>FR884599.1:0-1304 GCA_000436075.1 Eggerthella sp. CAG:209 | reverse complement strand
CTCGAGTTCGACGCCAAGTTCTTCTGCAAGCTCATGCAAACGGGCAATTTCTGCCAAGGAGAGCTCACGAGCAAGCGTTACGCGCGTGGCGCCCAGCGCGGCGGCTGAGCGCAGACCGTCTTCATCATGAATGTTCATCTGAGTGGATACATGGACTTCCACATCAGGCATGATACGGGAAAGCTCGATGGAAATACCGATATCCTGCACGATAAAGGCATCAACGCCGCAGCGATAAGCCTGACGAGCAAGTTCCAAAGCGTCGGGAAGCTCTGAGGGCAACACTACAGTGTTCAGCGTAAGATAGATCTTCACCCCGCGAAGATGCGCATAATCGCAGGCTTCCGCCAAGTTTTCGAGCGAGAAATTATCGGCACCACGACGAGCGTTGAAGTGACCTGCGCCCAAATACACTGCATCGGCGCCAGCTTTTACGGCTGCGTGCAAACATTCCATGTTGCCAGCAGGGGCCAAAAGCTCCACGTTCTTCGGGCAAGGAGCAGCCATCACGCCAGCTTCGTGCTGCTCATTGGCTTCCTTGTTCATGGTTTCGTTAGTCATACCTTCGTCCTTAAACCTCTTGATAAGGCAAGAAAACGGCCATCATCGAGCATGATGGCCGTTTCACTACATTGCTATGCCGCACTCCGCTAGGCGGATTCGGCCTTGCTGTCCGCATCCTGCAGAGCTTTGATGCCCGCATCGTAATGGGACTGGATTTCAGCCATACGGCTATCGTAATCGGCACCACTCGGAGCTACACCGTTTGCAGGAGCCTTAACGTCTTCATACAGCTGAACATAGCTCGAAAGCGCGGTTTGTAGTTCCTTGGCACCGTTCACATACGATGAATGGATGTCGCCCATAGCATCGGGGACGGAAAGGCCTTCAAGGTCAGACACGCACTGATCGACCGCAGAAAGCTGAGCGGAAAGAGAAACCACTTCGCCATCCTTCACCGCTTCGGAGAAGGCGCCCATATTCGTGTTCAGAGTTTCCATGATGGTGTTGACCGAAGACATGTATTGACGGTTTTGCGTTTGGGCATCCGTCTGCTCATTGTTGCTTGCGCAGCCAACAAGCGCTGCCAAACAGGCAAGGCAGAATGCCGCAATTACCAGAAAACGTGCTTTCGTTTTCATAAGATCCTTCCGAGTAAAAAACCAGCAAAGCCATAGGGCTTCGCATTCCTTACTATTAAAAACGCTCTTTACCACCTGCACGCTTGCGTTTGACGTTCTACCCGAAGAATCCACAGCCTATTATCGTTTCAGCAAACAAAAGGGCACACCCCCTTCAGGATG
>FR884598.1:2998-6033 GCA_000436075.1 Eggerthella sp. CAG:209 | reverse complement strand
CTGCGGACAAAGCGGCTGCGGAAGTTGTCGAGCTTTCCGATCGTGAGCTAAAGATCGTAGATTCGCTCGCCTGATCTGAGCATGTGAGCATAAAGACGCGCCCCTATCAGGCACACTTAAGAGTTTAATTCGTCAAGAAATGCAAAAAAATATTAGAAAAAGCTAATATTTACTGTTTACTTAAACCTTAGAAAATGCTAATATTTAATCATTAAGTAAGGAGGTGACATGCAAAGACGAGAGTTGGTCAGAATCCTAAAAGCAGCGGGGTTTATCTCCAAAGGCGGTACAAACCACGAGAAGTTCTATAAAGGCGGAAAAACGGTTTTAGTGAAGCGTCATAGAGAGATTGAAGACCAGATTGCTAAGAGGATTTCACGGGAAGCGGGGCTTAGATAGCCCCTCCTCCCTACCTTGTCTTTGCATTTGAAAGGAGAAAATCATGTTATATATCTGCGAGTTTGAATTTTTTGATTCTGACGGCTTCATCTGTGCTTTTCCTTGCAATGATATAGGAGCAGGAACTTTTGGAGACAACCTAAACGATGCGGTAGAAAGTGCCGCTGACTGGCTTACTTGCATTGTTGATGATGCTTTGATGAGCGGCAAAGAACTCCCAGAGATTAGCTTCGGACATGAACCAAGGCACGGCGGTAAAATCATTGCAATTGCAGTATCAAGAGAGCTTGAAGACATCCCAGCTATTACAGCATCAGAAGCAGCTCGAGAATTAGGGGTTAGCACCGCACGAGTAGCTCAGCTCATAAACGCGGGGTTGCTTGATTCATGGAAAGATGGGACTAAAAGAATGGTTTCAAGAGAATCCGTTAACGCTCGAAAAGAAGATAACCCAAAGGCTGGAAGACCAAAGAATCTAGCTGTGATATAGTGACCTCACTGATTCTCGTCAGTGCATGTGAAACCCCGCTTCGGCGGGGTTTTCTTTTGCCCTGCGACACGCCAGCAGAATTAGCGGCATGGCTAAAGAGAAATGCACAAAGGACGTAATCAAGATCGCCGTTAAGCTAAAGAAGCACGGCGCTTTGGACAAGGACATCGCCCTTGCCTGCGGCGTATGCCCTCAGACTTTCAGCACGTGGATTCATCATCCGCAGACTGCCAATCAGCGCGAATTTTCCGAAGCCGTCAAAAAGGTCGAGGTCGATTTCAAGGACAAATTGACGCAGATAATCATGAGGGACGCTCAGGAAAGGGACTGGAAAGCGGCGGCGTGGCTGCTCGAAAGGAAGTATCCCAACGAGTACGGCAGGGTAACCAGGGTCATCGATGATTCGGGCGATTCCGAAGAGGTTCCGCGAATCGTGTTCAACCCGAAGAATGGCGGCAAGGAATGAGGAGCATCAACCTAGCCGACCTGACGATCAGCAAGTTTTACGGCGTTGTGGAGAGCGCACTTAACCACGATCACGGCGAGTTTTGGCTGATGGGCGGTCGTGCTTCGCTCAAATCGAGCGTTATCAGCCTTCTTATCGTCTGCCTGATCGTTGCGTTCCCGTGGGCGAACGCCGTTGTCGTTCGGCGCTTCGGGAACACGCTTCGCGATTCCGTTTACGCGCAGATCATATGGGCGATCGACATCCTTGGTTTGTCGAGCTTCTTCCACGCGAGGGTTTCGCCGATGGAGATCGTTTACGTTCCCACCGGGCAGAAGATCGTTTTCCGAGGGATGGACGATCCCCTAAAGATGAAGGGCGTGAAGTTCGTAAAAGGCTACTGCGCTATCCAATGGTTCGAGGAGCTTGACCAGTTCGAAGGCTGGGAAGCCGTGAGAAGCGCGTTGAAGTCTTTCAAGCGCGGCGGCTCGGTGTTCTGGACTTTCTATTCTTACAACCCGCCTAAGACGCTTTGGAGCTGGGTAAACCGCCAATGCCTTGAGATGCAGCGCAAGCCTGGTTGCCTGGTGCATCACAGCACGTACCTAGACGTTGTGGAGGGCGGTCACGCCGATTGGCTTGGAGAGCCTTTCATCGAGGATGCCGAGTGGCTTAAGCAGACCGACCCCACCGCATACGCATGGGAGCTGATGGGCGAGATCACGGGAACGGGCGGCTCGGTGTTCGACAACATCGTTGAGCGCAGGATCGGCGATTCGGAGGTTGCAGGGTTCGAGCGCGTAAGGAACGGCGTTGACTGGGGATGGTTCCCCGACCCGTGGCGCTTCATTCGCGGCGAGTGGGTTCCGCGAGAGCGCAAGCTGATCCTGTTCGAGGAGCATTCGGCGAACAAGAAGCTTCCGAAGGAAACGGGCGAGATCGTAAGGCGATCGCTGACTTACCCCGATTACCAGGGCGGCACAGCCTACACGCACAAGGACGTTGTGTGGTGCGATGACACGGCAGACGGTAAGCAGCAGATGGCGGATTACCGCCGAACCTTCGGGATCAACGCGAAGCCAGCGAGGAAGGGAAACATGCGGCGCATAAGCTACATGTGGCTCGCAGGCTTGCGTTCCATCGAGATAGACCCAGTTAGATGCCCCCATGCGTTCGAGGAGTTCAGGCTTAAGGAGTTCGAGCGCAACAAGGCGGGGGAGTGGGTTGACGAGATTCCAGACGGCAACGACCACAGCATAGATGCCGTCCGTTACATGATGATGAGCGATGTTCTGAGGAGCGCATAAAGTGGCAAGCGAAGAAGTAGACTACACGGTTCCGTTGCACGTTCGGAAGTACCTTACGAGCCTAGGGTACGAGCTGTGCGATGGCGTTATGACCGACCTTATAGAGCAATGGCGGGATTGCTACGCATCCCGTGGAGAGTTTTACGACTACCACGACAAGGACGGCATGGGGCATACGCTCAAGATTCACCGCCGATCCTGCAAGCCTGCGAAGCGCGTATGCAAGGAATGGGCGGCGCTTATGTTCAGCGACCCCATCACCGTCTCATGCGAGGACGAAGCCTGCAACGCATGGCTCGCCGATTACCTTGAGGGGATCAACTTCTTCGGGAACGGTAAGCAGCTTGTGCAGGATGCTTTCGCCCTCGGCACTGGCGCGTGGGCGCTGTGGCTC
>FR884598.1:0-2955 GCA_000436075.1 Eggerthella sp. CAG:209 | reverse complement strand
CAGGTTCGCCGATACAAGGCTAAGCAGGTTCTGCCGCTCACGTGGGACGATGACGGCGTTACGGAATGCGCGTTCACGAGCCGTGTTGCAATCGGCGGCAAGGTTCTCGATCAGGTGCAGCTGCACGTATCAGAGCCTGACGGCTACCACATCAAGACTGTTCTGTTCGATCGAAAGACAAAGAAGCGCGTAGCCGTTGACGGCGTGGTCGATGACCTCGCCACCGACTGTGAAACGCCAACGTTTGCGCTTGTGAAGCCTGCTATCTCAAACACGTTCGTAGACATCACGCCTTACGGGCAGAGCGTTTTCGCCGATTCGATCGATGAGGTTCAGGCGGTCGATCTTTGCTTCGATGCGATCTTCAACGAGGTTGATCTTGCTAAGCTCCGTATCTTCATCGATGACATGCTCATCGATGTGCAGGACAAAGACGGAAACCGCCAGGCTATCCCGTTCGGCAAGAACGACAACACGGTTTACCGCAGGGTCAGCGGCGTTGGCGATGGTCAGCCGATCATCCCATTTGCGCCCTCGATGCGAACCGAGCAGCAGGTCAGCGCATACCGCCTGGCGATTCAGAAGCTCGGCGATGACTGCGGGTTCGGAAAGAAGTATTTCGACATAGACGCGGCAGGCGGCATGAAAACCGCTCAGGAAGTCGTTTCCGACAACGCCGACCTGATGCGCAACATCAGAAGCCACGAGCGTTTAATGCAGGGAGCAATCGCCGACATCTGCCGCGCATTGTGCCATTGCGCAACGAAGTTCCTCGGCGCTGGTCTGGGCGATCCTGGCACCATTACGGTCAACTGGGACGATTCTGTGATTGTCGATACGCAGGCTGAGAAGGCGCAGGATCAGAGCGAGCTTAACGTAACGCTGAATCCTTGGGAGTACCGCAGGAAGTGGTACGGCGAGAGCGAGGAGGAAGCGAAGGCTAACGTTCCTGGTGCTATCGCAGAGGACGATTACGCAAGCTTCGGTGAGCAGTAATGCTTGACGAGGAGAAGGACGCTAGCGCCGAATCGGAGGACGCTCTAAGCGATATGGAGCTTGCGATGCTCATCGCAACCGCTTCCGCCTTGCTTTCCGCTCCGATAGCGCACAAGGCTATCAGGAAGAGCGGGAGGGCGCTTCTCGCGAAGTTGCAGCAGATAGCGGGGGCGAACCGAGAATCCGTTAACGAAGCCATCGAGCACGACTTCCGAGGGAGCTTCATACGCAACTGGATTGCAGACGTTGAGGACACTGGGAAGTCCACACCGAAGGCTGCAAGCTTTGCCGCGAAGAGGGCGCAGCAGAGGGCAAGGAAGCCGATTGCAAGCGTCCAGCGGTACGCAGCCAAGATGTCGCAGCAGATGGCGCAGAGCGCCTACATGGAGTATCTAAAGATTGCTTCGGAAGCGGCGTTTGCGTCCACGGGCAACATCGATGATCCAGGCGTGGGATACGAACGGGCGCTGTCGGCAGGCATCGCGAAGATGGCGCGTAAAGGCTTGACGGCTTCGACCTACACGCGCAAGGACGGGACGGTTGTGCATGTTCCCGTTGACGTGGGGATCAGGAGGGCGATTGCGGCTGAGGGGCGCGAGCCGAAGATCAAGGCAACGCTCGATGCGGCTGACAGCTCGTTCGGCTTGGTCGAGGTAAGCAAGACGGCTAACCCGCGTGACACGCACCACCGATGGGAGGGGCGCGTTTACTCCACGGGCGCTAGCACCGCAGGGTTTCCGAGCTTCGAGGAGGTCGTTGGCGATCAGATCAACGATTACAACTGCGGTCATCGAATCCGCGTTTTCAACCCCAACATCGGGCGGCGTTTCTCCGACCCGCTTGAGGGGACGGGATACACGGCTGAGCAATCGGCGGCGCTGCACACGGAGCAGGCGAAGCTCGAGAACGACATCCGAAAGCTGAAACGCGAGCACGAGGTGCTTCACAGCATGAAGCTCGATACAGAGGATGTTAACCGCCGCTTGAAATACAAGCGCGGCGAGCTGCAATACCTGCTGAGCAGGCATCCGAAGATTCTAAGCCGCCGCGAATGGCGTGAGTACACGTACGAGACGGCAAGGCGCAGGCTCGGACTTTACGGAAAGGTTCACCTCGACAAGAACCAGCAAATGACGGTGATGCTGAAAAGCGGCACGGCATATGCGCAGAGCAAGATACGCAAAGCTGAAAGGGCGAAACTTGTAGATAGGGCGCTTGCGGACAACTCAATTGCGATGATGGAAAGGCGCTCAATGAATGACAGGCAGTTCAGGCTGAATGCTAGGAAGCTAAAGAAGGAAAAAGGCTTTTTCGACATTGCGGCACACGGATTGCCTGGATACGTGGAAGCATATGGTAAGCGAATTGATGCAGAAACAGTTTGGGATATTGTGCGGAAAAGCGATGGATACAGCGGTGAGGATATTCGCCTTTGCGTGTGCTTTGGAGCCGTGGAGGACGAGAACGGTAGGTCGATAGCTCAGGAGCTTGCCAACATATCGGGCAAGAAGGTGAAGGCGGCTACGAAGTTCTTCTTCATTCGCCAAGACGGTTCGTATTACGTTGGCAGCGATTTCTGGCATTCGGATGGTAAAATGGAGCTGTTCGAGCCGAAGGGAAAATCATGATTGGAAGCGAGAAGAGATTCGAGAAGGCGAGCGATGCCCTTCTTTCCATGCAGACGGAGATAGCGTCCGCGATGGAGCGCCTGTCCGAAACCCCGTATGCGGTCGCTTCAACGCAAACCTATGATATGGTCACTGGCGAACAGCTCGGTGCCTTGTGCGCGTACATCCATGACGGGTTCGGCTGGACTTCGGAAGACCTTTACAACTTCAAACATTACGGGTTGGTCGATTACAGCAGCGAATACGCAAAAGCCGCATTCGAGCATTTTCTTGAGCTAGTTTCCGCGTAATTGACATTCAGAACCCCGTTTGGGGGTGCGGACAAAAAGTT
>FR884597.1:9617-20390 GCA_000436075.1 Eggerthella sp. CAG:209 | reverse complement strand
ACTTATCTCAGACTGTAATGGGGCGGATCAAATATCCGGGAGTCAATCTCTTCGCGCATATCGCGGAATAGTATTAGCAATGCCAAAAAGAGCAGGTTTACACCATTTTTGCCATCAACGCCATGAATGCGGTATTTATGAAGGGATCTTGGAGCTGAACTCCAGGGTGCATGTTCGATGAAAAGCAAACATGCCCTTTCCCATACAAAAAAACGGCCAAGAACAGTATTCTTGGCCGCAATAAATCTGGAGCGGGTGACGGGAATCGAACCCGCCTCATCAGCTTGGAAGGCTGAGGTTCTACCAATGAACTACACCCGCAAAATGGTCGGGATGACAGGATTCGAACCTGCGACATCCTGCTCCCAAAGCAGGCGCGCTACCAAACTGCGCCACATCCCGAACGCAACGGTTAGTTAGTATACCAGAACTAATCGCTTGGGTGTAGCTTCTTTCTTAATTCTCGCAAAGCATTTCCACGATGGGATATCGCATTTTTTTGGCTCTGGGTAAGCTCCGCCATTGTAACCTCTCCGTTATAGGAGTCGGGGAAAAACAGAGGATCATATCCAAAACCATGCTCTCCACGCTCGACAAGGCCGATGTGCCCCTCCACAAAACCCTCAGCGACCGTTTCGAGGCCATCCTCATCAATAAACACCAATACGCTAGCAAAGCGCGCCGTGCGCTTTGCTAGCGGCACAGCACTAAGTTCACGCAACAACTTGGCGTTGTTAGCGCTATCATCTCCATCGACGCCGCTGTAACGAGACGAATACACGCCTGGAGCACCATCAAGAGCATCAACAATAAGCCCAGAGTCATCCGCCAACACCGCTGCACATGCTAGCTCATGCGCAGCACGAGCTTTTATGCGCGCATTCTCGAGAAACGTAGTGCCGGATTCCTCAGGATCGGATACCAAACCCGCATCCTTAAGGCTTTTAAATTCCCACCCCTCAAAATTGAGAGCAGTTTCAATTTCTTCAACTTTATGAGCGTTGTTAGTCGCAATAACAACGGTCTTTGTCATGGCATCCTCCATCTCAATAAAGAGCTACAAAACAACATGCTCGACGGAACCGAGCGGCATACGCAACACTCGCTCACCAAACGAGCAAAAATCATCGAGGTTATCAGACGATGTGGCAAAACGACGGATAGCCATATTTCCAGGTTTAACCAGCGATTCCTGCCTTGCAAGCAAATCTGCGCAATCAAGAGAAACCTCAGTAGCCGAAGAGATAAGTTTTACCTGAGACCCAACAACACCCCCGATAAGTGCTTTCAGCAGAGGAAAATGGGTGCATCCCAAAACCAACGTATCAATATCGCAACGGCGCAAAGGATCAAGATAGTCCTGAGCAATCTCCTGGAAAGCAGGACGGATGAATACCTTAGATGCGAGTGAAGTATAGCTTTCGATAGGGCCCTTCGCCATCTGAATACCAAGTTCCGCAATCTCGACGAAACGAGGTGTTGCAGTGGAGAAAACGGTAATGCCAGCATCGATATTACGAATGGCACGAGTATACACGCCAGAATCGACGGTGCCTTGAGTAGCTATAACGCCAACACGGCGATTATGGGTTGCACGAGCGGCTGCACGAGCACCAGGCTCAACAACGCCGATAATAGGCACGTCAAATACCTTCTGAGCAGCTTCCAAGCCTGCTGCCGTGGCAGTATTACACGCAATGACGATCATTTTTACGTTCTGGCTAACCAACCATGAACAGATATTAAGAACGAACGAACAAACCTCTTCGGGGTCACGCGGGCCATACGGGCAATGAGCAGTGTCCCCGTAGTAAATAATATTTTCCTCCGGCAGGCGTTTCACCAATTCACGAGCTACCGTCAAGCCGCCGAAACCGGAATCGAACACTCCAATAGGTCGATTATCAAAATCCACAAAGCACTCCTTTAACGGCATATGAAACATGCCGATATCCAGCATAACGCGTTGAAGAGACACCGGAACAGTCTATGCGCAATCCCAGAAAGTACGCATAACATGAAACAAAACAACCGCAGAGTTAAATCGAATCACAGGGAACTAGAGCAACCCAATTCCCAGACACCAACGTAACTAAAAATAATAGAACGAGGCATCGCATTAAATCCAAACAAAAAGGCCATCACGGAACCTTCCGCAATGGCCTGATGTTATCGTGGCGCGCCCAGTAGGATTCGAACCTACGACCTTCGGATTAGAAGTCCGCTGCTCTATCCAGCTGAGCTATGGGCGCACAGTCAGATGATTATAACTCACTTAGCTAAAACAAAGAAGCCGCCCTAGAGACGGCTTCTCAAACATTAATTATGCGTAATAATGCATACGCCCTTGTTCAAATTTTGATAGAACCACTGCGCATCACCAGACGAGAGATTTACACACCCATGGCTACCATTGGTTTGGTAACGAGTACCGCCAAAAGAGGATTGCCAAGTAGCATCATGAAGGCCAATCGAGTTACCAATGAAGGGCATCCAGTACGTAACTTTCGTTTCGTAATCTTTCTCTCCATTCGGCTTGTAGCCGATCAGGGTACAAGGGCTTTGCTTGTTGTTTAGATAATACACACCAGTGGGTGTGCTACGACCGTTGACGGGTTTGCCAGTAACCACACCGCAAGAATGAAGCAAATTGCCGCTTGCGTCATAATAACGAGCCGTTTGCTCAGAGATATCAACATCCACATAGGCACCCCAGTCACGAGCACCAGCGCCATTGTAGGTATCACCGGATTGGCTGCAGGGAATGTCGACGGAAGTTGCGCCGCCAGCAACGAGGGCATCATAGACATCTTGGGAAAGCGAGTTGGTATCGACCTTCCATCCATACGTGCCACCCGAAACGGTGCAAACCTTACCATCTTCGCGAGTCCAGGTTCGCGTAGCTCCAACGGTATTCATGCCTTCTGCTTTTTCATTAACCCAGGAAGCAACACCGTCCTGGCTGATACTCAAGGAATAGTCTTCAGGGCTGATGGAAAGCCAGCCGGCAAACGTTGCTTTGTCAATGGTGGCAGCCTTAACGGATCCGTTGAGCATCAACGAAAATGAGTCTGGAAACAGATCGTTTGCACGCTGAACAGCATCCATCACACGCGAATCGGAGCTCAGTACCTTGGGTTTAATCAAGTCATCTTCAGTCAGTTCGCAATTCGTGCGCATTGCTTTAATGCATTCGCCGGCTTTAGCGCAAACCGCATCTGCATCAAGCTGAGTGCCATATACTTCGGGCTTCAGCACGAAAGAATCCATCGGTTCATTATACGTAACCGTGGCATCTGCCGAAGGATTCATACCCTCGTTAAATGCACTGATCCGCTCATCGATGATCGAATCGAGAGCACCCTCTTCATAGTTTGCTACGACGATATCGGAAACATCGTGCTGACGGAAAACCTCAATAAACCACAGGGGCACATCCTGACGCTTAGCGGCATCTTCGGCAATTTGATGAGCATCGATGTCGATGGCGGTTTCACCGGGCTGAAACGAATAGGAAAAACCCTGACCGGAAATGGTAAGCGCATATGAGTCGGCCTGGTGCTGAATCTTTTCTGCCAAAACATCGCTAGACTGCATGGAGAGATCTTCGTCATTCAGATTGGTATTCGGGAAGAAATGGCTCGAGAAATACAGAAAACCGGCCCCATACACCACAAGCAAAGCAGCAATAACAGAAGCAGCCGCAATAATGAATGGTTTTTTGTCCCTCTGTTTTTGAAGCACCGTACCGTCTACCACAACTTCACCTTGCTGAATCGGGGTATAACCGTTCGATGCCGAAGCCTGAGACTGAACAACATGCTTACCCTGATAAGCTTCATTGGAGCCCTGCTTACTGGATCCTTTCATATAAGAGAATCTCTCCCAAATTCCTCGTTGACTACATCCTGAACAGTGTACTGCTGTTTAAAGCATTATCCAGGAGAAATAACCTGTTCTTTAGGGTTTTTCGGTGGTTGTGCCCATTCGGAAATCGAAATTTCATAAACCGAACACGGCATGTTTATAACCAGCACTCAAATTTGGCAATAACCAACCACGTTGCCAAACCATCATAAATCCCTAATATAAAACCCATCGCTTTTGGGCAGCTGGTTACTGCCCTCAATGAACGAAAGGAACCAAAATGTCTCACTCCCTCACCTCGAAGAAGGCAGCAATTGCCCTTTTCGCCGGTATCGTGGCCTTTGCAATCGCTGCTTTGGCTCTCACCGGTTGCTCTTCTTCAAACAACAGCAACTCTGACGACAAGAAGATCACCGTCGCAGCTGTTCCTACCCCTCATGCTGAAATCCTGAACAACGCCGTTGCCCCTATCCTTGAAAAGGAAGGCTACACGCTCGAAGTAAAGGAATTCACCGACTACGTTCAGCCGAATGACGTAACTGAAAACGGCGACGTTGACGCAAATTACTTCCAGCATGGTCCCTACCTTGATAACTTCAATCAGGAAAAGGGTACCCATCTTGTTTCCGTGACCGCAATTCACTTTGAGCCCATGGGCATCTACTCCAAGAGCATCTCCGATCTCAAGCAGCTGAAGAACGGCGCTAAAGTTGCTGTTCCCAACGATGCAACCAACGAAGCTCGTGCTCTGCTTCTTCTTCAGCAGGAAGGCTTGATCACCCTTAAGGATGGCGTTGGCGTAACCGCTACCGTAAACGATATCGTTTCCAACCCCAAAAACCTCACCTTCAACGAACTTGAAGCTGCCAATGTTCCCAATGTTGTAGACGACGTTGACATCGCAATCATCAATGGCAACTATGCTATCGCTGCTGGCTTCAAGGTAAACACTGATGCACTCGCTGTTGAAAGCGCTGATTCCGAGGCTGCTAAGACCTACGCCAACCTGCTCGTTGTAAAAGATGGCAACCAGGATTCCGACAAGATCAAGGCTCTTGCTGAAGCACTGAACTCCGACGAGGTTCGGGATTACATAAACAACACCTATGAAGGTGCTGTAGTACCGGTTTTCTAAATCGGAAACATACTTAAACGAAAAGAACCCCTGAATTTCAGGGGTTCTTTTTTTATTCATACTTAGCCGAGGTCGGAAACGAAATAGAACAGGAAAATCTACTTGTTCTCAATCTGGGTAATATTTTTCAGCTCAATCGAAATTAAGCCATTAGGCATGCTGGCAAATTCAATGAACTCTGGATTGTGAGCATATTCGGACGGAAACGTGATTTCGATGCCAGTATCAGTTCGAATCTTGTGATTACGGGTAATACGCTCAGCAGCCTTTTTGTCAACGCGAACACGCTCTGGAATATTCTCATCTGCCGCAGTCTCCACAAAACGCTCTTGCAATGGCTCGTCCTCAAAAACCTCAGCAGCAAGCTCGTGAGGAACTACGCCCCTACCCTCTTCAGCCGCTTCTGAAACATACGCCTTAGCGCGTGTGAGGGCGACAGTAGCGTTTGCACCGTACTCTTCAGCTACTTCTTCCACAATAGTGGTTATCTCATCGATAACTTCTTTGCTGGAAGCCTCCATAGAGCATTGGAGCAAGCCGTCGGGAATGAGGTAACGATCTTCTCCGGCAATGGTACGTTTCTTGTCCTGGAATGCAACCTCTAAAGAACGGGAGTCGATTATCGCAAAAGAGGCAATCTTTTGCGAAGGACTAGGAAGGATTGCATGATGACGCTCAATGGCATTACTTGGCTCGCCGTTTTCCCCATATCCTACCGAATGCATAAATGCCTGACGGCTTTCAAGCATAAAAATGCCGAAGTAGCGGTTTATACGACCCTCAAAAGAAGCCTCGATTTCAGCATCATCAGCACTTCCGCCTTCAAGCTTAGTTTCTTCTTCGAAATCAACAACAAGCAAATCGGTCGATTCCGCTTTGCTCATGCGTCCAAGCTCACTTGAAATGAATTCAGCGATTTGAACGGAAAGATCAATGAACTCCCGCTCGCCACGAAAATAGGCACGTAGTTCAGGCGCGAATGAACTGTCGACGGAAAATTCACCACGTTTGTTATCGATATGAGTAAGCCCTTTGCGCACATGTTTAGTGATGTACTGTTTAACCTGCTTGCTCTCAAGATCAAGCTCAGCCTGCGAAAATATATTCACGCAGGAAGTAAAATCGAATACGTGCAGAATTGCATGATTGATGCGAAACATACCGATCCTTTCGAAAATAGCGCAACAAACGATACCACGAAACTACGCAAAATGAGACCATCATGACGCAATGCTCAAGGAGCGAAGCAAGCTTGAGCAAAACACCTGGAAGGGCGTTAGTGAAGCCCTAGAATCGGATGAAACAGCGAGCGCCGCTCTAGCGAGTGCGGATAGCGCGAGTCAAACATATCAGTGGCTCGTTTGACTCCATACTATGCGTCCGAGCGGACACGACTGCGCAACTCTGCTGAGAGGAACCTCCAGGCATGCTTCGCACGTCCAACCCGCTTGGAGCGCTAGCCGTGCCACCAAAGCGTTGCGCAACTTCATAACGTTTCGTATGAAAAAGGGCTTGCCATAGGCAAGCCCTAAAGAGTGTGGTGGAGGCGCGGAGAATCGAACTCCGGTCCATACTAAATCATCAACGAGGCTCTACAAGCTTATTCAATGTTCAATCTTCAGATGAGCAAGACCCATTGACAGGTCCGCGCACACCCTAGCGGGTTCAATCTTTTGCTTAGCCATACCAGCTACGTGCCAAACAGCATCCCTCTAATAATGATAACGAAGGTGAAGGCGAAGGATAACTTCACGTCGTCACGCTGCAATTAGATTAAGCAGCGAGGGCCAGCTGGCCCTGAGTGTTGTTTTTGCCAATTAACTTGACGGTACCCCTATTTAACGTGGCGAGGAGACCACGACCTGCTCCTCGGATCCGACTTACCATGTCGAAACCAGTCGCCCCCGAATGGGGTTATTCCCCTGTAAAAGTGCTCACCTAGTATAACAAATACGGAAGCTGAATCGACCTTACAGTGGTCATGAGTCTCAAACACTTATAGGGAACGCTAGGACAAACAGACCTTTGCATCAAAAAAAGAAGGAGCCCCGTAGGGCTCCTTCAAGATGGCAAATGGTAATTTCGAAACAATTACTTATCTGCAAGAGCAGCATGTGCTGCAGCAAGACGAGCCAAAGGCACGCGATAGGGAGAGCAGCTGACGTAGTCGAGCCCAATACCGTAGAAAGTCTTGATAGAGTCAGGATCGCCACCGTGCTCACCGCAAACGCCACAGACGATGTCGGGGTTGCCCTGATGACCGAGCTCAACGCCCATCTTGACGAGCTTAGCAACGCCAGGATCAACCGTAGCAAACGGGTTGTATGGCAAAATTCGCTCAGCGAGATACTGATGGATAAATTCAGCCTCAACGTCGTCGCGGGAGAAGCCAAAGGTGGTCTGAGTCAGGTCGTTAGTACCGAAGCTGAAGAAGTCGGCCTTAGTAGCAATCTCATCAGCGGTTACGGCAGCGCGAGGAAGCTCGATCATAGTACCGATCTTGATCTCAAGCTCTACGCCCTCTTCCTGGGCAACCTGAGCAATAACACCCTCTGCCTGTTCGCGAAGCTTAGCAAGCTCAGGAACAACAGAAACAAGAGGAATCATGATTTCAGGCTTAGGATCGAGGCCTTCCTTCTTGAGCTGAGCAGCAGCGGTAGCAATAGCGCGAACCTGCATTTCAGCAAGGATAGGATACTTGATTGCCAGACGGCAGCCACGAAGACCAAGCATGGGGTTGGCCTCGGAGAAGCTATCGATCTGCTCCATAAGAGCACGCTTCTTCTCGATAACAGCAGGATCGCCGCCAGTAGCCTCAAGACGAGCAATCTCAACATCGAGAGCACGAGCAGACTCGAGGAACTCATGCAGAGGAGGATCGAGGAGACGAACGATTACAGGCAGACCGTCCATAGCGCGGAACATGCCAAGGAAGTCACCAGTCTGAGCCTTCAGAAGATCGTCGCAGGCCTTTTCGCGAATAGCTTCGTCATCGTTGAGGATGAAGGTCTGAATGATCTGCTTACGTTCGCCAAGGAACATATGCTCGGTACGGCACAGGCCAATACCCTGAGCGCCGAAATCACGTGCGAGCTGAGCATCTTCGGGGTTGTCAGCGTTTGCGCGAACACCCATGGTGCGGAACTCGTCTGCCCATTCAAGGATGGTGTCAAGATCGCCAGCAAGTTCGGGCTGAACAAGCTCAACAGCACCCAGAACAACAATACCGGTAGTACCGTCAAGCGAGATAACGTCGCCTTCCTTGATTACGATGTCGGTGCCGGCAATAGAAGCCTGTTTTGCCTCGGCGTCAATCTTGAGAGCGTCAACGCCGCAAACACAGGGAGCACCCATGCCACGAGCGATAACAGCTGCATGAGAAGTCTTGCCGCCATGGGAGGTAAGAACGCCTTCAGCAGCAATCATGCCAGCAAGATCGTCGGGAGTGGTTTCCCAACGAACCAGAACGGTCTTGCGACCTTCCTTAGCAGCCTCTACAGCATCGTCAGCGGAGAATACAGCTTCACCAACAGCAGCACCAGGAGAAGCGTTGAGGCCCTTGGCGACTACATCGTAGTCAGCCTTGGCATCGAACTGAGGATGCAGCAACTGATCGAGCTGCTCAGGGTCTACGCGCTGTACAGCTTCTTCCTTGGTGATAAGGCCTTCCTGCTCCATCTCGATTGCGATGTGCAGAGCTGCAGCAGCAGTACGCTTACCAACACGGGTCTGAAGCATCCAAAGCTTACCCTGTTCAATGGTGAACTCGATGTCGCACATATCGCGGAAATGGTTTTCGAGGATGGTGAATACCTCTTCGAGCTCACGACCAGCCTCTTCAAGGCCAGGAGTTTCCTTGAGCTCTGCAATGGGGCTGGTGTTACGAATACCGGCAACAACGTCTTCGCCCTGTGCGTTAACAAGGTAGTCGCCGTAGAATTCCTTTTCGCCATTTGCAGGGTTACGCGTAAAGGCAACGCCCGTAGCGGAGGTGTTGCCCTTGTTGCCGAAAATCATGGACTGAACGTTTACGGCAGTACCCAGATCATCGGAGATCTTGTTCTGCTTGCGGTAGAGAATAGCGCGAGGATTGTTCCAGCTGCCAAATACCGCTTCAATAGCAAGCTGAAGCTGGACATCAGGGCTCTGGGGGAACTGAACCGCACCATCCACAACCAGAGAAGGATACTCCGCGGCATCTACGTTCTCAGAGAAGATCTTCTTGAACTCAGCAACAAGTTCCTGAAGATCCTCAGCAGAAAGGTCAGTATCAGTCTCAACACCGCGAGAACGCTTCATCAGGTTAATCGCGTTCTCGAACAGATCGCCATCAAGACCCATAACAACGTTGGAGAACATCTGGATAAAACGACGATAGGAGTCCCATGCAAAACGGGGGTTCTCGGTCTGCTTGATCAAGCCATTGATGGACTGATCATTAAGGCCTAGGTTCAATACGGTGTCCATCATGCCAGGCATGGACATAGGAGCGCCGGAGCGAACAGAAACGAGCAGAGGATCTTCTGCGTCGCCGATTTTCTTGCCAATGCGCTCTTCAAGGTCGAGGCGGTATTCCTGGATGGTGTCCAAAACGCCTTCGGGCCAGGTATTGTTGGAGTTTGCATACTCCATGCAAGTCTGGCAGGAAATCGTGAATCCCGGAGGTACCGGCAGTCCGATGTTAGCCATCTCAGCAAGGTTAGCGCCCTTGCCGCCAAGGATGGCCTTCATGTTGGTGTTGCCCTCCGTAACGTTCTTCCCATTTGCGTCTTTGCCAAAAGCGTAGACGCGCTTAAGTTGGTCTGTCACCATCTTCTCCTTAGACTTAAACATTTCTCCCTCATTTCCCCGGTCCAAAAACCTGAGGATGAGCGTTTTCATAATACCGCAAGATTTCTTGCGCTGTTTCCTCAATTGCCCTGTTGTCGGTACGAACAATGATGCATCCCAGCTTGCGCATCAAAGCCCTTGCGCACTCCAAATCTTGATACACGCACTCCAAATCTGCATATGAAGAAGCCACATTGCTGGCATTCCCGAGGCGCCGCTTACGTATGTCCGCAAGAATCTCAGGCGAGATAATGAGCCCGAATAAGCGCGTAGGATCAACTTCAAAGATTTCTTTTGGCGGTTCGCTTTGGGGGTCGAGCGGCACATTTGCTACGCGATAGCCCAGTTGCGATAGGTAAATCGACAGCGGCGTTTTAGAAGATCGCGACACTCCGATAAGTACGATATCGGCTTCACGAAGGTCTTGCGGGTTGCGACCGTCGTCATGGGAAATAGTAAATTCCATTGCGTCAATACGACGGAAATAATATTCGTTCACCGAATGCAATCGCCCAGGTTCCTGCAGCGGCTCTCTGCCCGTTGCCCGCACAAGTGCGCATAGGGCATTACTCATCAAATCAACGCCGATTACCTCCTCGAGATGAGTTCGAAGAAACTCCTCCATGCAGGAGCGCAAGTCGGCGCGAATTAGGGTATAGAACAATACGAAGGGAATCCGGCCTAGCTCTAAATGCTTCGCGAGGTGAGCCTCTAAATCCTCGACCATGCTGTTGCAGGATTCAACACGCGGCAAGATCTCAATTGCCGGGTCGTATACCTCAAAGCAAGATGATGCAGCACGAACCAACGTTTGAGCAGTGGTGCCAACCGAATCGGAAACAACGTGGATCACTGGAAAAGTGTCAGAGGCCTTCCCTTGTGTTATCCATTTCTGCAAAATGAAATTCCCCCTTAACAAAAAAGCGGCCCATCACTGGGCC
>FR884597.1:0-9602 GCA_000436075.1 Eggerthella sp. CAG:209 | reverse complement strand
CTGGGCCGCTTCAAGAAACGCGAAAGCGAAATTGCCCGCTAACTTGGATTATTTTACCTTGGACAGCAGAGCAAAGTCAGCAACGTTGGCGAATACCGCAACGAAGCTATTCAATAGACGAAGGCGATTTTCGCGCAATGTCTGGTCTTCGTCCATAACCATCGTGTTCTCGAAGAACAAGTCGATGGGTTTACGCAAAGCAGCAAGCTCGGACAATGCAGCAGCGTAATTGTTGTTTTCGAGAGCACTAGCAACATTGCTTTCAGCCTGGCCAACAGCACGAACCAAAGCTTGCTCAACCTCAGATAGAAGACTCTCATTAACTTCAGTACCGAGTTTGGAATCGCAAAGGTTGTTAGCACGAGCATAAGCTGTTGCAAGATCCTCGAACACCTCGGGCTGTTCGCTACGAGCAGCCTCGAGAGCCGAAACGCGATTAATGAGCTCAACAGGCTCCTGAATGCCTGCAGAAAGTACGGCGTCAATTGCATCAATGCTGTTGCCAGCATCGCGCATCATTACCTTGGTGCGCGTAATAAAGAACTCAATTACATCACGACGAGCAGCGTCGGAATCGAATTCGATGCCCTGCTGAGCATAAGATGCCAGCGCGGCGTCAATTGCAGCTACAAGCGATACTTCAACGGCATCTTTACCGGACAACATAGCCACGATGCCAATAGCGCTACGACGCAAAGCAAACGGATCGGAAGAACCCGTAGGGCCTTGACCAACGGCAAACAAACCACATACGGTATCAAGCTTGTCGGCAATAGCCACAATCTTGCCCACAACCGTATCAGGAGCTTCGTCGCCCGCGAAACGGGGACGATAATGTTGCTCGATAGCCTGAGCTACCTGGGCAGTTTCGCCACTTGCCGCAGCATAATAGCTACCCATTACACCCTGAACACTAGTGAACTCAACTACAGCGCTCGTCACCAAGTCGGCCTTGCAAAGACGAGCAGCACGCTCAACATCGCTAAGATCCTGACCAGCAAGACCGGCATCTTCCGCAAGGTGATCTGCCAAGCGCTGGATACGGTTAGTCTTGTCGAGCATGGTGCCCAACTTTTCCTGGAAAACCACTTCACCCAGATGATCAACATAAGACTCAAGAGGCTGTTTCAGGTCTTCGTCATAGAAGAACTTCGCGTCATAAAGGCGAGCGCGAACAACACGCTCGTTGCCATCGACGATGGTTTCGGCGCAAGCGGGGTCGCCATTGCTTACCACAATAAAACGATTGGTAAGCTTGCCATCCTTGTCATACAACGGGAAATAACGCTGGTGAACCAACATGGCATCAACGATGATTTCTTCGGGAACTTTCAAGAATTCTTCGTCGAAAGTACCAACAAGCACAGTGGGATACTCGGCCAGATTAATAACTTCGACAAGCGTCTTTGGATGAAGCACCGCAGTAAAGCCGGTTTCAGCTTCGGCTTTAGCAACACCTTCACGAATAACCTGCTCGCGTTCAGCCTCTGAAGGAATAACAGAAGCACTACGCACAACATCAACCAACGAGTCTGCATCAGCAACTTCGAATGGACCAGGGGCCAAGAAGCGATGGCCGTACGTAGTGCGGCCAGCAACAAGACCCGCAAAAGTAAAGTCGATAACTTCATTACCGAAAAGGGCAACGATCCAACGTACTGGGCGAGTAAAGTACTCGCTCTGGACACCCCAACGCTGAGAGCGAGGCCAAGATAGTCCATGGATAATCTTATTGAGCACCGAAGAAAGCAGGGATGCTACATTCACAGAGGGCGTATGCGTACGGGCATACACGTAGCCGTCCTCTACGACCAATGAAGAAGGATCTACACCCTTGCCACGCGCAAAACCCTGAGCCGCCTTGGTGGGATTGCCCTCGGCATCAAAGGCGATCTTGGCAGAAGGACCCTTGAAAACTTCATTTTTTTCTTCCGTAGCCTCAGGGATTTCTTCGGCAATAACGATAAGACGACGAGGGGAAGAGAAAATCTTGACGGCACCATGCGGAATAGCAGCATCATCGAGGAGACTCGGAACCATGGTAGAGAGCTGCTTTACAGCACCCGCAAGGTCGAAAGCCGGAATTTCTTCGGTACCGATTTCGAAGGCGAGCGTACGCTTTTCCATCAGTTACTCCCCCTTCTTCTCGGAGCTGTCAGACTCCGGAGCCTGACCTACAACATGTTCGAGATACGAAGCGCAGCACGCCTTCGCAATAGTGCGCACACGCAGAATGTAGCCCATGCGCTCAGTGGCGCTAATAACGCCGCGTGCGTCAAGCAGATTAAAGGCATGAGAGCACTTCAGAACGTAATCATAAGCGGCAAGCGGAAGCTTAGCTTCAAGCGCGCGAGTGCATTCAGCCTCGTAACGATCGAATTCGCCAAAGAGCAGATCAGTGTCGGCGATTTCAAAGTTGTATGCAGAAAACTCACGCTCATTTTCCAGGAATACATCGCCATAGGTAAACACCGTACCATCGGCACCGCGCGCCCAAATCAGATCATATACCGAGTCTACGCCCTGAATATACATGGCCAATCGCTCAAGACCATAGGTGATTTCAGAAGGAACCGGACGGCACTCGAAACCGCCAACCTGCTGGAAGTAAGTAAACTGAGTGACTTCCATGCCATTGAGCCAGACTTCCCAGCCAAGACCCCAAGCGCCAAGCGTCGGGCTTTCCCAGTCGTCTTCAACAAAGCGGATATCGTGTTTTTCAACTTCAATACCGATAGCGCGAAGCGATTCGAGATACAAGTCCTGAACATTGTCGGGAGAAGGCTTCAGCAGGACCTGAAACTGATAGTAATGCTGGAGACGGTTGGGGTTTTCACCATAACGGCCGTCGGTGGGTCGGCGACAAGGCTGCACATAGGCAGTCTTCCACGTAGCGGGGCCAAGGCTGCGCAATGTAGTGGCGGTATGAAACGTACCGGCACCAACTTCGTTGTCGTACGGCTGCATGATTACACAACCCAAATCTGCCCAATAGCGCTGAAGGCGCAGGATCATATCCTGAAACGTCAGCACCTGAGCGGCGTCGGCATTCGCCTTGCCTACTTCGTGGTTAGTCATAATGCTCCTTATCGATAAACGATGAATGTAAACTAATTCAGTAGTCCAATACGGTTAATCGGCCAGTATGTTACGAAGGCCTTTCCGAAAATCGAATCAGAATCGACCGGACCAAAATAGCGGGAATCGGAAGAATTTTCACGATTGTCCCCCATTACCCAAACTTCGCCGGCAGGAATAGTGCAGGGAAAAGAAAGGGAAACATTGCTGGCAGTTTTGGAAAGAGGGTACGACAGACCCTGTGTATAAGGCTCGGAGAGCTTTACGCCATCAACATAGACGTATCCGTTAACCAGGTTTACCGTTTGACCTTCTGTGGCTATGATGCGTTTGACTAAAACGCGAGAAGGAACTTGAGGGTCGGAAAAAACAACGATGTCGCCCGCTTTTGGTTCCGAGAAATGGTAACTGACCTTCTCTGCAAAAAGCCTGTCACCCGTCATGATGGTGGTTTCCATAGAAGCAGAGGGCACTTCAAAGGGTTCAATAACGAATGACCTAATGCCCCATGCCGCCGCCAAGACAATGACGATGCAAACAATGAGATTAACAAATCTCCGAATAATACCGGGACGGCGCACGCCAGCGTGTTGTCCGGAATCCAAACCTATCCCATCCCTTCAAGGGTGTAAACCAGCAGTCCAATGCTCCTATGATAGAGCAAACAACACGTCACTGACAAATAACCCTTCTACTCTGCTAAATCGAGGAAATCGCGTTCCTTCTTTGAGAGATTTGCCCCCTCGAGCAAATCTGGCCGCCAGCGCTTGGTACGCAAAAGGCTTTGCTCACGACGCCATTGAGCGATTTTCCCATGATGGCCGGATAGAAGGATGTCGGGCACTTCCATGCCTCGATAACTGGCCGGACGCGTATATTGAGGGTATTCAAGAAGCCCATCATAGAAACTTTCATCAACGGCGCTGCCTTCATCGCCCAACACACCGTCAATACGACGCACTACAGCATCAATAACGACCATCGAAGCAAGCTCGCCGCTGGTAAGAACATAATCGCCTAAAGAAATAACCTTATCCGCAAGTGAGTAAGCACGTTCATCGATTCCTTCATAATGACCGCAAATAAAAAACAGGTGATCCTGCTGAGCAAGCTCAAGAGTCATTGCGTCATCAAAACGCTCTCCCGTGGGAGAAAGGAAAATAACATAGGGCTTCTTCAAGGCAGAGGAAAATAACTCATCAGTAGCCTCGAAAATAGGTTCGCATTTCATCACAAGGCCCTGACCACCGCCATAAGGCTCATCGTCGGTGGTGCGATGCTTATCATGCGTCCACTTACGCAAGTCGTGCGCTTTAAAATCAAGGAAGCCCTTTTCTTGCGCGATACGCATAATAGACTCGTTCATAACCGAGTCATAGCATTGGGGAAACACCGAAAGGGTTTCAATTTTCACGTGAGCTCCTATAGATCAAGCAAACCGTCAGGAAGGGATACTCGTATCTCCCCCATTTCCTCTTCGACGGCTACCAAGAACTCATCGACCAGAGGAATCAATACCTCATCTTCTCTGCCTTCGAACGAATCAGAAACTGAACCACGATCAACAACGAGCAAAGCATGGGCGGGGTTTTCGTCAATGCGAACCACCCTTCCTATGCAACCAGCGTTTTCGTCGACAACAGAAAAGCCCGTAAGATCGATGTCCTGTTTATCCATGTAGTTTTCAGGTAAACAGGAGGTACGCACCAAGCAGAAATGGCCTTCAAGCTTTTCGGCATCGATTCGATTGTCGATACAATCGAACCAAACCATATATCTGCCTTGCGCAATTTCCTCGACATCCAGCACCTTGCCAGAGCGCGGAATACGCAATACGGGAGGAACGAAGGTAACCTCCATTCCCTTTTCAAGTAAAAAAGGAAGACCTTCCGTCGGTTTGACGGAAAGCCCTCCTTCATTTGTTTTAGCTCGTAAAAGAGCTGCAACGTTAGTCCAAGAACCCATGGTACCTGAACCTATTCGTCGATAAGTTCGACTTCAACATCGAGACCATGACGAGAACCCGCAGCGCGAGCAAGCGTGCGGATTGCTTTGATAACACGACCCTGACGGCCAATAACCTTGCCGGCATCTGCCTGAGCAACACGTACTTCAATAAGGACAGAGCCCATTTCGGTATCTGAAGACTCAATGCTTACAGCATCGGGCTCATCAACCAAAGGCAAAACCAGGGTTTCGACCAAACCCGAGATGTCTTCGCGGGATTCCGCCATCACTAAGCGTTCTTACGCTCTGCCTCAATGAGGCGTGCAACGGTATCGCTGGGCTGAGCGCCGTCAGCAATCCACTTATCAACCTTTTCAAGGTCGATCTTTACATGCTTAGGGGTGGTGGTGGGGTTGTAAGAACCAACCTGCTCAATGAAGCGACCGTCGCGACGAGCACGAGAATCAGCTACAACGATACGATAATAAGGTGCCTTTTTAGCGCCGTGACGGGCGAGGCGAATCTTGACTGCCATCGAGTTGTACTCCTTCTAAACTTTTAAGAGCGACCGGTTAAGCTAATGCTGCACAGGTCGCAAAACAGCGATTACTGATATTACCTCTTGAAAGCGGATTCATCAAGACCGCTCATCATCTCTTGCATCTTCTTCACATCGGCCATGGACATTCCCCCCATTCCGGGAAGACCCATACGGCGTTTGCCGCCCTTACCCTTCTTGCCTTTCTTGCCCTTGCCTTTGCCCTTGCGGTTCATTTGGGCTTCCTGGGCATTCATCATGCTCCGAACCATCTTCTTGGTTTCCATAAACTGCTTAAGCAGCTGATTAACTTGGAAAACTTTGACGCCGGCGCCTGCGGCAATTCGGGCTTTACGAGAACCATTTAAGATTTCGGGATGCTCGCGCTCGCGCTTGGTCATAGATCCAATGATGACTGCCATTTCGTCAAGCGCATGCTCGTTTACCTGGCCTTCGCGCATGGCCTTGTCTCCACCTGGAAGAGCGCTGATAAGCTTCTGCACACCGCCCATTTTGCCAATCTGCTGCTTCATAAGAAGAAAGTCGTTAAGCGTCAGGTTTCCGCGCGCCATTCGCTCGGCTTCCGCTTGCTCGATTTCCTCAGCACGAAGCTTCGAAGCGGACTCGATGATGCTAACAACATCGCCCATGCCCAAAATGCGCTTGGCCATTCGATCGGGATGGAAGCGTTCGAGCGAGTCGGGCTTTTCACCCTGAGAGATAAACGTGATGGGTTTGCCGGTAACCTGTTTAATGGATAAGGCGCCACCACCACGCGCATCGCCATCCATCTTTGACATAATCACGCCATCGAAATCAACTCGATCGGCAAAAGCCTTAGCAACGTTTACCGCATCCTGGCCGGTCATGGCGTCGACAACCATATAGATCTGGTCGGGTTCAACAGCCGCCTTGATGGCTTCAGCCTCAGCCATCATCTCTTCATCAACATGGAGACGGCCTGCTGTGTCGACAATCACGACATCGCGAAGCGAATCGATGGCATCGCGCACACCTTCTTTTGCGATCTTGACTGGATCCTTCCCCTCGCCTCGATATACGCGCACGCCTATTTCTTCACCCAGCGTCTGCAACTGATCGGCTGCAGCGGGACGATATACGTCACATGCGCACAGAAGCGGGCTATGATTCTGCTGTTTAAGAAGATAGGCAAGCTTGGCAGCAGCCGTGGTTTTGCCCGAACCCTGCAAACCAACAAGCATGATCACGTTAGGAATGCGACTGGAAAGCTGGAGAGGCTTGCTTTCTTCACCCATAAGAGCCGTAAGCTCATCGAGAACGATCTTCACTACATTCTGCGCGGGCGTAAGCGAATCAAGGACCTCCGCGGTAAGGCAACGCTCTTTAGTGCGTTTGGTGAATTCCTTTACCACTCTGAAGTTAACATCGGCCTCAAGTAGCGCCATGCGAATCTCGCGCATGGCGGTATCGATATCTTCTTCGGTAAGGCGACCCTTGCCGCGCAAGCCAGAGAAGATGGACTGGAGTTTATCGGAAAGGTTATCGAACATCAGCCATATCCCCAATCAGCGCACGAGCAAAATCATGCGCATCGAAATCCTGCAAATCGTCTATACCCTCGCCTACGCCGATCTTGAAAATCGGAAGCTCGAGTTCGTGCGAAACCGCCAGAGCGATACCGCCCTTAGCCGTACCATCAAGTTTCGTTACGATTACGCCATCCAAATCAAGCGCATCGTTGAACTTCTGAGCCTGCTGAAGGCCATTCTGCCCAGTTGTAGCATCGATGACAAGGACTGTGTACACAGGAACGTTTGAGCGTTTGCGCACAACGTTGACAACCTTTTGCAGCTCACGCATAAGGTCATCGGATGTGTGAAGACGTCCCGCAGTGTCGATGAGCACCATATCGGAACCGTCTTTTTCGGCTCGTTCGATGGTTTCGTAGCATACGCTTGCAGGGTCGCTGCCCCGTTCGCGAGAAACAATAGTAACGTCAGCGCGCTTGGCCCACACCTCAAGCTGTTCAATAGCAGCAGCGCGGAACGTGTCTGCACTACCCAGGAGAACCTTTCTTCCCTTCTCATGATAAGAAGCAGCAAGCTTACCAACAGTGGTAGTTTTACCTGCCCCATTGATGCCGACGAACAGAACCAAAGATGGATTCTCCTCGAAGATATCAGTTTCCGCTTCGGTAAACGTCGCCGCCATCTGATCGGCAAGCATATCGAACACCGCATAGGCATCGGGAAGAGCCTTACGCTTTGCCTGATCTCGTAATTCCTCAATGATGCTATCGGCGGCAGCTGCACCTATGTCAGCAAGGATCAGCGTTTCCTCTAGGTCATCCCAAAAATCGTCGTCTACATCAGGCCCACGATCGAGCAGGATATTCATCTGCTCTTTCAGGCGGGTTCTTGAGCGATGAAGCCCCTCGTTGATCTTATCGAAAAATCCCATTTAACCCTCCTTGCGGGTAGCATTGTCGAGCTTTTGACTGATCACCTTCGTAATGCCATCAGCCTGCATTGAGACACCATACAATATGTCGGCAGATTCCATAGTGCGACGCTGATGCGTGATCATAATGAATTGGGTTTCGTCGCGTACCACATTAATGTAAGCGATCAGTCGGCGCAGATTCGTATCGTCGAGCGCCGCCTCAACCTCGTCCAAGATATAGAACGGGGTCTGCCTAATGCGATACACGGCAAACAGCAACGCCATAGCGGTCATCGACTTCTCGCCACCGGAAAGCAGCGACATTTTCTTAACGCGCTTGCCCACCGGTTGAGCATTAACGTCAACACCCGTGTTTTCCAAGTCGTCAGGATCAACCAAGGAAAGGTGAGCCTGCCCGCCAGGAAACAGCGCAGAGAAGATATCAGAGAAGTTAGCATTCACCTGTTCGAATGTAGCAACAAAATCGTCTCGCATTCGTTCGTCAATGACATTGACGATTCGGGCAAGCGTCTTACGGGCGAGCCTCATGTCCTCGAGTTGAGAACTAAGATAAGTATGACGCTCGCTTACCTGCTCGAACTCTTCGGCAGCATCAGGATTAATGGCACCCATGTTCTTAATGCGACGCTCGAGCGAGGAAGCTTGCGCTTCGGCTTCGTGACGATTATCAAGAGGATCGCCAGCAAGGGCAACCTCGAGAGGCGTGTCGCAATCACGAACGATAACGTTTACCCCCGCATCAACCTGAACTTCAAGCCTGCCCTTTTCGATACGGACCTCGGAAATGCGCGAAGTAACAGACTCAAAACGTTCACGAGCTTCTCGCGACTCCTTAGTGGCTTGTGCGATTTTGTCGTGGAGCGAAAGGGACTGCTCTTTTTCGCTGCGTGATTCCTGCTCTAAGCGCGTCGAAACCAGAGACGCAGCATCGGACAAGGAATGCAGGGTGGCCAAAAGCTCATCTGCCCTATTGGCCGCTACCCGAGCAACATGGATACGCTGCATTGAACTTGCATCTTCACGTGAAGATGCAGATATCTCCTGCTTGCGGGTGGATACCATTCGATCAGCGTAGGCAAGCCGCTCGGAGAGACGAGCCGTTTCAAGGCGAGCATCGCTCAGGCGCTCGGAAAGAGAGACGATTTCGCGACGCATTGGAGAAAGCGTTTCCTCCAGCTCGGAAACCTTTTCTTTGTTCAATTCCAAATCGGCGGTAACTTGCGACAAAGTACGCTCCAACTCGTCTGAGTCGGGCTGAGCCTTTTCGAAGAATGCAATGTTCTCTTCCTGCTCTGCCAGCAAGCGTTGGTGCTCGCCTTCGAGCTGCTTCATCGCCCGGACCGATGCATCGGCATCACGACGCGCTGACTCGCTTTGCCCCTTAAGATTTGCAAGAGATTCTGAAAGCTTCAACGACGCTGTTTGCGCCTGGCGAAGCTCAGATTCAACCCTGCCATCTTCAGACTGTGCAGCTTCGTAATCCGCACGACACCGCTCCTCTTCCTTGATCGCCAGAGCAAGAGCGCGACGACGGGCAAGCGCATTATTTTGCTTGTCGGCTTCGGTGAAACGCACGAAGGATAACTTGCCGTCA
>FR884596.1:7852-12958 GCA_000436075.1 Eggerthella sp. CAG:209 | reverse complement strand
ATAGCACCAGGTCAAAGCGTTTCGGCTGTTCTCAATTTCTTCACATTGTTGGCAATTGAGCTTCCTCAATGAATTCGAACGCCTCTCCTAAACATTCTTTTTGCTTTGGATTCTCCCTGTTCAATCCTTTGGTAATTAACCTCATTCTTTGTTTACTCGGGGATATTGCTTACATTTTGAACGTTCAAGCATCTTGCCTGTGGCTCGGCAACTCCCTTTTCATGCGTCCTTTGCTTTTTACCTCCACAAAGTCATCAAATTGAATAGTCTTCTTTCTTTTCAGCTTTGCCCGAGCGGCGGAGCCGCTTTGTTGGCAAATGAATGCTCATTGCATTACTCTGCTTCCCTATCGGGCCGCATATACAACCCATCTCTATATATAAAGAAAGGGAGCCGCGTTATTACGACTCCCTTGATACCTATATATAGGTTGATATTTAGTTGCAAACCTTGCCCGGGTTCAGAATGTAATTCGGATCGAACACGCGCTTGATGCCCGCCATGAGGCCGATAGCCGTATCGCCTACGGAATCGTGCAGATATTCCTTCTTTGCATGGCCAATGCCATGCTCGCCGGATACCTGGCCGTTAAGCTCGGTGCACTTTTCATAGCTTTCCTTCATTACCTTCTGGGACTTCTCCAAGAATACGTCCTGATCTACGCCGTTTGCAGAAGCGTAAATATGAAGGTTGCCGTCACCGGCATGACCGAAGGAGCGAATGCCAACGCCGTACTTTTCGCCGATCTGATGCACGTGCTCCAGGAATTCAGCAACCTTGTCTACGGGAACAACCACGTCCATTTCATCGAGATGCTCGGTGTCGGCCTCGATTACCGTAAGGAATGCGCTGCGGGCAGCCCATACGGCACGTTTGTCGTCAGGGTGGGAAAGAACCAGCGTGTTGAATGCGCCAAGCTCGTCGCCGATTTCTGCCAGCGTTTCTGCACGCTGGAAGATTTCGTCCTGGTCGTTACCGTCAAGGGTTACCAGGATATACGCACCAACTTCATGACCATCTACATTAGTTGGGATGATCTTGTTGCCGGTATAGTCGGCAGAAGAGTCGACGATGTCGCGCTCCATGAATTCAATGGACTGCGGATCGAGACCAGCAAGCTTGATCTTCGGAACAGCGCTAATGGCAGTTTCGAGATCCTCGAAGGGAAGGATGAAGCTAATGTCTTCCTTCGGAACGGGGATGAGCTTAAGGGTGAGTTCGGTGATAACACCCAGCGTGCCCTCAGAGCCGATCATCAGGTGAAGAAGGCTATAACCAGAGCTGGTTTTGGAAACCGCACGACCGATTTCCATGATTTCGCCCGTGGGAAGAACCACGGTCATTGCCAGCACGTAATCGCGCGTGGTGCCGTACTTAACAGCACGCATGCCACCAGCGTTGGTGCTTACGTTGCCGCCCAAAGAGCCGGTTTTCTCGCCGGGATCAGGGGGATACATAAGATCATGCTCAAGGGCGTCTGCAGCCAGATCGCACAGGCGAACGCCGGGCTGAACACGAACGAACAGGTTGTTCATGTCGTACTCGAGGATTTCATTCATGTGCATGGTGCACAATACGACGCCGCCCTGCAGCGGGGTACTACCGCCAACCAAGCCAGTGCCCGCACCGCGAACCGTAACGGGAATCTTGTTCTCGTTGCACAGCTTCATGATGGCAGCAACCTCTTCGGTGTTGCCGGGGAAGCAAACGGCCTCGGGCATCTTAGTGCCGTAGATGGGCATTTCGTCGTGAGAGTAATCCTCGCTGATGTTTTCGCCAACGTGGCAATCTTCCTCGCCGACAATAGCCTGGAGCTGGCTGATCAATTCGGGAGTGAGTTCGTTGTACTCAGTCATGCTAACTTTTCGCTCCTGTGGACGTTGAATAATACTGGTTTACCGCGTTGACACTAGCGCTCATCGCGCTTACACGAAAGGGAGGCAACGCACATCCCTGACGAAAGGCATCCAGGCGCGGTCAGTGGCGAACACACTCAAAACGCCCCAGGCTCGCATTCGCAACGAGCCTGGAACGCAGCAAATAGCGATTAATCGACCTCGGTTGCGCTGAGGAATTCGCCAATTACTTCCTTGCGCAGCGCTTCTATCAGTTCAGGCTGCATTCCACCGACGGGCTTACCGTCAATCTCGTGAGCATGCAAGCACAGATTGCTGGAGCTGGTAACCAATACCTCTTCGGCGGCAAACAGATCCTCCAAGCAATACGGCTCCTCGTGCACGGAAATGCCCAGACGGTCACACGCCTGAATGAGGTGCTTACGCGCAATGCCCGGCAATATGAGATTGTCGAGCGGCGCTGTATACAGCGCTCCGTTCTTGATGATGTGCACATTGCTATGCGCGCATTCGGTAACACGACCACCTTCACGGTAGAACACCGTCTCCTGACAACCGGCGCGCTTGGCCTTCTCCGATGCCATTACCGAAGGAATGAGGTTGAGCGTTTTGATGTTGCAATGAAAGAAGCGCGTATCAGGCTCGGTGATCAGCTTAATAGACTCGATGCCATCGGAGATGGTGGCCGGCTTCAACATCACCCACAAATTGCCAGGGCCCTCCGTAAACGCATGATCTCGAATGCCCGTACCGCGCGTTACTTGGTAATAGACGAACTGGCTACCCGTATCCACCTTTTTCACCAGTTTGTTCAGCAGGTCCTTCAGCTCCTGCTTGGTGCAGGGCATTTCAATTTCGAGAAGTTCAGCGCTGTTGAAGAAACGATCAATGTGTTCATCAATCGCAAATATCTTATAGTTGCGCGCTGGGCCGGCGTCATACACGCCGTCGCCAAACCAATGAACGCGATCGTTCATTGGGATGCTCATTTCATTCAGGGGGCCGAATTTTCCGTTGTAGTAGCCCAAGTTTTCCACGTTGGAAACTCCTTCATTAATTAGTAGGCGATCACATGACCGAGTTACCGCTTTGCCGATAAAACGCTTGCGTCATGCTTTCCCACCCTACCACTAATGGGGGGGTTCCAGCCGCATGTTTACAGGAAGCCGCGAGGACCGACGATTCGCGCTGCCCTCCCGCAACACCGCCCAACTAGCGCAAGCGGTCCCGGAATTCTCCCATTCCGGGACCGTGACTAGGGAAAGCTCGCTTACCGAAAACGCCCAACAGCGTTTTTTTGTTGCAAAACAGCGTTCGGCAGTTATGCTCTCACTTTTCCGCAGCGAGCATTGAGGCGGGATTTTCGAGCTTTGACTAAACGTTGGGGTGGTCGACCGTGCCAACCGTGGGAATCGGCGTGGTGTCCTCTTCTTCCAAACGGCCCTCATAGATCCAGTACTTTGTTCCCTTGGCAATCACGCCGGAAAGAACCAAGACCGCTATGCAGTTCGGGACAGCCATAAGAGCGTTGGAAATATCGGAGAGGTTCCACACCAAGTCGCCTCCGCCGATGCAGCCCCAGAATACAAAGAGCAGGAACACTACCTGATAAGGACGGATGCCCTTAGTACCAAACAGGTACGTAATGGCGCGATCGCCGTACTGAGACCAACCGAGCATGGTGGAATAGGTGAAGCACAAAAGGCCAACTACCAGCACCAGAGGCCCCAGCACGGGAATGCTCTCAAAGCAAGCCGTCGCCAAAGCAGCACCACCAGAGAAGATTCCAACAGCAGTATCGATGGAAAGATCGTTGCTTGCCAGCATGGTGTTGTTGTAGATAGCTGCAAGGTCAGGATTGGCGAGCAGCGAGGTTACCAACATCAAGCCAGTAATCAGGCAGATAACCACCGTGTCCCAGAACGTACCAGACATCGAAACCAGCGCCTGGCGAGCAGGATTCTTGGAAATTGCAGAGGCGGCAACCAAGGGAGCAGAGCCCAGACCGGATTCGTTGGAGAACAGGCCTCGCTTAAAGCCGTACTGAAGCGCCAGCATAATACCAGAGCCAACCGCGCCACCAAAAGCTGCCTGACCGGTAAACGCGCAGGTGATGATAGTTACGATGGCATCCCGCAAATAGGCACCGTTCATGCCGATGATCACAAGGCAGCAGGCAACGTAGAAGATAGCCATGATGGGAACCAGCTTCTCACACACCTTGGAAACCTTCTTCAAGCCGCCGATGATAACGATGGCAACCAAGACGGTAACCACAATGCCAATAAGCCACGTGGGGATTTCGGAGGCACCGGGAATCAAGCTTGAAGAAGTAAGGGCACCTGCCAGGGAGTTCGACTGAACCGAAGCACCGATGCCAAAGGAAGCGATGGCGGTGAACAGGGCAAACAGCACAGCAAGGAGCTTGCCCAATCCCTTGTGCTTGAAGCCGCGCTCCAACGCATACATAGCGCCGCCGAGCATTCGGCCATTGGCGTCCTTCACGCGGTACTTCATGGATATATAAGTTTCGGAATACTTGGTTGCGATACCAAAGACGCCGGTAAGCCACATCCAAAAAATAGCGCCTGGACCGCCGCACAGAAGGCCCGTAGCAACACCGACGATGTTGCCCGTACCGATAGTTGCAGCGAGCGCTGTGGTAAGGGCGCCGAACTGCGAAATGTCACCCTCGGCATAGGGGTCGTTCTTAGAGACCGAGAGCTTAATCGCCGTGGGGATCTTCCTCTGAATGAAGCCGGTCCTGATGGTCATGAAGAGATGGGTGCCCAACAGCAACCAAATAAGGGCCCAGCCCCATACGAAACCATCGACGGCATCGACGCCAGCCGAAAAAGATTCGATGAATGCCTCCATGGCTACTTCCTTTCTACTCGTTTGACGCGGAAAGGAAGCGTGCCCATTGGTTCAGCAAGCTTGCGAAGTGGCGGCTTCGCTATCTGCACGAGATAACGAAGCCGCTGCTTCGGGGAAAATGAAAACCTTCGGCATGCGCCATCGCAAAGCAGCTCATTCCCGCGTCAGGGGGAAACGATTTTTGAATGGTCGCAATCCAGCGTTACCTCTTTGTTACACAACGGGAAAATCTGGGCAAAATTGCCGCCCACGGACGATGAACGGCACTCATACGCCGTTCATCCTTGACGAGCGGGGCCGCAAACTAACTCACAGCTACACCAAAGGCAAAAAGAAAGGGCGCCTTCCCTTAAAAGAGAAGGCGCCCTTGAAA
>FR884596.1:487-7847 GCA_000436075.1 Eggerthella sp. CAG:209 | reverse complement strand
AAAGAGAAGGCGCCCTTGAAACAACTAGGTTATGCCTTATTCTTGGCCACCCAAGAATCGCTCGGCCTGGGCAACGATGTCGTCGCCAGCATTCAGCTCATGGCGGTTTTCGACCTTAGAGCAATACTGGCCTTCGCCATCGATATCAACCGTTACCGTTGCACCATCGTGAACGGTGCCGTTGATGATTTCGGTGGCAACGCGGTCGGTTACCTCACGCTGAATCAAGCGACGCAGCGGACGTGCTCCGTAGACGGGATCGTAACCGTCAATTGCAAGATGCTCCATAGCGGCAGGAGTAACCACCAAGTCGATACGACGATCGGCAAGACGCTCGCGCACGTCGGCCAACTGCAAACCGACAATTGGCTCCATTGCGGCAATGGAAAGCGGATTGAAGGTGATTACCTCATCGATGCGGTTCAGGAACTCGGGGCGGAAAGTATTACGCAGAGCATCGTTGATCTTGTTGTTCAGCTCAGCCAGGCGCTTTGCCGCAACCTCAACATCTGCGGTCATAAGGTCTTCCATGACCTTGCCCATGGAATTGCCAGACCCCTGATTCTGATCTTCGCCTGCGAATTCGCGAATCGACTGCGAACCGATGTTGGACGTCATGATGATAATGGCGTTCTTGAAGCTCACCACACGGCCCTGGCCATCGGTAAGGCGGCCATCGTCCAAAACCTGAAGCAGGATATTGAACACATCGGGATGAGCCTTTTCAACCTCATCCAACAAAATCACGCTGTACGGCTTACGGCGTACCGCTTCAGTAAGCTGACCGCCCTCGTCGTAGCCCACATATCCCGGAGGCGCTCCGACCAAACGAGCAACCGAGTGCTTTTCCATATACTCGGACATATCGATACGAACCATAGCGCGCTCGGTGTCAAACAGATACTCGGCAAGAGCCTTGGCCAGTTCCGTTTTGCCAACACCGGTGGGACCCAAGAACAGGAAGCTGCCAATGGGACGGTTCGGGTCGGAAAGGCCTGCACGGTTACGACGAATTGCGCCTGCTACGGCAGGCNNNNCCTGCTACGGCAGCCACGGCTTTATCCTGACCAACCACGCGTTCGCGAAGCTTGTCTTCCAGGTCAACCAGCTTGGCCATTTCGCCCTGCATCATCTTGGTAACGGGAATGCCCGTCCACGTGGATACAACCTCGGCGATCTCGTCTTCGCCAACCTCTTCCTTGAGGATCGCGCCGTCCTGCTGGCGATTCTCCAGAACCTCTTCAGCCTGAGCAAGTTTCTGCTGCAGCGCAGGAATTGTGCCGTAGCGCAGCTCGGAAGCACGGGCCAGGTCGCCTTCGCGGGTTGCCTGCTCTTCTTCGATCTGGGCAGCCTCAATATCAGCCTTCAGGTTCTGAACGCTGACAATAACGTCCTTTTCGTTCTTCCAAAGCGCCTTCTGCGAATCCAACGCTTCGCGGGCGGCGGAAATCTCCTTGCGGAGAGCCTCCAAGCGCTCGCGGCTCGGCTCATCCGTTTCCTTCATCAGAGCCTGCTCTTCAATCTGCATCTGAGTGAGCTTGCGCTCAGCCAGATCGACCTCTTCGGGCATGCTGTCGATTTCGATACGTAAACGACTTGCCGCCTCGTCCATCAGGTCGATTGCCTTGTCGGGCAAGAAACGATCGGTGATGTAGCGGTTGGAGAGTTCGGCTGCAGCAACCAGAGCGGAGTCCTTGATGCGGACGCCATGATGGATCTCGTACTTTTCCTTCAGGCCACGCAGAATCGCAATGGTGTCTTCGACTGTTGGCTCGCCCACCAGCACCGGCTGGAAACGACGCTCAAGCGCAGCATCCTTTTCGATATACTTGCGGTATTCGTCGAGCGTAGTAGCACCAATGGCATGAAGTTCACCACGAGCCAAAGCAGGCTTCAGCATATTACCCGCATCCATGGAGCTATCGCCCGTGGAGCCAGCGCCTACGATGGTATGCAACTCGTCGATGAACAGGATAATCTGCCCGTCGGACTGCTTCACTTCGCGAAGAACAGCCTTCAGGCGGTCTTCGAATTCACCACGATACTTAGCGCCAGCGAGCATCGCAGGAAGGTCAAGCGCAATAAGCTCACGATCTTTCAGGCTGGAGGGAACGTCGCCCGCAACGATGCGCTGGGCCAAGCCTTCAACGATTGCCGTTTTGCCCACGCCAGGCTCGCCAATAAGCACAGGGTTGTTCTTCGTACGACGGGAAAGAACCTGAACGGTACGACGAATTTCCTCGGAACGACCGATTACCGGATCGAGTTTGCCATCACGTGCCTGCTGAGTAAGGTTCTGGCCATACTGCTCCAGCACCTCGAACTCAGTTTTCGACTCCGCATCGGTTACGCGAGTGTCGCCGCGGAGATCCTGATAAGCCGCCTCGACTGTTTCACGTGTAACACCAGCGTCGTTCAGGATGCGGCCCGCCTGCCCCTTATCTTCAGAAAGTGCAATGAGCAGATGCTCGGTGGTGATGTAGTTGTCGTCCAACTTTCCGGCGATTTTCTCGGCGTTGTTCATCAGGGCATCGAATTCCCTTGAAGGGGCCACCATGCCCATAAAGGTTTGACCGCTCACCTTCGGCTGATGCTCCACCTCCGCATCGACGCGCTGCTTCAAGACGGCAGGGTCGGCGCCAATACGCGTAATGATGGCCTTCAGGTTATTCTCGTCCGCAGAAAGGATGGCATCTAGCAGATGAAGCGGCTCTGTGGTGGCTGCTTCATGCTTAGACGCAATGTCCATTGCAGATTTAAACGCCTCTTGGGCAGTCACTGCTAATTTTTCAATCCACATATAAGTCTCCTTTCTTCTACTTGCAGCAAAAGAAATGGCTAGTGTCTTACATCAACCTACGCAATACAATTGCGTTAGTATCGGTCACCAAAGAATTGACGCTTTCCCTGGTTTCGAGTTCGTGTACACGGTCGGCAAGCTTGCGTACACGACGATGCAGGGCATCGAGCTCGTCATCACGCTCATCCAGGCGCCCTTTAAGGTCGAGGATGCGAATAACGCCCGCAAGATTGATGCCTTCGTCGGTAAGCTCATTGATCAACTGCAAACGCTCAATATCGGCCTGAGAGTACATGCGCGTGTTGCCCCGTGTGCGCTGGGGGGAAACCAGGCCCTTTTGTTCATAGATGCGCAGAGTTTGCGGGTGAACGCCAGCAAGTTCGGCAGCAACACTGATCATATACAGCGGTCTGTCTTTGTCTTCCATTACCATGCCCTCACCTCTTCCTTAGTAGCTTCCTGGAATGCTTCCAGGGCCTTCTTCTGTTCATCGTTCAATGTCTTCGGAACCGCTATCTTGATGGCCACGCGCAAATCGCCGTTGCCCGTTGAGCCCTTGCCCAACCTGGGGGCGCCTTTGCCACGCACCGTAAGAACCGTTCCGTCCTGACACCCAGCAGGTACCTTCAAGCGCACTTTCGTGCCATCGGGAGTGGGAACCACCACTTGAGCACCAAGAGCCGCTTCGGCAAACGTTACGGGCAGGTCCATCAAGACGTCCGCCTTATCGCGCCGATAGAGCGGATGAGCGCCTATCTTGATGTTCACCAGCAAGTCGCCTGCAGGGCCACCATTTGCTCCCTGGCCGCCTTTGCCCTTTAAGCGAACACGGCCGCCGTCGATGGCGCCAGCGGGAATCTTTATGGTGAGCGTTTCTTTTTCGCCTGTTCCCGAGCGACCAATGCGGATGCGCTTTTCGCATCCATTAAAGGCTTCGTCGAAGGTTACCGTCATGGACACTTCTTTATCGGCGCCCTTCTGCGGCCGAGGCTGAGCATAGCTACCCGCTCCGCCGAAATCCCAGTTGCCGCCGAAAGCGCCTTCACCGTTGCGGATGCTCTCGAGAATATCTGCCCAGCTGCCGAAACCAGATGCTCCGCCAAAGCCCGCGCCGGCAAAGGGGTTGCCGCCCTGGCCTTGCCATGCCCCGCCATAGGGAATCTGGTTTTCGTTGGCGGTGCCATACTGGTCGTAGAGCTTACGTTTCTTTTCGTCGGAAAGGACCTCGTACGCCTCGTTGATTTCCTTGAACTTCGCCTCGTCGCCGCCCGCATCAGGGTGGTGCTTGCGGGCCAGTTTGCGAAATGCCTTCTTGATGGCATCAGCGTCGGCGTCACGTGGAACGCCTAGCGTTTTGTAGTAGTCGGGAGTTGCCATTCGCCCCACCTTTCCTATTCAGACGGGATAGTAATGCAGTTGCTTTTCCAGCTGAGCAACCTGTTCGCCTCGGCATGATCGAAAAGCCAAAAGCCTTTCGGCATCAGCCGTTGCGGCGGAAATGCAACCTGCTTCAATACCCCTGTTTTCTCTTCTAATTAATCAGCCCGAAAGAAACCCGCCCGTATGCCCAACCTTGACTGACAGGACATTCTTGCCAATTCCCTCGAGCTGCTTACAACAAGGGCGGACTTGCGAGCCCGCCCTTGCGTTTGCTATTCGTCTTCTTCTGACTTGGTCTCGCGCTTCGGACCGCCCACGGTAACCGTTACCATTGCAGCACGGATAACTTTGTTACCCATGCGATAGCCCTTCTGGTAAACCTGGGCAACCGTTTCATCGGGAACCGAAGGATCGTCAACCGTGGCTACCGCCTGAGCCTCAAGAGCATCAAACGCTTCGCCTTCAGGATTGATGATCTCAACGCCTTCCTTCTTCAGCACCTCGCCGATCTTGTTGTGAACGGCTTTGATGCCACCGAGCAGACCCTCTTCGCCATTGCCCTCCGCATAAGCGATGCTACGTTCAAAGTCGTCAATCACGGGGATCAAGCTTTCAACCAGCTTTTCGGTGGCGCGAAGCTTTTCCTCTTCACGCTGCTCGTTCATACGACGGCGATAGGTGTCCCACTCGGCATGGAGCCTGAAGTACTTGTCCCTCCAGGCATCCGCCTCGGCCTTAGCTGCTTCCACCGGATCTTCCTCGGGCTCTTCGCTCTCGGCGTCATCTTCGATGACATCCGCTTCGACCTCTTCGGGGGCAGCAGCCTCGGGCTTGGCCTCGGCTGCTTCCTGATCCTCGCGTGCCTCGTCTTTTTCAGGCGCGGTCATGATTACTTGTCCTTCTTCTCGTCGTCGTCGACAACCTCGAAGTCTGCCTCGATGGTGTCGTCATCAGCGGGCTGCTGGGCACCAGCTGCACCAGCGGCTGCCTGAGCTGCATCCTGGTTGCCGTATACAACCTCAGCCAGCTTGTAGCCTGCCTGCTGCATTGCCTCGATAGCCGCCTTGATAGCTTCGATGTCGTTGCCCTCAAGTGCAGCCTTGCCCTGAGCAACAGCGCTTTCTGCCTGCTGCTTAACCTCGGCGCTTACCTTGTCGCCAACTTCGCCCAAGGTGGTTTCGGTTGCGTTGATCAGAGAGTCGCAGTTGTTGCGAACCTCAACCTCTTCCTTACGCACCTTGTCTTCCTCGGCGTGAGCCTCAGCGTCCTTAACCATGCGATCAACTTCGTCGTCGGTAAGGGCGGTAGAACCGGAAATGGTGATCTGCTGCTGCTTACCGGTGCCCAGATCCTTAGCGGAAACGTTCACGATGCCATTTGCGTCGATGTCGAAGGTAACCTCGATTTGAGGAACGCCACGACGTGCAGCAGGAATACCGGTGAGCTGGAACTTGCCCAAGGTCTTGTTGTCCTGGGCCATCTGACGCTCGCCCTGCAGAACGTGGATCTCTACCGAAGTCTGGTTGTCGGCTGCGGTGGAATAGATTTCCGTCTTGCGGGTAGGAATGGTGGTGTTGCGGTCGATCATCTTGGTCATTACGCCGCCCATGGTTTCAACGCCAAGGGAAAGCGGGGTAACGTCAAGAAGAAGGATGCCCTCAACGTCGCCAGCAAGAACGCCGCCCTGAACAGCTGCGCCCATTGCAACAACCTCATCGGGGTTAACCGACATGTTGGGCTGCTTGCCCGTCATGTTCTTCACCAGCTCCTGAACAGCAGGCATACGGGTGGAACCGCCAACGAGGATTACCTCGTTAACATCGCCCGTGGAAAGGCCAGCGTCGCGCAGAGCCTGCTCAACAGGCTTCTTGCAGCGGTCGAGCAGATCCTTGGTGATGCGCTCGAACTCGGCACGGGAAAGGGTATAGTCCAGATGGAGCGGGCCAGCTGCACCAGCGGAGATGAAGGGCAGATTGATGTTGGTCTGGGTGGTGGAGGAAAGCTCCATCTTTGCCTTTTCGGCTGCTTCCTTCAGACGCTGTAGAGCCATCTTGTCGGCACGAAGATCGATTCCATTTTCAGCCTGGAATTTATCGGCTATCCAGTCGATTACGCGCTGATCCCAGTCGTCGCCGCCCAGGTGGTTGTCGCCAGCGGTAGAGCAAACCTCAAATACGCCATCGCCCAGCTCAAGAACGGAAACATCGAACGTACCGCCGCCAAGGTCGAAGACCAAAACCTTTTCATCCTTGTTGGTTTTGTCGAGACCGTAAGCAAGAGCCGCTGCCGTAGGCTCATTGATGATACGCATAACCTCGAGACCAGCGATCTTGCCTGCGTCCTTGGTTGCCTGACGCTGAGCGTCGTTGAAGTAAGCAGGAACAGTGATAACTGCCTGAGTGATGGGCTCGCCTACGCGCTTCTCGGCGTCGGACTTGATCTTCTGCAGAACCATTGCGGAAATCTCTTCAGGCATGTAGTCCTTGCCGTCAATGTCCACAACAGCACGGCCACCATTGCCGTTCTTTACCATGTAAGCAACGGTCTTCTGCTCTTCGCCGGTCTCAGCATAAGAACGACCGATGAAACGCTTTACCGATGCGATGGTGTTTTCAGGATTGGTAACAGCCTTGTTCTTTGCGGCCTTGCCTACCGTGCGCTCGCCGTCCTTGCCAAAGCCAACAACGGAAGGCGTGGTGCGGTCGCCTTCTGCGTTAACCAAAATTTCAGGCTCTGAGCCCTCCATCACTGCCATTGCCGAATTGGTGGTGCCCAAGTCGATGCCAATGATCTTTGCCATCTTACTATGTCCTTTCAGTTGCGACCGCCCGCTGTTGCCGAGTTGTGCGATGCGGCCATTCTGTTCTTACCTAAGTTAGAGCCGAGATATTCGTTTCGCCTTTGCGGGCTTGCAGATCGCCTTCGATGCCTTGCGGCCTCGTGGGCTTTCACGGATACCAGTAAGGCCCACTCGCGTGGACCTTTTCGACAATTGGAATAATAAAATCTAAGTGCATCATTGTCAAGTTTTGTAACCTTCCTGTTGAAGATTACCTGAGCTATATCTGTTTTCCCAGCTCAGTAGCTTACGACTGGTTCGCTCACTTGCCATTTTCGTCTATTAAGATCTAACAACGGTCCGCTCAAAGCTGAGCAGGCGCCGACCCGAGCAAACCGATC
>FR884596.1:0-416 GCA_000436075.1 Eggerthella sp. CAG:209 | reverse complement strand
CCCGCTGGCATGAGCCAAGCGGGCCTAGATGCAAAATGTCTGCTTGTGAAAACGAAGCAGAAAGCTATTTCTTAGCAACACCACCGATGAGAGACATCTTGGTACCGCAATCGGGGCAAGTGCCCTTGGTGATAACGCGGCCGTTCTTGGTGACGCCTTCCTGAGGGTCTACCATTTCCTTCTTTTCCTTGCACTTAACGCAATATGCAACAACTGCCATCGTAACCTCTTTTCCTTATTAATAGTCCTATAGGGCACGTGGCCCCTGGAGCACCCGACCCATTGTATAGGTAGTGCCTGCGTTTTACCAGATGGATGCCGATTCTTACGCAACCATAACGAAATAATCGCGTAGAAGGGGCTCCGCCTGGCGTTTATAAGCCGATCGCATCTGCCAAGAGCACAGAAGACAGGCG
>FR884595.1:20830-22722 GCA_000436075.1 Eggerthella sp. CAG:209 | reverse complement strand
CAACTTTTTGTCCGCACCCCCGGAGGAATTGAGCAATCGCATCTATGTTCATGCGGTACCATTTCAATGCAACATATTCCCTGCTTTTGTTGTTTTGCTTGTATGGCGACTCGAAAAAAGGAGGAAAAATGCTTCGAATGGTTAAAAGGTATGGATGTAAGTATCCGGATGTTTTCTTAGCGGTCTTGTTCGCGGTGCTCATTGTATCGACGACAGGGTATTGCTCTTTTGCGTACGCAGAGGATAGTGGGGGCGGACTTGAGCCGACACAAGAAGAGGTAGATGAGCTTACGGCAAGAATTAATGCTAAACCCATTTACACCCATAAAGAAGATGGCAAAACGGAAGGAACAATCGTCGAAAGTAAATCACGCGCCGCATATTCGGGCACATATCCAACTTATAAAGGAACCATTCTTGTAACCTCGGATAAGTTCAAGGGATTGGTTTCAACGGGGCATGCTGCAATTGTTTTCCGTTACGATACCGTGATCGAGTCTTTGGCTGAAGGAGTCACTTGCGGGCCGAATGATTGGAATACTTCAAAAGGGACAGCTTATGGCGCTGATGTAAGAGGGACAACGTCTTTGCAAGATCAAGCAGCGTCAAATTGGTGCTTCAATCAAGTTGGGAAACCCTATAATTACAACTACCTCGACACTGCAACAAGGAGTAAATTTTATTGCTCTCAGCTGGTTTGGGCGGCCTTTAAAGACAACTACGGCATAGACATCAACACCGATTTTGCCGGTGCAGCTATCTATCCGATGGAGATTTTCGATTCACCTAACGTCAACGTGATTTATCGAAAAGGGTAGCAATGAAGCTGCGGGCATTCTACTTGATTCTTTTAGTTGCGCTGTGCGTCTCGTTGCTGCCGGGTTGCTCTGCATTTGCGGGAAAAGCTGCGATTGGGGTCATCGAAACTTCGGGAAGCGATGCGACGAGCCAAATCGTTCTGTTCGATAAAGACCTTAATAAGGTTTCTGGCTTTCCATTGGCTGAAGCTAACCTGAATAGTGTTTTCTATGATCCTGTGGTTAACCAAGGTATTCTTTACACAATCCCTCAAGGGTATGCACAAGAAAAAGAAGCCAGAAAGGTTTTAGGCATCAGCATTCAGGATGGATCCGTAGCTGATTATTCGATCGATCAGCCCGCAATGAATTCCGCTGCGGTGTCTGAGCGCTACATTTTTGCCTGCAATACGCTCAATGGGGTTTCGTATATCAGTCGATGCGACAAAAAGTCCAATCAGGTTATTTCAATCGAAGAGGACAATTCGTACGTCTCGTATCTACTCGTGAAAGACAATAAGCTCTATTCCTTCTCCTCAAGCTTGGATGGAGGAGAATCGTGGATTGACTGCTATGACTTCGACTTGAATCGAATCTTCAGAATTGAAACTACCGAATATGGATCGGGTGTTTATCGCTCGTGTGTTGATGGGAACTCTATTTACTTCGTTTCCCTCGTTTCAGGCGAGGGAGAAAGTTGCGGCGCTGTTTTTGAGCTTAATACGGCAACTGGGGAAATAAAGAAGCTTGATGTTCCTGATGATCCCATCGATGTGGAACTATACGATGGGAAGCTGTATGTGACGCATGGCAACATGGTTGAGAGGTCCGATTACTCTGCTGTGACCATCGTGAATCACGAAGGGGAAATGGGTACTTTCCACTTCAATCATGGCGCAGTGCAGACGGTAGTGAACGAAGATGGCGTTTACGTTCTGGATAGCCGTACCATCTATTGTCATTCTCTGGATGGTTTAAAACAAGTTGGGGAGGCAAGCATCGATTCTTTCTGGAATCAACATTACTATATTTCAGGTTTGTTTTCCGTTGCTGGCTGATTCGGTGTCTAGCGAATACGGGATAGGCATCTCTTAC
>FR884595.1:11668-20796 GCA_000436075.1 Eggerthella sp. CAG:209 | reverse complement strand
GGCACCCGATTGGGTGCCCGTTTCGTTTCGGTAGGGAAGTGCTTGTTGCTTACTTCAAGTCTTCCAGCTTGCCGTGCTTTTCGTAGCGGGTAAGACGGCTGATCTTGTTGTTGTCGTCTACGAATACCACGTGAGGTGCATGCTCCGGATCGGCGAACTCTTCGGGAGTCATCTGGCAGTAGTTCATGATGATTACCTTGTCGCCTACGGTAACCAAGTGGGCAGCTGCGCCATTCAGGCAGATTACGCCACTGCCAGGCTCGCCGGCGATAACATAGGTTTCAAGACGATTGCCATTGTTGCAATCGGAGATGGTAACCAGTTCGTATTCCTGGATGCCGGCTGCTTCCATCAGTTCAGAGTCGATGGTGATGGAGCCGATGTAATCAAGTTCCGCCTGGGTGACGGTTGCACGATGAATTTTGCCCTTAAGCACATTCAGCAGCATAAGGTTTGAACCTTCCTTCTTCGCATGATGTTCCACTCGAGGTTTCACTGCGTAGTAGCCATTATGCGCGGTTGCGCATAACCTGCCGTATTCTTGCGCAATATTGCGCTGTGTGCAAGCTTATTCGTCAAAATCGAACAAGTAATTGTCAATAAGGCGAGTTTTTCCGATATAAACGGCAATAGCAACCAGGCCAGATTCGCCGAGCGAATCAACGGGCTGCATGTTGCCCAAGTCAACTACTTCGATGTAGTCGATCTGCGCCAAAGGCTCTGCCTCGATGATTTCGCGAACAGCGGTGCGAACGATATCCGCATTGCGCTCGCCGCCTTCAATAAGATCCTGTGCTGCAAAGATGGAGCGGGAAAGGCACAGTGCTGCCTTACGCTCTTCTGCGGAAAGATAGCTGTTGCGCGAGCTCTTTGCCAGACCATCCTCTTCGCGAACGATGGGGCAGCCGTATACCTTCACGTTCATGTTGAGGTCGGCAACCATGCGCTTGATGATGGCAAGCTGCTGGGCATCCTTCTGGCCGAAGAATGCCTTGTCGGGCTGCACGATGTTGAACAGCTTGTTAACAACCGTGCATACGCCGCGGAAGTGGCCGGGGCGTTTTGCGCCGCAAAGCGTGTCGGTCAGAGTTTCCATAACTACATAGGTGTTGTAGTTCTTGGGATACATCTCTTCGGGCTCGGGATGGAACACCACGTTAACACCCTTTGATTCTGCGATAGCCGCATCGTGTTCCAGGTCGCGGGGGTAGTTGTCGTAGTCTTCGTTGGGGCCAAACTGAATGGGATTCACGAAGACGCTGGTAACTACGCGGTCGCATTCCTTTACGGCACGCTCCATCAGCGACATATGACCTTCGTGCAAAGCGCCCATGGTGGGCGTGAGGCCAATGGTAAGCCCCTCAGCTTTCCATTCGGCAACCTGTGCCTTCATTTCGGCAACAGTAGTGATGATTTTCATCGTTTTCCTTTCGTCGTTCTGTCGAACGACGAAGGATCGCATGAGACGTCCTTACGCTGCGCGGCGCCCCAATAAGCATCTTGCCCTTCAATCGTTGCTCACGTACGAAGTACGCTTCGCTCCTTTATCGGGGCAATCTATCTTATTGGATGCGCCGCTCGCTGACGTATATGCAATCCCTCGCTTGATTTCCGTTGATACTAGGATAGCGCTCTTTAAAAGAAAAGGCCGAGTTTGCTCTCAGCCTTTTCTTTGGGTTAGTAAAGTTTTTCCAGGGCTTCTTCGTCGATCTTGAAGGTGTGTTCTTCTGAAGGGAAGGTGCCAGCCTTGACTTCTTCGTCGTATGCCTTGAAAGCGGCGGTCATTTGCGGGCCAATGTTGCCGAAGTGCTTTACGAACTTGGGCTTGAAATCGCTGAACAAGGCAAGCATATCCTGATAAACCAGAACCTGGCCATCGCAACCTGCACCTGCACCGATGCCGATGGTGGGGATGTCGAGCTTTTCGGAGATGATAGCGGCAAGCTTTGCGGGAACGCATTCCAGCACAACGGCGAATGCGCCTGCTTCCTGGACTGCCAAGGCATCTTCGACCATCTGTTGGGCCGCTTCAGCTGTTTTGCCCTGTACCTTGAAGCCACCGAAAGCATTGACCGACTGAGGCGTAAGGCCAATATGGGCACATACGGGAATGCCCGCCTTGGTGATGGCCTTGATCTGCTCGGCAACGCGCACACCGCCTTCGAGCTTTACCGCGTTGGCGCGCCCTTCCTTCATCAGACGACCGGCGTTGATAACAGCCTGTTCGACCGATACCTCGTAGCTCATGAATGGCATGTCACCGACGACAAGCGCATTCTTAGCGCCGCGGGCTACGGCGGCGGTGTGATGGATCATGTCTTCCATCGTTACCGAAAGTGTATCTTCGTAGCCGAGCATAACCATGCCCAGGGAATCTCCGACAAGGATCGAATTGATTCCGGCTTCGTCAACCAACTTTGCGGTGGAGTAGTCGTAAGCAGTCAACATAGAGATCTTGGTGCCCTCATTCTTCATCTTCTTGAATGTGGCAACAGTATTCTTCATGTTCCCCTTCTTTCTCTTACGTTGTGCAGCTCCTTACTATATATAAGTAACGCGCTGCACCTTGAAGGCGAAGCGCGCGTCGGAGCTGCGTTGTTTCGATGCCTGTATTGTACACGCAGGCTTGTGTTTCGGAATGGTTTCGGGAATGTTTTGCCGTTCGGCATCTATAAGCGGTAAATAGCTCTTCTCGCATCGGATAAAAAAGTCCAGAATTATTTGAAAAATGGAAGGGAATTACTGAGCGCCGATACATTAATCGCTCATTTACCAGCGAAAACGGATTGTGAAGAGATAGATACGCCCGGGTGCGTGGCGTTTGACAAGGTATATACCCGGTGATAAAGTTCATTTTCGCGTTTCGGGTAGAAACGTATGTTTTCGCGTGCGTATCTGCAGAACGCACAGAAAGCAAAGTTAGTAAGTGATAGTAAAGAAAAGGAGCTGAAGCTTTGCCTACTATCAATCAGTTGGTCCGTAAGGGCCGCGCCAAGCAGGTCGATAAGCAGAAGACCCCGGCGCTCAAGGGCAACCCCCAGAAGCGTGGCGTTTGCACCCGCGTGTACACCACCACCCCTAAGAAGCCTAACTCGGCACTTCGTAAGGTTGCTCGTGTCCGTCTCGTAAACGGCATGGAAGTTACCGCATACATCCCCGGCGAAGGTCACAACCTCCAGGAGCACTCCATGGTGCTTATCCGCGGCGGTCGTGTAAGGGACCTTCCTGGTGTTCGTTATAAGATCATCCGCGCTGCTCTCGACTGCGCAGCTGTCGACAGCCGTCGTCAGGCACGCAGCCGCTATGGCGCTAAGAAGCCCAAGAACTAAGTAACCCTCGCGATTCAGTTAGTCGCATAAACCGAAAGGAAGATATATGCCGCGTCGTGCAGCAGCAGTCCGCCGCGAAACGCAGCCGGACGCTAAGTACAACAACCGTTTGGTCACGCAGCTGATCAACAAGGTGTTGCTTGACGGTAAGAAGTCTACCGCAGAAGGTATCGTTTACGATGCATTCGACATCGTTGCAGAGAAGACCGGCCAGGACGCCCTGACCGTATTCAAGAAGGCAATGGACAACATCCGCCCCACGCTCGAGGTTAAGCCCAAGCGTGTTGGTGGCGCTACCTACCAGGTACCCATGGAGGTTAACTCCCGCCGCGCAACCACCCTCGCTATTCGCTGGATGGTTGACTTCTCCCGCAAGCGCAAGGAAAACACCATGAAGGAGCGTCTCGCAGGCGAAATCATGGACGCAGCCGAAAACACCGGCGCATCCATCAAGAAGCGCGAAGACCTCTACAAGATGGCAGAATCCAACCGTGCATTCTCGCACTATCGTTGGTAGGAGAAGGAATAATGGCTAAGACTTCTCTGGAGCATACTCGCAACATCGGCATCATGGCTCACATCGATGCCGGTAAAACCACCACTACCGAGCGTATCCTGTACTACACGGGCAAGACGCACAAGATCGGTGAGGTTCATGATGGCGCAGCTACCATGGACTGGATGGTTCAGGAGCAGGAGCGTGGCGTAACCATTACCGCTGCAGCTACCACCTGCTTCTGGAAGAAGGATGGTCAGGAATACCGCTTCCAGATCATCGACACCCCCGGCCACGTTGACTTCACCGCTGAGGTAGAGCGCTCCCTGCGCGTACTCGACGGCTCCGTGGCTGTATTCGACGCAGTTGCTGGCGTACAGCCTCAGTCCGAAACCGTATGGCGTCAGGCTGACCGCTATGGTGTACCCCGCATTGCCTACATCAACAAGTACGACCGTGTTGGCGCTGACTTCTTCCATGCAATTCAGACCATGCGCGACCGTCTTGATGCACCTGCTGTTGCTGCTCAGATGCCCATGGGCGCTGAGGACAACTTCTGGGGCGTAATCGACCTGGTTACCATGACCGCATGGGACTTCAAGGCCGACGACAAGGGCATGACCTACCCTGAGCCCATGGACGAGATTCCCGCTGAGTTCAAGGAAGACGCAGAGCTCTACCATCAGGAACTCCTCGAAGCAGCTGCAGACTGCGACGACGACCTGATGGAAAAGGTCCTCATGGAAGAGGAAGTTTCCGTTGAGGAACTCAAGGCTGCCATCCGTAAGGGCACCATCGCTTGCAAGCTTCATCCTGTATTCGTAGGTTCTTCCTACAAGAACAAGGGTGTTCAGGAGCTGCTCGACGCTGTTGTTGATTACATGCCTTCTCCTGTTGATGTTCCTGCTATTAAGGGCACCAACCCCGAGACTGGCGAAGAAGACGAGCGCCCTTCCGATCCGAAGGCTCCCTTCTCTTCTTTGGCATTCAAGATCATGACCGACCCGTTTGTTGGCAAGCTTACTTACCTGCGTGTATACTCCGGTACTCTTGACTCCGGCTCCTACGTGGTAAACGCTTCTAAGGACAAGAAGGAACGCATCGGTCGTCTTCTGCAGATGCACTCCAACAACCGTATCGACGTTGACACTTGCTCTGCTGGCGACATTGTTGCTGTAGTTGGTTTGAAGAACACCACCACCGGTGACACGCTCTGCGACGAGAACGCTCCTATCATTCTCGAGTCCATGCAGTTCGCCGATCCTGTTATCGACATTGCTGTTGAGCCTAAGACCAAGGCAGAACAGGACAAGATGAGCATCGCTCTTCAGAAGCTCGCTGAAGAAGACCCGACGTTCCGCGTTTCTACCAACCATGAAACCGGTCAGACCATCATCGCTGGCATGGGTGAGCTTCACCTCGAGATCATCGTTGACCGTCTGCTCCGCGAGTTCAAGGTTGAGGCTAACGTTGGTAAGCCCCAGGTTGCTTACCGTGAGCGTCCTGGCCATGAAGTACTCAACGCTGAGGGCAAGTTCGTTCGTCAGTCCGGTGGTCGTGGTCAGTATGGTCATGCCATCATCAACATGTATCCGCAGGAAGCTGGCGCTGGCTATGTCTTCGAGAACAAGATCGTTGGCGGCGTAGTTCCCAAGGAATACATCCCCGCTATCGACAAGGGCATTCAGGAAGCACTCAACTCTGGTGTTCTGGCTGGTTACCCTGTTGAGGACATCAAGGTTGAACTCATCGACGGTTCTTGCCACGATGTAGACTCCTCCGAAGCTGCATTTAAGGTTGCTGGTTCTATGGCAATCAAGGATGCACTGAAGAAGTCCGATCCTGTTATCCTCGAGCCTGTTATGGCTGTTGAGGTTGAGACTCCTGAAGAGTACACCGGCTTCGTTATGGGCGATATCCCCAGCCGCCGTGGTCTCATCCAGGGCCAGGAGCAGCGTGGCAACGCAGTTTGCATCTCTGCTAAGGTTCCGCTGAGCCAGATGTTCGGTTATGCAACCGACCTGCGCAGTGGCACTCAGGGTCGTGCTACGTACACCATGCAGTTCGACACCTACGAGCCCGTGCCCAAGAACGTGGCAGAAGAGATTATCAGCAAGGCTGGTGGCAACGCTTAAGCCCTCGGGCTCAAAGCTTTCCCACCGCTCACTATGGAGGTAAAAGTGGCTAAAGAGAATATCCGCATCCGCTTGAAGGGTTACGATCATGAGATCGTGGATCAGTCCACCAAGCTCATCGTAGACACCGCTCAGAAGACGGGTGCTAAGGTTTCCGGTCCTATTCCGCTGCCGACCGAGCGCAACCTTTATTGCGTAGTTAAGGGTCCGCACGTAAACAAGGACTCTCGCGAGCAGTTTGAAATGCGCACTCATAAGCGCCTGATCGACATCCTGGATCCGACCCCTTCCACGGTTGATTCCTTGATGCGTCTCGATCTTCCTGCTGGCGTTGACATCGAGATCAAGCTGTAGGGGAGTGTGATACTGAATGATTAACGCTATCTACGGTACCAAGATCGGCATGACCCAGCTCTTCGACGAAGACGGCCAGGTTACGCCTGTTACGGTTATCAAGGCAGACCCCAACAAGGTATGCCAGGTTAAGACCGCTGCTACCGATGGTTACGAAGCAGTTCAGCTCGGCTTCGGCACCATCAAGGAAAAGAAGGTCAACAAGCCCATGGCTGGCCATTTCGCCAAGCAGGGCGTTGAGCCTGTTCGCCATCTCCGCGAGGTTCGCGTAGAGGATGCTTCCGAGCATGCTATTGGCGAAGAAGTTACCGTTGCCGCATTCGCTGAGGTGAAGAAGGTAGACGTAACCGGTACTTCTAAGGGTAAGGGCTTCGCAGGTGTTATGCGTCGTTACAACTTCGCAGGCGGCCCTGGCGGACACGGTGCACACTTCCATCGTGCTCCCGGTTCCGTTGGCCAGTGCGCATATCCTTCCCGTGTGTTCAAGGGCGTTCGCCTTCCTGGTCACATGGGTTGCGATACCGTTACGACCAAGAACCTTGAAGTAATCCGCGTTGACGAAGAGGCGAACCTCATCATGCTCAAGGGTGCAGTTCCCGGCGGCAAGAATGGCGTAGTTCGCGTTCGCATGGCGTAAGAACGGTGCGAAGGAGTTTATAAATTATGGCAACTATTGAAATGAAGGACGCGAGCGGCAAGAAGGTCAAAGACGCCGAGCTTTCCGCAGCAGTCTTCGAGATTGAGCCTAACGTGCATGTTATGCACGAAGTGGTTCGCTCCCAGCGCGCTGCAAGGCGCCAGGGAACCCACGACACCCTGACCCGCGGTCAGGTTCGTGGTGGCGGCAAGAAGCCTTGGCGCCAGAAGGGTACTGGCCGTGCTCGTCAGGGTACGATCCGTGCTCCTCAATGGGCAGGTGGCGGCACCGTATTCGGTCCTCATCCCCGCTCTTATGCCTTCAAGGTACCTGCCAAGGTTGTAAAGCTGGCTATGCGCTCTGCGCTTTCCGCTAAGCTTGCCGACGGCGAGATCGTTGTTGTTGATCAGCTTTCCTTCGAGAAGCCTTCTACCAAGCAGGCTGCCGAAGTACTGAAGAACCTCGGTCTTGAGGGTCGCGTTACCATCATCGTTCCCGATGACGAGGTGAACACCTTCCTGTCTTTCCGCAACCTTTCCAAGGTTCGCGTGATCGGCGTTTCCGAGCTCAACACGCTCGACTTCATCGATAACAAGGCACTCGTTCTTACTGACGCTGCCCTGACCCGCATCGAGGAGGTGCTTGCATAATGAAGGATCCCCGCGAGGTAATCATTCGCCCGATCATTTCGGAGCACTCTTATGAAGGCATGGAAAACAATGTCTATACCTTCGAGGTAGCAAAGTCTGCTAACAAGATCGAGATTGCTCAGGCAATCGAAGCCATCTTCGATGTAAAGGTCGTTAAGGTTAACACCATTAACGTTAAGCCCAAGCCGAAGCGCGTTCGCTATCAGCTTGGTAAGACCCGCACCTGGAAGAAGGCCATGGTTACGGTTGCTGAAGGCGACCAGATCGAGATCTTCGCTCAGGCATAGGTTGTCTAGCAAAGAACCGCTCTTCGGAGCGGTTCTTTTTTGCCCTGGAATTGCTGTTGCGTTCCAGGGCTTTTCTTTTTTCGCTATCTTAAGGGCAAGGGTGTACGCTAAGTTGGTACGTCAAGGAGGTACCAATGCTGCAGGATATAGCGCCTTATTCATTTTGCAATGATTTTGCATGGATCAATCCAGAGCCTACTGACAGGGTTCTTGTATATCGAGGCTCTTCTGTTCTTGTGGCGGTTGATACCACCGCTCAGAACGCTTCAGGGGAAGCCAGGGAGGGTACGTTGCGCTTTCTGACATTTGAGATGCTTAACAGTATCGGCGCGGTGGTTTCTGATTCTGCGGAAATAATTCAGCGAGCTGACGGAATGACGCCTGAAGCGGTTTTCCTATTCACGGTTGGAGACACCGGTTACTTTCGTTGCGAGACAGATTGCAACGTTCTCGATGAATTAATTGAAGGCCGCTGTATTGGCTGCGCAGACGATCTATGCGCTCAAACAAAATGGCAATTCATGCCAATTTCTCAGCTCAAGCAATTCGGTCCGAAGCATAGGGCATTTGCTGGATTAGTGGGTTTCGAATACGACGCTTGGTATGCGGCGCGTAGATTCTGTGGCCGTTGCGGAACTCCATTGGTACACGACATGGTGGAGCGCATGGTGCGATGCCCTCAATGTGGCGCCATGGAATTCCCTAAGCTCTTTCCGGCGGTAATTGTGGGTATTGTCGATACGCAGCGCAACAAGGTTCTTGTATCCCGTTACGCGAACCGTGAATACAAGCGCTATGCCCTTATCGCCGGGTTCTGTGAGATGGGAGAAACCGTTGAAGAAACTGTTCACCGGGAAGTAATGGAGGAAGTGGGGCTTAGGGTGAAGAATCTTCGCTACTACAAAAGTCAGCCATGGCCTCCTTCCTCGTCACTGCTCTTCGGTTTCTTTTGCGAGCTTGATGGCTCGAATAGCATCAAGCTCGACGATCATGAGTTAGAGAGCGCCGAGTGGATAGATAGAGATAAGCTTCCTTGTGACGAAGACTATTCGTTAACGCGAGACATGATGCAGGTACTCCGCGATGGCGGGGAGCTAGACCATTAGTTCTCAACTTACTTGTCGGTTATTGGCTTTCTTTATGCACTTGGGTTGTTTGCTCATCAGGGAGGAGCTTGCAGTAGATTCGACCGGTTTTAACCTTGCCTTGTGGAAATAAAAAACGGGTGCTCGATACTCTC
>FR884595.1:11226-11630 GCA_000436075.1 Eggerthella sp. CAG:209 | reverse complement strand
ATGCCTTAGGCCTATTGTTGGCAGGGAACTATTCAGCTATAGAAGGCTTCCATTCGTCTGCGTCTTTGCCAACCTGGAAGGGCACACCGGCTTCACGGCGTTCCTTGTAGTCGGCGGTGGCGGTGAACAGTGCGTCGGAAAGGGAATTAAGGGCCGTTTCAACAGAGTCCTGAATAACGCCGATTACGAAGCCAACGCCCACAACTTGCATGGCGATATCGTTGCTGATGCCGAACAAGGAGCAGCACAGCGGAATAAGAAGCAGGGAACCGCCGGCAACACCAGAAGCACCGCAGGCGCTAACTGCAGCCAGAACGCAGAGGATGCCAGCAGTAACGGGGTTGATGGCAATGCCCATGGTGTGTGCAGCAGCCATAGCCATTACGGTAATGGTAATGGCAGCG
>FR884595.1:0-11216 GCA_000436075.1 Eggerthella sp. CAG:209 | reverse complement strand
AATGGCAGCGCCAGCCATGTTGATGGTGGCACCCAGCGGGATGGAAACAGAGTAAGTGTCCTTGCGAATACCAAGACGCTTACACAGCTCCATGTTTACGGGGATGTTAGCGGCAGAGCTGCGAGTAAAGAAGGCGTACATGCCGGAGTCTTTGATGCAGCGGAATACGATGGGGTAGGGATTCTTGCGAATGTTGATGAACACCAGCAGCGGGTTCACAACGAGGCAGATGAAGAACATGGCGCCCAGAAGAACAAGGAGCAGCTGGCCGTATTCGATGAAGATCTCGGGGCCGTTTTGAGAAACAGAGGTGTAGATAAGACCCATGATGCCGAACGGAGCGCACGTGATAATCCAGCGAACAACGATAGAGATAACGTGCGACATATTCGCAAAGAAGTCTTTGGTGGGCTCGGTGGTGTAGCGCATTGCGATACCCAGAAGAACTGCCCAAACCAGGATGCCGATATAGTTTGCATTGAGCAGCGCATCAACAGGGTTAACTACCATGTTGCCAATGAGCGTGGTAAGCACTTCGGCAATTTCGGTAGGTGCTGCCTTGTCTGCGGCCTCAACGCCCGAAAGGGTGAGCTCAACGGGGAATGCAAAGCTGATTGCCACTGCGGTGAAGGCGGCAGCAAGGGTGCTAACCACGTACAGCACCACGATGGTCTTCATGGATTTAGGAAGCTTTGTGTGGCACAAAGCATTGATAACCAAGAAGAATACCAAGAACGGTGCGACAGCCTTCAGGGCGCTAACGAACAAGGTGCCAAGCATTTCGACAACGGCGAGATCTTTAGGGCCAAAGGCGCCAAGCAAAGCGCCGATAACAAGGCCGATGATAATGCGCTTGATAAGGCTCAGGCTCGACCATGCTTCTGCAATTTTTTTCATAGATGTCTCCTTGAATGGGAGGATTGGGGATAGGACGCAGCTTCGAGCGTGCAGACGCTCTAGACCGCAATTTTTTAGTATACCGATCCGTTACAGAATTGTTTCGAGAGTAATCCTATTTAACTAAGCGGAAAAGAAACTAGGTAAACGGTGCATAAGCGCAAAAAAAGCGACCCCAAATAGGGGTCGCTTTGCGAAAAGAGTGCAGGTGAAGAGGCGGACTACTTTGCCTTGTACTTCTTAACCAGCTGACGACCGGCGATGTAGTCCATGATTTCAGTGGTGCCGCCACCCATTTCGTTACCGCGGAGGTCTGCCCAGATGCGGCCAACGCGGATTTCCTTGGTGTAGCCGATAGCTGCGTAGATTGCCATTGCGAGGTCGGCAACGCGGGTGAGCTCGCGGCAAGCATAGCCCTTGAGCAGTGCGGACTCGAGGCGAGTGGATTCGCCGTTGTCGATCATGGTAACAACCTGATACAGGCGGGTGCGTACGTTCTGGATGATGTTTTCCATCTCGCACAGGTGCAGCTGGATCTGGGTCTGGTGAGCGATGGGCTTGTTGAAGCAGATGCGCTCAGATGCATAGGCGCCTGCATCGTTCAGGGCAGCCTGAGCAAGGCCAAGGGAGGATGCAACAACCAGGCAGCGCTCGAACTCAAGCTTCTTCATGAGAAGCTTCCAGCCCATGCCGGGCTCGCCCAGACGCATGTCCTCGGTGAGAACTACGTTGTCGAAGAACTGGTCAACGAACGGAATAGCCTGCTGGCCAACCTTGTCGAGATGGCCGATGGTGAAGCCGGGGGTGTCGTTGGGAACGAGCCACAGAGAGTACTTGTCGTTCTCGTAGGAAGGATCTTCGTCCTTTGCTACAACCATAGTGTAGATGGAGAGGCCACCCAGGGTAACCCAGGTCTTCTGGCCGTTCAGCAGATAGGTGCCGTCGGGCTGCTTCTTGGTAACGCAGGTCATGGCGTTGTTATCGGAGCCAGCTGCAGGCTCAGAAATAGCGGAGCAAGCGATGCAGGTGCTCTCGACGTTCTCGATAGCGTCCATGATCATTTCCTGCTGCTCTTTGGTGCCGAAGTCAATTACGTCGGTGATGGTGTTGAAGTCGGTAACGAAGGGGAGGGTTACGCCAGTGTACTCATGAAGCTTCTCTACCAGGAGAACCTCGGTAAGTTTGTCTACCGGAACACCGCCAACTTCTTCGGGGAGGCCCAGAAGCATGAAGCCTGCCTCGCGGTAAGCCATGGCAGCCTCGATGCTGATGTGGTGATCTACTTCATATGCCTGCTTTACTGCTTCATCGGTGAAGTAGCGAGTAGCATATTCGTGTGCGCTCTCAATGAGCAGCTCCTGCTCGTCGGTAAGCTTGAAATCCATAATGTGTTCCTCTCCTTATTCCTGTGTTGAATGGAACCGAGATTCAGACAAGAATCGAATCAGCAGCTCAATGGCTATCCTAGCATTTGAACGCGTTTTTCTCTATGCACCTAAGTATTCCTGTTTTGTATAAGAATTGCACCAATTCGATAATTCGTGTTATATCAGGTGTCCCTACGTGTTTGATCAGGTTAAACGCATCAATTTAATTGAGCGAAAACACCACAAATATGGATATTTGACCAGTTGAATCAATGAAGCCGAAAAAGAAGTTGCGCCTTGTTGTAATACATGGCGTGAAATGATCTGGTGCATCGTGAGGGATGGTTCGATGCGGTAGGGCTTTGCGATACCCCTCCTCCAATGAATGCCTTGCAGATGAGTCTCTTGAAGCGCGCAAGGGCTTGAGGTGGTAGGAGGCGGCAAACCCAAACAGCTAAATGCAGATAACCTGGCGTTTTCATATTCGATAATTCCCGCACGTGCAGAATAGGGCTAAGTGAAGGATAATGAACAGGTTATGCCGCTATTGGACGCGGCTGCAAACGCTATAAACAACGCTCACTGGTGAACAGGAGAATGAAATGAAATACTTTGGCACAGACGGCTTCCGCGGCGTTGCCGGCACTGACCTTACCGTTGAGCATGCATACAAAATCGGCCGTTTTATTGGTTGGTACTATGGCGCACGCCAGGGCCGCAAGGCTCGTATCGTTGTGGGCAAAGATACTCGTCGTTCCAGCTACATGTTGGAAAGCGGCATGGTCTCTGGTCTTGTTGCCTCAGGCGCAGACGCTTATATGCTGCACGTTATTCCCACGCCGGGCCTTTCGCATGAAACCACCGACGGCGCATTCGATTGCGGAGTGATGATTACCGCTAGCCATAATCCTTATACGGATAATGGCATCAAGCTGGTTAATTCCCAGGGCTTCAAGATGGAAGAGCCTCTGCTTCAGCTTATCGAGCAGTACATTGACGGCGAATATGCCGAAGAGGTTCCTATGGTGTCTGGTGACGCAATTGGCGCAACGGTTGATTATATGCAGGGCCGTAATCGCTACATCGCTCACCTTATTGCCAGCGCGAATTTCTCTTTGCAGGGCGTAAAGGTTGGTCTTGATTGTGCCAATGGAGCCGCCTCTTCGGTTGCAAAGCCTGTTTTTGATGCCTTGGGTGCCGATGTTCGCGTTATCAGCAATGCCCCCGATGGCTTCAATATCAACGTTGATTGCGGTTCCACGCATATCGACCGTTTGCAGCGCCTTGTTGTGGAGCAGGGCCTTGATGTGGGCTTTGCCTACGATGGCGATGCGGACCGCTGCCTCGCGGTGGACGAGCGCGGCCATGTGGTAGACGGAGACCTTATCCTGTATGTGTGCGGTGTGTACCTGAACAAGCATGGTCGCTTGTCGGGCGGTACGGTTGTCCCCACGGTTATGAGCAACTTCGGCGTGCTGAAAGCCTTTGAACAGGCGAACTTGAATTACGAAACCACCGCAGTGGGCGACAAAAACGTATTTGCCTGCATGCATGCCAATGGCTACAGCTTGGGCGGCGAGCAGTCGGGTCATGTTATTTTCGGCGATATCGCAAGCACTGGAGATGGCATTCTTACCTCTTTGCGGCTGATGGAGGCCATCCGCGCCGAGCGCGAAACCCTCTCGCAGCTGTGCGCTCCGGTGAAGCTGTATCCTCAGTTGCTGACCAATGTGCGTGTCGCCGACAAAGACGCAGCCATGACTGATGCCGCTGTGCTTGAATCGGTTAAGGCGGCAGAAGAGTTCCTGGGCGATCGCGGCCGCGTGCTTCTGCGAGCCAGCGGCACCGAACCTCTTATTCGCGTGTTGGCCGAAGCGCCCACGGACGAGCTGTGCGCCGAAGCAAGCGAGTTCATGCTGAAGGCGCTCGAGCCTTTGCGCGCTGAGTAATGGCGCCTGCTTCTGATTCAAACTCATTCGAAAGCCCGCTTCGGCGGGCTTTCTTTATGTCTGTAAGTAAAGTTCAACATTGGCCTGAAGCAGATTCTGGTTTACGAAAGCTTTGATTTGATCGATTGTGCCTGATTGTGCGAGGCGTCAAGAAGCTGTAGGCCATTGTTGATGCGGGTGCAAAATGTGAAGATGCAATCGGTATAACAAACTTCTTGTAATCTGTTAAACGAAATAGTTGCAATCTGTAAAATATAATAGTTGTAATTTATAAAACGAGAGGGTTCTCAATGAGTAGCGACGAATACATGCCACGTATTGCTGACGATTTGCTTGCGGCCAAATTGCGGCAAGCGGGTGCCGTGGTGATTCGGGGGCCTAAATGGTGCGGTAAAACGGAAACCGCGTTAAAGCATTCCAAGAGCGCTCTTTTTATGCAAGATCCGGATCAACGGATGAGCAACCAAATGCTTGCGGAATCGAAGCCATCTATCCTGTTGCGCGGGGAGAAACCGCGTTTGATTGATGAATGGCAAGAAGCGCCGCAGCTTTGGGATGCTGTGCGCTTTTCGGTGGATAGAGAGCGTGAAATAGGGCTATATATCCTAACTGGTTCAGCTACTTCCAAGGAAAAGCCCAGGCATTCTGGAGCTGGCAGGATGTCCTTTCTTGATATGCGGACTATGTCGCTTTACGAATCCCGAGAGTCGACTGGAGAAGTTTCGCTGCTGGCGCTCTTTGATGCTCCTGAAGATATCGAGGGGGTGTCTAATGGCGATGTCGAAACGATAGCCTTTCAGGTTGCGCGCGGTGGTTGGCCGAGTGCTGTTACGATGACCGACCAGTCTGCGGCAATGGAGACCGCGCATAACTACCTTACGGCTGTTGCTGAAGAGGATATTTCTAACGTTGATGGGGTTTCGCGAAATCCTGATCATGCCAGATTGGTGATGCGCTCATTTGCTCGCTGCGTTGGTTCGCAGATGGCGGTGTCTTCAATGTCAAAAATGGTGAATGCGCGGGGGAGCGAGATGTCGAGACCGACGTTCTCAGCATATTTGGGCGCCTTGCGTAATCTATCGATCATAGAAGATCTTAATGCTTGGGAGCCTTCCCTTCGGGCAAAAGCTCGCATAAGCCGAACTCCTAAGCGATATTTTGCCGATCCTTCTCTTGCTGCAGCGGCGTTAGGAGCCAGTCCCGATACGTTACTGAAGGATATGCCGACTCTCGGAATGCTGTATGAGGCATTATGCATTAGGGATTTACGGGTGTATGCCCAGAAAAACCATGGGCAAGTGTTTTTCTATCGCGATAATGTGGGCTTGGAGGCAGATGCGGTTGTTGCTTTGCGTGATGGAAGATGGGGCTTGGTCGAAATAAAGCTCAACCAATCACAAGCCGATGCCGCATCTGATTCGTTAAGGCATGTTGCAAATAAAGTTGATCAGACAATTATGGGTGCGCCTTCTTTTCTGCTTGTGGTGACGGCTGATGGATACGCCTATCGAAGAAACGATGGAGTGTATGTTGTGCCCATCGGTTGTTTGAAGCCGTAGGGGTTTTGTCTGATTTGGTGGGCTGGCTTCTGGTTAGAGATGTTCGTCTTTCGTTGCGTGGCTCTTATTCGCTTGAAGGTTTGCATCTAGTGCTGCAATCGCTACAGAGGGCGGCGTTATGCCTTTTCCTCTGAATCAAAAAGAGCTTAAGCTTCCCAATTGGAGCGCAAAAAAGCCTTGGGCTCATCAAGATCATTGGGTTGCGATCCGTGCAAGTAACTAAAATCACAAATATAAACCCGTTAAACCTAAATAAGAATTACGTATCAGAAAAAAATTTCGGTATGTCCATTACGATGTACACACAAAAACAAAAAAAGTTGTAAATAAGGGTTTGTTTGGGTAGGGCGAACAAAGGATCCCGAAATGCAAGAGTCCCTGTTTCCCGCGATGATCGATGCCGAAAACGATGCGGTTAGTAATGGAAAGATAAAAATCACCGAAGCGAATTCCCTAAAGGTGAGGACCATCAACGATGCGACTTCCCTCTTCGACGGTTTTGCATCAATGAAAGCTATTACTTGGTCGTACGGCTTACCCATGGTTGTAAAGCAGATGCGCAAGTTTAGCGATGTTGAGCTCGTGTTTGGTTGTAAAGCGATCCTGGACAAGCAGGTACGGCTTTCGGCTTTGGCCCCTCTTGTTACCCAAGCTGAATCTCTGAAATCTCTTCAGAATAAATGGGGTCGGGAGATCTCTGAGCGAATGGAGAAGGGGGAATGCCGGCTTTACTTTGAGAATACGGTTTCATCGCATCAAAAAATTTATCTGCTTGCTGATGAAGCGGCTGGGAGGTATCGGGTGATTACGGGGTCGGCGAACTTCTCTGCTAAAGCGTGGAATGGCAATAGGCAAAAAGAGGTCATACAAGTTTGCGATGACAAAGATTCCTATTTTGAGGTGTTTGAAAAGCTTTATAAACCATTCAAGAATACCTGCGCTACTGAGGTGAAGAATCTGAAAACATCGCTGGATCGCATCGACGAAGAGGGCACGATCGGTTTTGGCGACATTCCTGTTCTTCGGAGCAAGAGCGGTTTGCTTGTTTTTGATAAGGCGGATGCTGAAGATTCAGATGTTGTTGTTTCGATGACGGAGTGCGCCTTGTTAGGGGGATTACAGCAACCGCAAATTAAAAGGATCGAGCACCTTTTTGCTTCATCCTCATCAGGATTCGCTATCGACCAGGGAAATCTGACGATGCTGATGCTTGAGGGAGACAAGATAGCCGAGGAGCGAGAGCAGAGGGACAAAGAATGTCCGAGGCTTGTTGTTGACTGGGATGAAGGAACCGTTAGTACCAATGGAAAACAGCTAATCAGCTGTGGATACGAGAACGATGCTGTCCGCATAGTCGAATTCGTTAACAATTTCCGTCTCTTTTCGGGTGATGTGGAGGGCTATCAGACGGATGCTTGGAAAATAATGGTTTGGTATTTCGCAACCCCCTTCTTCTCTCGTCTTCGGCGTCAATTTCAAAGACGGCGATCCTGTGAAGAATGTCAAGGCGAACACGGTAAGAAAACCACGGCTTATGCAAGTAAACCAGAAGGGCTTGCCCGTTCTCTACGATGACGTTCCTGAGGGGCAGCTGACCGACAGTCCCCTGCGAAAGCTACTGACCACCCCCTATGCAAGGAAGCTTGATATGGAGTACGACGGCTATCCTGCCGTAGTTGCCACTAGCAACATCACTCCTCCTATGCCTCAAGAATTCCAGAAGCGCGCCCTGTTCTTTCAGGCTTCAGCTTCACTGAATCAAGAGGGTTGCATACATGGAGAGGGCACTGGTCACCTAGTGGACGGGATTGGATCAGCCTTCTACGCCGAGTATGTGCGAAGGGCGGCACCTCTATTCAAGGCAGCGCTGGATGCGGATCCGATAGGGGATCTCGATGTGTATCGGATATCAAGTCAAACGATTTTGGGCATTTTTGATGATTCGGGATGCAATCCCGAATGGGTGAGGCCGCTTTGCGTAGATGACTATTTTGGTGAAGCGCCGATGTGCCAGCGCGCCGCAAGGGATTTAATGCGGTACTTTACGGCAAACAGGGGTTCTTTTGAGAGGGATGCGAAGAAGAACCAGCTTATTGTGCGCTGCTCATCGGGTGACCGTAATGCCGAGAATGTGCTTAAAGGTATTGAGATGATGCTTCCTCCGCGTTTTGAAGCCGAGTTCAGCCCCGGGATGCTGACGTGCCGGCTTCATGAGATCGAGAAACTATGCCGAGTTCGTTTTTCGCCTAGAGACGGCTGGTGGAGAAGATTTAGGGGGTAGTGCCGCTGGATGTGAGGGGGATCTGATGCGAGATGGAATTGGGGTGTTGCCGATAAGCAAAAAACAAGAGTCGGTTGCAGTATGTCAAGCCCTGCCAACCGAGCGAACAGTTTTGCCTTGAACTCGCTTTAACCTGGCTTACCGAGGCATTGAAATCGATGGGGCATGTCTTCGTATACTGTCAGGTGTTCATTGTCTTGTACACGTGTTTCAAGAAGATTGGTTAATCTCTATTTGGATCTAATAGAGATTCGGTACAACGGTACCGTGCTGAGCAGCCGTTAAGGAAGATTGCAGAAATGGATATGCTGGGAAGCAAATATCAACAGCTGGGGCTTCCCCCTGCGGAGCGCCTGACATTGCCGGAATTTGCGACAGATTAAAATGAGTTTATGAAAGCAAAGAAAATGCTCCAAACTGCAATTAGAAAGCAGACCAAGAAGGGCAGAAAAAACAAAAAGGGGAGCATTTTTATTCGGCCCTGCTGTAGCCCTGGGGTTATTCCTGGTTATGCGCTTAGTAAAAGGAAAAGCACGGTTATTTATTCGAGGGCCGCGATGCACCTTAAGGCGGAGGGGCTAATTTCCGAGATTCGTTGGACGCGCAGAGAGGGCAAACGAGTCATTGATTTCATTGTTGCTAAATGCCCAAATGTTGATAAAAAGACGCAGAATTGCGCGGCACCTGCCAACAAGAAGAAAGCGAAACCCGCCAAACCAAAGAAAAAGCCCAGCACTGCATTCGATTTGCTGCTTAAGAATCGAGATTTGCCCCCTTGGGTTCATCGATGGGCGAAAAAGATATCATCCCCATCATCCGATACTTCAGCCAAGCTAATTGATGCTTATTTCGAGCTGATTTCTCAAGGCTCATATATCCATGAACGAACCTTGGCATGCTATGCTTTCAACGATTCAAAGTCTGGTGGAAGCGTTGGAAAACACCTTGCCAGTATTTTTAGGTGCAATTGCCCTTGCATGAAAGATGCTTTGGCTAGTTGTTCTAATGTATGGCAGCAGATAGAGATGCTCGGTATAGAGCGAACTAGCGGCACGGTGATGATCTCCGGACCTATTGAAGTTCATGGCTGCAACGGAGAGATCTTTGATGCTTCGATGGCTGGTGGTTGCGGCCTTGGTGTTGCGGAAAGTGTGCTTATTGACGCGAAGGAGATTGACGTTTCGCGGGCGCAAGGTTGCTTGGTCGTTGAGAACGAAGCCTGTTTTCAATACGCTTCGTGCTTGTTGCATGAGAGAGTTGTAATTATCTATTGCTTGGGACAACCTTCGTTGGCGCTTGTTGACTTTGTGCGTAGGCTCAATGATTGCCTAGCATGTGGGGTCCCACGCTGCTTATGGCTCGATATCGATGCTGCAAGTCTCAATAGTGCGGATAGGTTTATTGCCCTATCCCTTCCTTCCGAGCCTTAATGATGGGCAGCAAGGATTTTTTGTGGCTTCAGGAAAACCATTTGCTCCGAAAACCCAATAAAGAAAAGCTGTCTGAGCACAATCATCAGATTTTGAATAGTTTAGAGCAAAGGAAGCTTGCGTCAGGCATTGATAAAACGCTTGTCAGAAAGCTGCACGCGAATGTCTCAGCGGAGCAGGAGGCTTTCATTGGGGAATATGCCTTCGGTGCCCTAATGGCTGCGTTCCCGAAACCGAAAAACGCAGAGCCTAAAATGGAAAAGCGCTTTAATTATCTCGGCTGTTTGAAGAGGTTTTGCCGGGGGGGCTGTGTTTCAATGGCAATGGATGTGGAACGTTGTTTATAAATAGCAGGCGTAGAAGCGCTAATGAGCAGGGCGCGTAAAGACAAGCCTTGGCGCCTGGGAGGTAACAATCATAAATGGTGGATTGCTGCCAACCATGGGGCTCATGGGAAATTTGCACGGCAGATGCGCAGGGCTGCCCGAAGGGATTTTGATGCGCAGGTAAAAATCGATGAGAAGCCTCATCGGAAAAGCAAATACAACTACGAGTATTTTGATTGAGGAAGCGGCGATCCGCGATGGGTAATTTGTTGTTCACGGTGATTTCTGCCATGTTTTGCATAGCGGCTCCTCGGCTACTTGAAGTTGCTGTTTAGCGTTCCATGGAATAACCCAGCGGGATTCCCTCGCCGAGCGGGACGATGGCATCCATCAGAGCTGTGTGCCGATGGTCGATATTTCGGTCAATGTGGAAATGCCCATAGTACCAGCGCCTGAAGTCGAGCTTGGACTCGAGTTCGTTGAAAAAGTTAGTAAGGCGATCGGTGTCGGGGCTTTGCCAGCCGGAATAGGGATAGAGCGTTTTTGATAGCAAATCGCTGGCGCAGGTGTGAGTAACGACGTAGTCCACTTCCCAATAGACGGAGTCAAGCATTTCCCTGGCATATTTGATCTCTTTTTCGGAGGGAAGTTCTTCAGGCCACCAACTGTACCCCTCGATACGCCATTCTCTGTCAACGCTTGTAGCGCCGCCCATGGTGAACAGGGTAGTGCCGTCGAAATCAAACACTTCGCCTCTCATCAAGCGCCGAATACGGGAGTACTTGGAAAGTCGCTGCACGCGTCCCCCCATGCCATTCCTCAATTGGCTGATCCTTCCACCAACTAAAGCGTTCGTGGTTGCCATCGACGAAGAGCGTGGTCCAGGGGCGGCTTTCTATCCAATAGATCAAATCGTCTTCCGTGATGCTGAATTCCCAAGGAATGCCAAAGTCTCCCGCAATAACAAGGTAGTCGTCATGAGTGAGGTTTTTGCCTTCTTCCCATTCGACGATATTGTTCATGGTGCAACCGCCGTGGATGTCTCCGGTAACGTAAATCATGTGCGGTCCTTTCTAGTTTCCGAGTTTGATTCCTGCAAGCTTTCTTGCCGCTTGTTTGCTTCCGGTTGCATTAACCCAGTTAGGCCACTTTGCGCGCCCGTTGCATTCGATGCCGCTGAACCAATTAAGGATTTCCTCAAGGCTTACGGGTGAATAGCCATTTGCGTCTACGCCGACGTCAAAGCGGTAGAGCCCCTGCATACGATTGATCTCGTTGTAGGCGTGCCCCTCGGAATGGATGTGCCCGTGCAAGTGGATTGAGCCATGCGACATGGCGGGCCAATCTGCCATGGGAAAGTGGCACAACGCTAACTTCTTTTTGTCCTGCCGAAGCGTACAGACGTGT
>FR884594.1 GCA_000436075.1 Eggerthella sp. CAG:209 | reverse complement strand
TATTCTTGCAACGCCCAGACGGGGATATGGGGAGAAAATTGCGACAGGGGTTAATTTGCCCTATAGCGCCCTCCCGAGGACGGCCACGGCAATGGCTGCCCGCCTGTTTATGGCGCCACCCGATATCTCGGGGCTCAGAAACAAAATAACGGCATAGATTGCAACTTTTTTGCGATTGGCAATCGTTGCGGGTTCTCCAATCGCGGATATGGGCGCGAAAGCGCGGCAAACCGGCCGCCAAACGGTCTATTTCCACTATTCGATGCGAGGGAGGGAATTGCTAATCGAGAAAAAGTTGCAAAAAAGTTGAGATTTTTGTTTTCGCGAGGGATGGATCGCTGTAACGGAGCAGATTCAGTGAAAGACGTGCGCGGGATCGATGACGATAATGGGACAAATCCCACGGAAGAGGATAGGCACTTTGCCAATGTTGCTATAGCCTTTTTTCGTTGCATCGTTCTGTACATGCCTATTTGCCATGTTGTCGTAGTTATTGCGGGTGTTTTTCGACGACGGGAGATTATCGTGAAAGTTGCAGTTAGCGCTTGCTTGCTAGGGGTTCGATGCCGTTTCGATGGTCGCTCAAAGCCTTCAACAGAAGTGCAGCACTTTCTGGAAGGCCACGAATGTCAGGTGGTGAAAATCTGCCCAGAGGTTATGGGAGGGCTTTCTATTCCTCATCCTCCCCACGAGCAGCGCGTGCTTGACGGGCAAGTTCGCGTGGTCGACGCCGAAGGGAACGATCATACGGAAGCGTTTGAGGCGGGCGCTCGTGCTGCTTGTTCGCTGGTTTGCGATTCGGGTTGCACTCATGCCATCTTAAAGGCGAAAAGCCCTTCATGTGGCGTTGGGGAAGTGTATGACGGCACTTTTTCAGATGTGCTGGTGCCGGGCGACGGTGTTGCGACAAAAATGCTCAAGGAAGCAGGCGTTGTGGTGGCAACTGAAAAGAATTTCCGGGAGCGTTTCGGTTGTGAGTAGCGTCTGAAGGCGCTGCTCAGTCGGAGCGGGGCTAGCGGGAAAGGCGCAGGTGTTCCCCAGGAACTATGGGCAAAGCCAATTCCTTTGCCGAGTGTGCCGATTTGGCAGGCGTACCGCCAAGAGGCTATCCCAGCGCAGCTAATTCTTCGGCGCTTGCCTGCTTCAAATAGTTGTCGGCAGCGGTAATCGCCCGACCTTCTGCACCTTGCACCACGGTGATGCCAGCAGCTTTCATGCTTTCTGCGTCTTTTTCCGAAATGGTGCCACACAGGAGAACCTTGACCTCTATCTGTCGCAAGAAATTTGCCTGCGATCCGCAAAGGTGCCCTTGGCTGGGGAGGTTTCGAGAGCCTACCAATTCGCCGTTTTTGACCTGATAGAAGTTAAAGTTGGTACAACAGCCGAAATGGCTGCTGACATCCAAACCTTCACTTGCAACGGCGATTCTCATGACTTCCTAACATCATTTCTGGTACCTGAGTTAACGATAGTCTTTTCTACGGTTTTGAAATACATCTTTCGTCCAAGGGTGTTATCTGGGGTGCGATAGGGATCTGAAAAATTTTTTCGAAAAAGTACTTGCCATATTTTCTGTGCTTTGCAATAATAACCGAGCTGTTGCTTCGCAGTAAGCAATAAGTCCCCATCGTCTAGCGGTTAGGACGCGGCCCTTTCAAGGCTGAAACACGGGTTCGAGTCCCGTTGGGGGCACCATGAATGAACAGGCTCTGCTTTGCAGGGCCTTTTTTCTTATGTAGGCAGACAAAGGAGTTGGCTTGAAGAAGCTCATCGCCCAGTTCATGAAATTCGGTATCGTTGGTGTCATCGCATTTGTTATCGATTACGGTGTGATGATCTTCCTTACCGAGGTATTTGGCGTTCCCTACCTCATCAGTACCACGATCTCTTTTGTCGTTTCGGTTATTTTCAACTACTTCGCTTCGATGCGCTTTGTGTTCAAGCGCAAAGACGATATGAGTCGCAGGCGCGAATTCATCATCTTTATTGTGCTTTCCGTTTGCGGCTTGGGCATCAACGATCTTCTTATGTGGCTCATGGTTGACAGCCTCTACATCGACTACCGTCTGTCAAAGATCGTTGTTACGGTTGTTGTGGCAGTATGGAACTTCGTAACCAGGAAGATTTTCCTCGAAGCTCACGAATAATTCGGGCGATAATAATCTTTGCTGAAATGGTGTAAGACAAACATTTCAGGAAAGGGGAGGCTCATGAATGTATCGTTCAAAACCATCCGCCGTTCGGGCGATAAGGTTTACATCTTGTCTGAGATTTCCGGTTACGACGAGCGTCTCCCTGTAGTGCTTGCCGCTTCGACGGAATCGGGTGCCCGCATCCCGTCGGATACCTTTCCCTATTGCGACGTGGCCGACCCTCTGGCTTTGCGTCAGGTTCTTTCTGACGGTGCGTTAGCCAATAGGGAAATGCCTTTCCCTCCTCTTCACACCAAGAATTCTGCCGGTGTGCGTTTTTTCGTCATCGCGCTTCCTTGGTTGAGCTGTCGTAGGTGGGAACTCGAATTCAATGCCATAGATTCATCAGGCAACGTTATTGCTTCTTGTCGCAAGGTGCTCGATGTTCGAGCAACCAGCCTGAAGGTGATGGCGCCTCAGCGCAGCGGGGCGGTGCCTTCCCTTATCGAAGATCTTGATGGCCGCTTTATCCACGATCGCATCCACGTGAGCTTTTTGCGCGCATTTGAAACCGGCGACAAGATTCGAGTTTCAGCGCTGTTGGAAATGCCGTACCACGAGGCAAGTGTGGTTGAATGCGATTTTCTTGATAAGACGGGGCGCCGGCTCGATCTTAAACCTGCTATCGTAGAGGATTCCGTCTCACAAAGCCCCGGGTATGGCGCTTTGCGACGTCGTTATATTGAGCTTTCCTTCTTGGTCGATGCCGATAACCCTCAGATATGCCTCTGCGCAACCGATACGGCATCTACGGTGGCTCCCGGTTTTGCCATGCTAGGCAATCGCACCCTTGAATCTCTCGTTGACGAATTCGACGAGCAAACAACGAGCGCGGCGCTTGACCCCGAATATCATGAATGGTTTGTGAAGCAGCATCGTGCCGATGTTCCTGATCTGCTCGAACAGGTGGCAACCCGCTTCGATTACGAGCCTCTTTTCAGCATTGTTTGCGTGCTTGACGACACTCCGTCGCATCGCGTCCACGACCTTATGAACTCTATTGCGCTTCAGAGCTATGGCCGCTGGGAGCTTATTTTGGTTGATGCCGGATCGTCGGGCAGCGAAGCCGCCGATCTGAAAGATTCGCTCGACAGCGATCGTGTCTACGTGGTGGAAACCGACCAATCGCTTGGCATCAATGAGCGCTTTGCGGCAGGCATGGCTACCGTGGAAGGCGATTTCGTCGTGTTTATGAAGCCGTGCGATATCATGGCTCCCGATGCGCTGTTCGAATGCGTTCGCGCTATTAATGAATACTCCGATTGCGATGTGCTCTACACCGATGTGGATGCCTTCGATGCCGATGGTGTGCACTTCCAGCCTGTGTTCCGCCCAGACTTCTCGCCCGAGCTGCTGCGCTCGTATAACTACTTGCGTGCGTATAACTACTTGCGTGATTTGGTGGTAGTGCGCTCTTCCTTGCTTTCTGGTTTGCCCAACCTCCCTTATGCCATTATGGGCGCTGCGGGTTACGATTTGGCGTTGCGCGTTACGGAGAAGGCTCGCCGCGTATGCCACGTTCCGCGTGTTCTGTGCCATCGTCGTTTTGCCACAATTGATACCTCCGAAGGCTTCAAAGCCACTCAAATCGAGCAAGAAGCAGGTCGCAAGGCACTGGTTGCCCACTGTCAGCGTATGGGAATCAACGCTGAGGTGCTGAACGACCATGAACCGGGCCATTATCGCGTACGCCACGTGCTTGCCGAATCGCCGCGCGTTTCGGTGGTGCTTATCTTTGAGGGCAATGCGCCGCTGCTTCGTACGTGCGTGCGTGACCTGTATGAGAAAATCGGCTACGCCAATTTCGAGATCGTGGTGGTGAGCACCGCTGCGTTTGCTCAGGAAACGAAAGCCTGCCTTGCCGAATTGGCTGAAGATCACGATAGTCTTTCGGTTCTTGAGTGGGATGGCCCATTCAACAAAGCGCAGATTGCCAACTTTGCGGTGAAGAACACGCAGGGCGAATTCTTGCTGTTCCTCAACGACGACGCCAGCATTCTTACCGACGATGCTCTCGAGCAGCTTCTAGGCTACTTCCAGCGTCCTGATGTGGGTGTGGTGGGCCCCAAACAGCTGTTCATCGATGGTACGGTTGAGCATGCCGGCATCGTGGTGGGAGGCTCGCGTGTGGTAACGCCCCTCTTCCGCCACATGGATGCGGAAAGCCAAGGGTATTTGGATCGCGCCGTTGTTGCCCAGAACGTTTCGGCGGTTACTGGCGACTGCATGATGCTTCGTCGCAGCGCCTACGAAGAGGTGGGCGGCTTCAGCGAGGAATTCACCTTGTTCTACGCTGATGTTGATTTCTGCCTCAAAGTGCGCAATGCCGGCTACTACACGGTATTTACGCCGCATGTGCTTTTGAGCCACCTTCACAGCGTTTCGCGCATGCGTATTCGTTCCAAGGAAATCAGCATCCGACGCCGTAAGGAGGCCGCCTTACTGCAGTCGGCATGGCCAAGCATCTTCGTTGAGGGCGATGCCTTCTACAACCCTAATTTGAACCCCGACAGCTCCTATTTCGCCATGAAGCGCGGAAAACCCCGAGGATAACTGCATGAACGCACGAATTGAAAGCATGAGTCACGGCGATGGCAAGGTCTACCTGCAAATGGTTCTTGACCGCATGCATCCTGATGCCGAAGTGCTTCTTGATGCCCGCTTGAAGGATGGCATCAAGATACCCGCTCACTTGTTCCCTTTTAATCCGCTGGAAGAAACATCGCAGGCCAATTATGTGGTGGTACTTCCTCATTTCGATGTACGTGAAGTTGACCTGACGTTCTTGGAATACGCAGGGGAAAGCTCTCCGCTTACTCAAAGCCGCCTTACTGTGGAACTGAATATGATGCGCTGGCGCACGCGCTTCAATGCGTTTGTCCATAATGAGCTTTTGGAGCAGATGTTTGATATCGAGCGCGAATACTGCTCGGGTCGCATGAACGTATATTTCACCGACGCCATTGAAGACGGCGATGAAATCGTGGTGAAGATGCTTGCGGATATGCCTCATGCCGAAGGTTCCGATGTGATGGTCGATTTCACCGATGGCTGTGGCATCGAAGTCGATCTTCCCGTGTATCCGTTGGTGGATGAGATAATTCCTCCCGCAAACTATGGCGAGGGTGAGCGCCTTCGTATCGGCTTTTCCGTGCGTGTTGCCGCCGCTGCTAAGGATTTCTGCGTAACGGTTTACGATGCCAACGAGCAGATTCCCGGAGGATTCGCCTATTTCTGCGACGAAACGTTTGGGCCGCTGGGCGAATCGTTTTCTTATTGTGCGATAGACGCTTCCATCGATTCGCGCTATGGCCGCTGGTTCGTGCGCCACTGCGAAACGCTCGCTGGCCTTGAGGAACAGCGTTCCCATTCGTTTGCCGTTCAACCTCAGATCAGTTTGGTTATGCCTCTGTATCCGGGTGACGAATGCTATCTGTCTGCCGCCATGGCTTCTTTGAGCCTTCAGACCTATACCCACTTCGAGCTTGTTCTGGTTGATATGGGTGCCAACGAATTGAGTCTCACCTCGGCCCTCCGCGAATGGGAGGGTGACGAGCGCGTTGTCCATTTGGTTCCCGAGGCCGAACTTGATGAGGGCGCAGCGCGTCTGACGGGCTTGCTCCAGTCTAAGGGCGAAGTATGCGCGGTGCTGGAGCCGAGTGTTGTCTTGGCCCCTGAGGCTCTTTACGAGTATGTTCGCCGTATCAACGAAGTGATGGACAAAGAGGGCATCAAAAACAGCCATGGTGTGGGTCCGTGCGATGTTGTGTACACGAACCACGACAGCTTTGATCGTGACGGCGGCTTACACACTCCCCAGTTCAAGCCGGTTTTTTCGCCAGATTTGCTGTACTCCTACAACTATCTTGGACCTTTGGTTTTCCTTTCTCGCCGCGTCTTGGAAGCAATCCAGTCGTCGGTTGGTTTTTCCTCCGAATCGTTCGATTACGACTTAGTGCTGAAGGCGACCGCTCAGGCAGAACGCGTAGAACGAATCGACAAAGTCCTGTATCACGTTCAGAATGCTGCCTCTATTTCCCCCGATGCCGATAGGATCAGCTCGCGTCGCGAAGAAGAGGCGTTCCGTACGGGGAGGAAGGTGCTCGCCAACCACTTGCGCCGTAATGGCATTGATGCGTTGGTTCTTGCCGATGTTTCCGATCGTCTCTATACCGTTCGTTATCGAATGCCCGATGAGACGCCAACTCTATCGGTGGTCGTGCTTGCTGGTGACGATGCGTCGTTGCTTGATGCCTGCCTATCCTCAATCGAGCAGAGCGTAATACCGCGCGACACACCTATATATGTGGTGGTAAACCAGGAAACATCTCGTGATGTTGTGGTATACGGAGAACATTTGGTGCGGAAGAACCGTGCCAGGGTTATCGCCTATCAGGGATCCAACAATAGGGCGGCTATGGCAAACCTGGGCTTTTCCCAAAGCACCTCCGACTATGTTCTGGTGGTTGATGGGGACGTTGAGTTCGCAGACCCTGAGGCGCTGAACTGCATGCTAACCCATTGCATTCGTGAAGATGTGGGCGTTGTGGGAGCGAAAACCCTGTTCGCCGACGACACCATTCGCCATGCTGGCATGATGGTTGGTCCGTATGAATCGGCTTCAGAGATTGGCGCGAACATGCCCCGTAGTGCCCGTGGTTATTTGGGGCGTTTGCGGTGCGCTAGCAATGTTTCGGCGGTTTCTCTGTCTGCCATGATGGTAAAACGTGCTGCCTACGATAGCGCCAAGGGCTTCGACGAACGTTTCCAAGTCTGCAATTGCGATGTCGATTTCTGCTTGAAGGTGGCAAAAGAGGGTTACCTTATTGCTTATAACGGTGGGGTGGAAGCGTATCGCAAGGGGAGCGACTCCAACGGTCGTTCGGCGCTTACCAAAAAGCAGCAGCTGCGTGCCGAGCGGGAAAAGGCTTTTTTGCATTATCGTTGGCCGCATTTGTTCGTGGACGGCGACCCCTATATGAGTTCGTGCCTCGATCCGCGTGCGCCGTATTTCTTGTTGGGCTCAGTTCAATAGCTATTCTCTAAGCTTATTGCCAGTTATTAGATTTATGTATAAGCCGCATGCGGTTTGGACTATGGCATTTTTCTGCCTATGCCCTGGGCTGCGGTATGGTAGGTAGGCTGTTTTATGCGCGCTAAGTATGCTGCGCTGTGCAAAAGGAACAATGAATGATTCAAATCGAACATTTAAATAAGACCTATGTGTCGCGTCAGGGGGAAACGCATATCGCCCTGACTGATATCAATTTGACCATCGATGACGGATCCGTGTTTGGCATTATCGGCCAATCGGGTGCTGGTAAGTCGACCCTCGTACGTTGCCTCAATCTGCTTGAGCGTCCTACTTCTGGCTCGATCATCATCAATGGGCGCGATATCACGAGTCTTTCCGAAAAGGAATTGCGCGAGTTCCGCAGCTCGGTAAGCATGGTCTTCCAGAACTTCAGTCTGCTTCAGCAGCGTACGGTTCTTCGCAATGTCATGTTTCCGCTTGAGCTCCGCCATGCCGACAAGAAGGAGGCGGAAAAGCGTGCTCGTGAACTGCTGGAACTGGTAGGTTTGGCCGACAAGTGCGACAAGTATCCCAGTCAGCTTTCTGGCGGTCAGCAGCAGCGTGTTGCGATTGCGCGTGCCTTGGTGAACAACCCGTCCATCATGTTGTGCGACGAGGCTACCAGCGCACTCGACTCCATGACTACGCATTCCATCTTGAAGCTGCTGAAAGACATCAACGAAAAGATGGGCGTAACCATCGTGCTCATCACCCATTCGCTGGCTGTTGCAGAGCTTATCTGCGACAACGTGGTGGTAATCGATGAGGGCAAGATCGTGGAAGAGGGTAAAACGGAAGATATCTTTGCGAACCCGCAAAGCGACGTTGCCCGTAAGTTGCTGGAGAAGAGGTTGTAATCGTGGAATACTTGCAGACGTTCTTCGCCCAGTATGGGGCGCTTCTGGCGCAGGGAACTTGGGACACCATTGTTATGAGCTTGGTTTCCACGGCGCTTGCCTACGTAATAGGTATTCCCCTCGGCGTGTTCTTGGTGCTAACCGATCCAAAGAAGGGCTTGTTGCCCCATAAGGCGGTTAATGCCGTTCTTGGTTGGATCGTGAACATTGGCCGCTCGATTCCGTTTATCATTTTGCTCGTTGCCATTATCCCGTTTACTCGCTTGGTCGTGGGTACTTCGCTGGGCGTTCCTGGTGCGGTGGTACCACTGGTTGTGGCGGCTGCGCCTTTCGTTGGCCGTATGGTCGAGCAGAGCTTGGCCGAAGTTGACGCCGGTTTGGTTGAGGCGGCTCAGTCTTTCGGTGCTTCTACTTGGCAAATCGTCGCGAAGGTGTTTCTGTGGGAAAGCTTGCCATCTCTGATTAGGGGCTTTTCCATCGTCCTCATCACGCTGCTTGGCTATTCCGCAATGGCGGGCACTGTTGGTGCGGGCGGCTTGGGTGACATCGCCATTCGCTACGGTTATCAGCGCTACATGGTCGATGTGATGATTGCCACCATCGTCATTCTTATCGTTCTGGTTCAAATTGTTCAGAGCGGCTGTGACCTTGCTGCTCGTAAAATCGATCGCAAAAAGTAATTTGAAATGGCTCGCGCAGGCGGGCCATTTTTTATGCAAACCAACTTAGCTTGTCGTCCTTTGGAAAGATGCTGGGAAAATGGGGCCTGTCCCTATATTCCCGAGGCGTTGTCTTTTGGTGGGAAAGCGTTTTTTTGCAACTTGAATGATGTGCAAGAACTATCGGTTCAGCGGCAAAAGAATTCGGCGAAACGCGCTTGTAACACCTTGCTTGTTACAATGAAACAAATATGAGCAAGCCACGGAAGGACAAGCTATGAGCACCAGCCCAGACCAGGATTTCGTCCTTAAGACAATAAAAAGCCGCGACGTGCATTTCGTTCGTTTTTGGTTCTGCGATGTGCTGGGCCACATGAAGTCTTTTGCGGTTATTCCCAGTGAATTGGAAAACGCTTTCGAAGAGGGAATGGGCTTTGACGGCAGCTGCATTCGCGGTTTTGCCTCTACGAGTGAATCGGATATGCTCGCATATCCTGAAGCTTCCACATTTCAGATCTTGCCTTGGCGTCCTGAGCGCAATGCTGTTGGGCGTATGTTCTGCTCCATTAAAACGCCCGAGGGCGATTTCTTCGATGGCGATTCCCGAAACGTGTTGAAGCGCCAGGCTGCAAAGGCCGAGCGCTTGGGCTATGTGATGAATGTTGGCCCTGAGCTTGAGTACTACTACTTCAAGGATCCCAACGGGACAGAAGTGCTTGACCATGGCGGCTACTTTGACCTTACCTCCCTTGACATGGCAAGCGACCTTCGACGCGACACCATTCTTACCTTGGAAAAGATGGGCATTCCCGTCGAGTATTCCCATCATGAAAACGGCCCCTCCCAGCAGGAGATCGACCTGCGTTTCGCGGATGCGCTGAGCATGGCCGACAACGTAATGACCTACAAAATGGTGGTCAAGGAAATCGCCATGAAGCATGGGGTGTACGCATCATTTATGCCGAAGCCCATTTCTGGAGCCCCCGGCTCGGGCATGCATATTCATCAAAGCCTATTTGATGAAGAAGGCAACAATGCGTTCTTCGATGCCAGCGATCCTGATGGATACAACCTTTCTAAGGTGGCAAAGCACTATATTGCGGGCTTGCTCAAGTACGTTCCCGAATTCAGCCTGCTCACCAACCCCAGCGTTAATTCTTATAAACGTCTGGTTCCCGGCGGTGAAGCACCGGTGCAAATCTCGTGGGCGCGCAATAATCGTTCTGCGCTGGTGCGCATTCCTGGTTACAAACCCGATAAGGAAGAGGCGTGCCGCGTAGAGTTGCGAAGCCCCGATTCTGCCGCTAACCCGTACCTGGCATTTTCGGCGGTGCTTGCTGCTGGCTTGAAGGGCATAGAAGAAGAACTCGAGTTGTGCCCTCCTATGGAAGAAGACTTCGCTCGTGGGCTTTCTCGTCAGGAGCTGCGTGTACGAGGGTTTGAATCTCTGCCCGACACGCTTGGTGAAGCCGTGGAGCTGTTCGCCGAATCTGAGCTGATGAAAGAAGTGCTTGGTGAGCATATCCATTCGTTCCTTGTGAAGGTAAAGCGTGAAGAGTGGAACGAGTACCAGCGCCAGGTCTCCAACTGGGAGCTTGACCGTTATCTGGGCGTACTGTAACGGAGGCGTATCATGCAACAAAGGAAGAATGTCATATTCATTGCGGACAGTCTCGACAACGCCCATAAGTTCCAGGCGGTGCTTTCCAGCCTTGATGTCGATGTTGCGGCAGGCTCGTCTATGCAGTTCAAGAAGCTCTTGGCCGACAATCCCTCGTACGATTTGGTTATCTATGAAGCAACCGCAGAATCAGCGCAAACGCTGATTGCGGTCGAGCAGGCACTTATCGACGATGGCGGCGTGCCGATGCTCATCATCGTGAAAGAGGACATGCTTTCGGGCTTCCGTTTGCCCGTTCAGATCAATTGCGATTTTGTTGTGCATGGAGCAAGTTCGGAGGAATGCTCTCTTCGCATCAGACAGCTATTGTGGCCGGGAAATGAAAGCTCGACAAACGATTTTATCTCGGTTGATGGCATGACCATCAACTTGGCAACGTATCAAGTTGCCGTAAACGGCGAGCCGATCGATTTCACCTATCTGGAATATGCGTTGCTGGCATTCCTCGTAACGCATCCTGGACGTACGTATTCGCGTGACGCTTTGCTTCGTCGCGTTTGGGGGTTTGACTATTTTGGTGGCTCTCGAACCGTCGACGTCCATGTTCGACGTGTGCGTGCCAAGCTCGGCCCTGAGCTTTCTCAGCACTTGGAAACCGTCCGCGGTGTTGGGTATCTGTGGGATTAGCCGATTGCATCGTCATGTAACCGGCATGGCAATTAAACAAAAAAGCGGCAACGTAGCATTTGGCGTCGCCATTGTGGGGCAAGCTTCTTTGGAGGCTTGCCC
>FR884593.1 GCA_000436075.1 Eggerthella sp. CAG:209 | reverse complement strand
TTATACCCTCATGGACGGCTTCGGGTTCTTTCCTGCCTTCCATGGCAGCCTGGGCAACCCGCTTGTTGCTCTCTATGCACTGGCCCTGTGCTTCCCCTTCATGCTGGAACTGTTAGGAAAGGTGCGCCGATGAGCGCCGCTTTAACATTCGACAATTTCGCGTTCTCTTACCAAACCGCCACTGAAGCAGAGCTGCTAACAGAACGCCTCGCCGCACAACCGAACCAAGACGGGCACCCCCTTATCGGGCCCCTTTGCACGGAAATCGAAGAAGGATCGTTTACGCTGATCACCGGCGCCACAGGCTGCGGCAAAACCACGCTGCTGCGCTGCTGCAAGCCAGAGCTTGCCCCCAACGGGATCCACACGGGCGCGATCAAAATCTTCGGGAAAGATTCCTCCACTCTGAGCGTCGAAGAATCGGCAAGCACCATTGGCTTCGTTATGCAGAACCCCGACAACCAGCTGGTATGTTCTGAGCCTTGGCACGAATTGGCTTTCGGCTTGGAAAACTTGGCAGTCTCCCAAGACGCTATGCGTCGCCGCGTTGCGGAGATTGCCCATTTCTTTGGCATGAACAGCTGGCTGCATCAAAACGTGAACAATCTTTCAGGAGGGCAAAAGCAATTGCTGGCTCTTGCCAGCGCACTCGCCTGCGCCCCTTGTCTGCTCCTGCTCGACGAACCCACCAGTCAGCTAGACCCCGTGGCCGCCCATTCGCTGGCGCACGCCCTCTTCCGCATTAACCGCGAGCTGGGCATTACCGTGCTTGCCACCACCCATGCCCCCGAGCTTATGGCACCCTACGCCACGCAAAGGCTCGCCCTGCAAAACGGCCAGCTTAAGGAAGCGGCACTCCCCACGTCTAAGGTATACATCCTTGCAGCGCCCACTGAAACCCCAGTTCAACGCACTAACGAACCAGTTCTGCAAGTTCGCGACGCTTCGTTTCGCTACGAGCGCAAAGCACCCTTCGTCCTTAAGGGATGCAACCTTACCGTGCAAAAAGGCACCCTGCACGCTATTGTGGGCGGCAACGGATGCGGCAAATCAACCCTGCTGGCACTTGCGGCGGGAACAATGCGCCCCGAACGCGGCCGCATAAAAGCGCCGCTTCGAGAAAACCAAGGATTCATTCCGCAAGATCCGAAAGCGCTGTTCGTGTGCGACTCCGTTGCCGAAGAACTGCGCGATTGGCAACGTGCATGCGGCTATGGGGACGAGGAAATTGACGCCATGATGCGGCGCTTGAGGCTGCAGGGGCTGGAAAACCTACATCCCTATGATCTTTCCGGCGGCCAGCAGCAGCTGCTGGCGTTCGCAAAAGTGCTGCTCACACGCCCAAAGCTGTTGCTTCTCGACGAAGCAACCAAAGGACTCGATACCGAAGCAAAGCTCATGGTTGCAAAGCTCTGCCGCGCACTGACAGCAGAGGGAGTCACCATAGTCGTGGCGACGCACGACCTGCCTTTTGCGGCTTGCGTAGCAGACACCATAACCATGCTCTTCGACGGCGAAGACGCCTGCACCGAAACACCGAGCGAATTCTTCCGCAACAACTTGTTCTACCGCGCTACCGAAAACGACTTCACGCGCGCTTGGGAGCACCAGTGAGCGCCCCTGCAAAACATATGCTTCGCTCTGCTGCCGAAGCAGTAGCCCTGTTGGCACCCCTTGCCGCTTTGCTGACATGCGCATACTTGCAGATCGAACAGTCGGGGTTGCTCACGCTGCTGGTAGGTTGCGCGGCGCTGGCGGTATTCTTCTGCGGGTTTGAAGCGGGAAAGCCCGCCCTGCGCCAAATTATGCCCACGGCAACCCTGGGGGCATTGGCAGCAGCGGGACGCATCCTGTTTGCGCCCATTCCCGACTTCAAGCCAGTCAGCGCCATCTGCATCATTGCCGGAGCGGTGTTCGGCAAGCACAGCGGCTTCATGGTGGGGGCACTTGCGGCGCTGTGCTCCAACTTCTTCTTCGGACAGGGACCGTGGACGCCCTGGCAGATGTATGCCTGGGGATTGGTAGGATACGTTGCCGGCGTATTGGCAAACAACGGCGTATTTGCGTTGAGCGAACGGCTTGGTGCCCATGGTCCCAGCTTGGGAACCGTCGTTCTGCTCTGCTATGGCTTTCTGTCCGGATTGGGCTACGGCTTCATCCTGAACAGTTGGTATATCGTGGCATTCCTGGTACCGGTAACGTGGCAAGGGGCGCTGGCAGCCTACCTGGCCGGCCTGCCGCTAGACTTGGTCCATAGCGTAGCCACCGTGATATTCCTTTCCGCCCTCTACCTACCCTGGAAACGGAAACTAGAACGCATCAAACGCAAATACGCCCTGCGGTAAAAGTATTATTTGGTGTTAGCCCGATGCACAGGATTCCCAATTTATTTAGCTTAATCTGACTTGTTTTTCAGATTTGAAGTTATGAAGTCACAAAGCCTGTCGGCATTTTCGTTTCTCGAATCCGAATAAATTGCCGAAACCGGAAAGTGAACCCCTTCTTGCGAAACAAACGGAAGGCTGACAACGTCAGGTATCAAAACCTCCCAAGCAGATCCGCTGATAGCGAGAAGGGCGGCATCTTCATTGTCCGAAAAAAAATTCCCAATGCTCTCCCGACTGTTGTTGAGCATCTCAAAATGAAGATTCACCCCATAATCAGAAGCCAAATCTTTCAAATAAGGGCAAACTTCTTCCGCATGAAACGGCAAAGCAAGTTTGACCGTTTTCAAATCATGCACTGAAAGTGCATCCCGAGATACCAACGGGTTATTCGACCCCACTAGAAGATTAGGCGATACAGAATAGAGAAACTTTCGCTTAAAACCCTCGAGCATCGGGGTACCGAGCAGGACAGCAAAGTCAATATAGCCCAACCTCAAACCGGACAAGCACCTCTCGTTGGGCAATTCGATCAGACTTTCCACCCAACCACTATTTCCTAGCAGACCCTTTACAAACGGAGGAATCAAGGAGTCCCCTTCACCCCAAGACGCAATAGCGCACCTCATTTTTCCCTCGTCGGAAATACGTAACCTATACGAGGAAGCGATTGAGCCTATTTTGCCTGCATGATAGATAACCTCTTCTGCCTCTTCGGCAATTAACAACCCCACGTCTGTCGGCGATATAGTTTTCCCCGATGGCACAATCAGCTTCAAGCCCAGTTCCGACTCCAAAGTTCTTATGGCCTTCGAAACAGCCTGGGGAGTTACGAACTGCTCTTTTGCGGCACGGGAATAACTCCCTAGATGAATCGCAGAAACAAGATATTCAAGTTGGCTGATATTCATTGCCCCTCCAAAAAAGAAAGGGTCGCCAGCCGTCAATGGCGACCCTCTTGCATAAGACTAACTCCGCAAAGGATCAGAAAATTCAAAGACACCTATCCGAGTTTCCCCATCTTCAGCGTAAACGGGAATCGAAGTAATCTCCCCAGAAAAAGAGGCATCCGCCAATTGCTCGTTTACGACATAGCCACTTTTACCATTCGTGGCAACAGCGGAAACAAGGTCTGGTTCATATCCCACCGAATTCGCTGAAACCATCGACCCATAAGTCTGATTGTTGCTATTCACGCTGTACTCGGAAACACTCATAAGGGCATCTCCTTCTTCAAATAAATCACATGTCGTCGTCGGGGAATAGGCGCAGATATCGTACTTAATGTGCGTTCCGGAAACGTACGCCCTGCCCCCAGCGTAATATTTCCCTCCAACATTTCTAACTGCACCAGCGCCAACACCTACGTCTTTTTCGCCAGCGGCATTCCAAATCGGCTTTGTCGAATTAATCAACAACCCAGCACCATCATAAAGCTCAGCTCTAGCGCCAATCTTACCTTCCGCAATCGAGCTATTAGTTTTTGCATAAGCCCAACCCGTAATGTAATTCTGGCTTCCGGACCAGGACATAGATTCTATTCCAGCTTTATGGGTAATCGTAATTCCCTCATAGGTATAGGCTTTCTGATTGCCCCAAACTTTACAATTTGGCATAGTCGCAAATGCGGGCTGAGCAAAGTAGGAAAGCAAAAGCGCAATTGCAACACATACTAACGTTGATGCTGCTGCCTTTTTCGAAATAGTCATTTTGACCTCCTTCTCGTTTTCGACGGCATAGTCATCGTCAAACAGTTGGTCTCTCCTGTTTGTGTAAAACCTGTTTACGAACAATACGATTTGTTGCTACTCGCCCTGGACCAACTCCCATTGATATTCAGCACCCGAATCCATCGTTGCCACAATCATCAACCCGTCCATTTTAGAGGCGACTTTTTCTGCAAGTTGACGCCCCTGGGGTCCGTTGCCATTCACCAATTGGGAACAGGCAGATTCGCCCAAATCGACAAGACAACCAATTCTCAAAGAGGAAGAACCCGCATCACAACGATTGGGCATCGAACCCGACTCAAGAATTTCATCCTGATCAGCCGCGGAGAAAACACCGCATTCGCCCTCCCCCGAAACCGAAAGAGAGACAAGGGAGCTGGCAGATTCCCCAAGAATAAAAGAGACATCAAGATCGTATGAAGCAAGACAACGCCAATTTTCCTCGGCCCCGCCAAGCAGCACAGAAGGTTCACCCAAGCTAAGCAACGTTTTATGATCTTGGTCAACAAGAAAAACGTTCCGCCCCGATGGAATATTCCCTGAAGCGTCATCCGCCGATTGGCTTGAGTTTGCACAGCCTAACAATCCGAGGGCAAACACCAACAACATGACAACATTGAGGAAACGCATAGCTACACCTCTTCTGTAAGGGAACCCCTCCTTTGCGAACTGAATTGGAGCATTTGCTCAAACTTTCGCAATTCAGCAGAATTCCCAAATCGACCGATAATGAATCAGCCTATTCAGCCAGGCCATTCAGCATTAAGGAAAAAAGGTTTAGGGCATTAACGATTAGTTGTAGATGACGACGAGCCCATAGGGACTTCCAGCCAGCAGTGCAAAAAGCGCAGGGCCCGATAATGCACTGCTGCTATCGGGGCCTCTTTTTCACTGTTGGCGCCCCTGCCCCCGAAGGGCTTCGTTGAAAACACACGATCCCTAAGCGGCTATCGTCGATGCCGAGTCGATTCACCCAAGCCTATCCCCGTTACCCGAACAGACAGCCCGCCGCAACCAAGCAAACCTTAAAGCAAAGGCTTTCGTATTGTGATGTCGTTTCCCTGCAAGCGCGCTGCATCCGCTACACTTTTTACGTGCACACACTAAAAGGAGCCCCTTCCATGAACATGCCCCACTGCTCTGCGCAAAAGCAATGCGGAGCCTGCCAGTTGCTTTCCCTTCCTTACGAGAAACAGCTGGAACGCAAGCAAAACGAGATGATTGAACTCTTCGAGCCTTTCGCACGCGAGGGTACCGTGTTCAACCCCATCGCAGGGATGGACGAGCCCTATTACTACCGCAACAAGGTCACTTCGCCCTATGTTCCAGGACGGAAGACTAAAGGCGGAAAGAAGCCTCGGGGCAAGAAGGGCAATGCCGGCGCCAAGAGCGCACCGCAGCACGAAATCCTTTGCGGCATGTACGCAGCTGGCACGCACCGCGTCATCAACACCGATTCCTGCCTCTTGGAAAACAAAGACGCTAAGCAGGCGGTTTTGGCTATTCGGTCGCTCATGCAGCGCTACCACATGGAGCCCTATAACGAAGACGCCAACACAGGCTTCATTCGTCACGCCGTTATACGCGTAGGGCACACCACCGGCGAATTGCTGGTCACCGTCGTCACTAACGGCAAGGAGTTTCCCGCCTCGCGCAATTTTTGCCGCGAGCTGAAAAAGCGCTGCCCCGCCATCACCACCGTGGTGCAGAACGTAAACACCCGCCAAACCAACGTGATCTTGGGCGATGAAGGCGAAAAGACGCTCTATGGCCCAGGATTCATAATCGACGAGCTCTGCGGGCTCACATTCCGCATTTCATCGCATTCGTTTTACCAGGTCAACGCCACGCAAACCGAAGTGTTGTACCGAAAGGCCATCGAGATGGCGCATTTTACCGGCACTGAAACAGCCATGGACGCCTACTGCGGAACAGGCACCATCGGCCTGGTGGCGGCAAAGGGGCTGCCTGGTGCCGAAACCGCCCACGCTGCACGCGTAATTGGCGTAGACAACGTGGCATCCGCCATTAAAGACGCGCGCGAAAACGCGCGCCACAACGGCATCGAGAATGCCGATTTCACCGCTGAAGATGCCGGGCATTTCATGGATAAGCTGGCAAAGGAAGGCGAATCGCTCGATGTTTTGCTGATGGATCCTCCACGCGCAGGATCAAATGAGCAGTTCCTTCGTTCTGCTTGCAGCTTGGCGCCGAAGCGCATCGTCTACATCTCTTGCAACCCCAACACGCAGGCACGCGACGTCGAATATCTCGTTAAACACGGATACCGACTTACCGAGGTTCAGCCCGTCGACATGTTCCCCCATACCAACCACGTGGAGAACATCTGCGCACTTGAGCTGCAGTAATCAATCAAAGCTTTTGCTTATACGCCCTGATCATTTTAGGCCGCACTTCCCGAACTCCGATCGAAAAAGGTAAGGCCGAGTTTGAGAAGTGCGCCTTATTGTGATCGGACGTATTTATTTGCTGAAGAGCAGTGAGGCAGAACGCCGCCATGCTGCCAGATGGCGCTCATCGGAAACCGCCAGCCCGTGCAGACTGTGCCAAAACAGCGCCCAAAAGCAACAGTGCGCAATCCGAACACTTGGCAGATCAACAAGAATACCACTCATATGTTTCAGTATTGCTCCGCAAAGGTGCTTTTAAGGTTTTCCGCTTCCAAAGCCCCCCTCGCAGGATTCCTTTAGCGTTTGCCCATGCTCAAAACGCCCTTTCTCACCTGCCCGTATCAAAAACACCCCTTCAAGCTTGTATGCACCCAATGCGTCTCTCGTGTTCGCTCGAACCCAAAGCGGCCCTTCGCGATTGCCTGCATCCAGGGCACTCTTTTGCATTGGCCGAACCCAAAGCGACCCTTTGCGTTGGCCTGTATCCAAATCGCCCTCTTGAGCCTGCCTGCGCCCAAAACCCTTCATGCCCTCCCGAGTCCAAAGCAGCACTTCGCGGTTGCTTGAATCCAAGGCTCCCCTTCACGATTACCCGCATCCAAAGCCACTCATGTCATCCCGGGTCCAAAGATCCCCCTCGTGTCCGCCCGAGTCTAAAGCACCCCTCGTGTTCGCCCAAATCTTAACCAGAATTTGAATTTCTCTAAATGATACTTGACTACTCTCATATATCACTGTAAATTGGAACTGTTCTAATTCGAGGTTTTAAGGAGGGGCATAAATGAACAAGAACGCACAGATCATTCTTGACACCATCAATGCCTCCACTGATCACCCCACGGCAGAACAGGTGTATTTACACCTCAAGGAACGGGGCACAAAGGTTTCCATGGCAACGGTGTACAACAACCTTGCCAGTCTTTATGCCAAAGGCCTCATCCGTAAAGTGGCTGTTCCCGGCTTTCCCGATCGTTACGACAACGTCACCCGGCACGACCATTTAGTGTGCCAGAATTGTGGCAGGCTTGTTGATGTCTCGCTAGAGGATTTCACTGAGTCCATCCAGCGGGATTCTGGTGCCCAGATCATTTCGTATGATTTGAACGTCACCTATCTCTGCCCTGAATGTACAGAAGCACGCGTTGGCAAAGACGCCCTTCATAACTAGCAATCATCTCGCGAAAGGAGCCCAAAATGAGCGAGAACAAGTATGCAGGTACCCAGACCGAAAAAAACCTTCAGGCAGCATTTGCTGGCGAGTCCCAGGCTCGCAACAAGTACACCTACTTCGCTTCCGTAGCTAAGAAGGAAGGTATGGAGCAGATTTCCGCCCTGTTCCTGAAGACCGCCGATAATGAAAAGGAACACGCAAAATTGTGGTTCAAGGAGCTCGGCGGCATTGGTGACACCGCAGCAAACCTCGCAGCTGCAGCTGATGGCGAAAACTACGAGTGGACCGATATGTACGATGATTTCGCCAAGACCGCAGAAGAAGAGGGCTTCAAGGCTCTGGCGGCCAAGTTCCGCATGGTTGGCGAAATCGAGAAGCATCATGAAGAGCGTTATCGTGCCCTTCTGAAGAACGTCGAAACCGCTCAGGTTTTCGAGAAGAGCGAAGTCAAGGTTTGGGAATGCCGTAACTGCGGCCACATCGTTGTTGGCACCAAGGCTCCTGAAGTTTGCCCCGTATGCGCTCACCCCAAGAGCTACTTCGAAGTACACGCCGAGAACTACTAAGACGCAGCTCGCGTTCGAGCTTGCCATACAGGCGTTCGTAACTTATCGCTTTAACGTAAAGAGGCCGCATATGCGGTCTCTTTTTCATTTCCCCTTCCCTGCACAACCACCCTCGCAGCAACCGTCCCACTGCAGCCAGAAATGAGCCATCGCCCGCATCCTGCACCTGTG
>FR884592.1:1078-11975 GCA_000436075.1 Eggerthella sp. CAG:209 | reverse complement strand
CTCATGTTGAGGTGGGCGCATGACCATCAAGTTTGCGAAGGCAACAGCCTCCGACGAAGGCCGCTCGGCGGTTTTCGCCGGCAATGAAACCAGGGCGGCAGCGGAGGCCTATACCGCTCGTTGGTTCTTTCGGAAGCGAACGCTGTGCATTGTGGGGTTGGTGGCGGGCTTTCTTGCCATCAACGCGCTTTCCGGTGCGTATGTCGATTTCGACTTTATGGAGGCGGCAGCCGATATCCCTGGCGGTCTTGCCTGGATGGCGGTGAACTTCTTGCCAAGTGCCGCATCACTTGAAAAATTGCCGCAGATTATGCCTGCGCTTCTTTCCACGGTGCTCGACTCGATTGCTGTCAGCACCACGGCGGCGCTGCTTGCCTATGTGGTTGCGGTGCTTGGGTCGCGTTCGGTGGGACTCGGCGGCGTGGCGCAGGTTTTGGCGCGCGGTATCGCATCGCTGTTCCGTAACATTCCCGTTGTTGCCTGGGCTTTTATCCTTTTGTTCTCGTTCCATCAAAGCGAGTTCACCGGCTTTCTGGCGCTGTTCCTAGGCAGCTTCGGTTACCTGACCCGTTGCTTTTTGGAAAGCATCGACGAAATAAGCTCGGGTACCATCGAGGCGCTTCGGGCCACGGGCGCGAGCTATTTGCAGGTTGTGGCGCAGGGAGTAATTCCCCTTTCGGTCACTTCAGTAGTGAGCTGGATGCTGTACATGGTGGAGACCAACATTCGTGACGCCACTCTGGTGGGCATCCTTACCGGTACGGGCATCGGGTTCGTGTTCAACCTGTTTTACAAGAGCTTCCGCTATGACGTGGCGGGCTTGGTGATTCTGCTGATCGTGGTGGTTGTTATCTGCTGCGAAAGCGTTTCCAACTATGTAAGGAGGCGCATCCTATGAGTCAGTTTGCTAAAGAAGGCGCAGCTTACCAGCCTGTAGATCATCAGGGCAAGGCTTGTGAAGGCGCGGCTTGCGCCGGAGCGCGCGTTTCGCGAACCGGCAAGATTAAGACGCGCTGCATGAACAAGTCGAATGCGGTGCTTGGGGCAACGCTGGGCTTACTGGCAGCGGTAACGGTGTTGACCTTCGTGCTGATGGATTACGGCGACACACCTCTTTTGGAGGCAACGTCAAATGCTCTGGGCGACTCTGCAACCATGCTTACGCAGCCAGGACTCGGCGGGCATTTCACCCTTCCCGATTTAGTGGACGGCCTCTTCGTTTCATTAGCTCTTGCAACGCTCACCACGGTGCTGGGTGCGGTTATCGCTTTCGTTTTGGGGCTTTGCGCGGCCATGAACCTGTCGAACCGCGTGGCTTCGAACGCCATCAAGGCGGTTATGTCGCTGTTCCGCGCCGTTCCCACCATCTTATGGGTGCTTATCTTCACGGTTGCTATCGGGCTAGGCCCCGAAGCAGCGGTGGCGGGCCTCTTGTTCCACGGCATTGCGTACCTGACTAAGGCTTATTCAGAAAGTTTCGAAGAGGTTGACCCCGGCGTGGTGGAAGCCCTGCGCGCCTCGGGCGCTTCATGGTGGCAGGTGGTGTTTTCCGCTGTTGTACCCGAAAAGCTGTCTGAGATTCTTTCCTGGACATTCATTCGCTTCGAAATCAACTTCGTCAACGCTGTTGCCGTGGGCGCCGTTGCGGGCGCGGGTGGCATCGGCTATCAGCTATTTTTGGCGGGCAGCTTCTATTACGACATCCATGAAGTGGGCCTAATCGTGTACTTCTGCTTCGCGGTTGCCGTTGCGCTGGAGCTTCTTTCGACTCAATTGCGCAAGCGCTTCATCGTGCAGAACTAGGAGAAAAGATGAACAGAAAAGAACGTACACGCATTTTGGTGGAAGGCAGTCGCAAGGTCCTTTCCCGTATGGCGTGCGAAGCGGAACAGCTTTATGCCGTTGCGATGGTGAGGGAACCCACAGAGGAGCTGGTGATGGTGAAGGTGCGCGAGGGAGCTCAGTGCAGCCTGTTTTATCTGGGCGAAGCGCTTATGACCTCGTGCGCAGTTCGCATCGGTGGCGCCCATGGCTACGGCATGGTGCTGGGAGAGGACCGCAAGAAAGCCCGTGATTTGGCGATTGTCGATGCGGTGTATGCCGTAGGCGGCAACGAGATTTTACTGCTGGCTTGGGAAGAGATGCTCGAGGAAGAGCGGCAGCGTTTGGCTGAAGCGGAGCAAAAGCGCGCGGAGGCGTTGCTCCGTACCCAGGTGGATTTTTCGACGATGGAAGTTTAAGGATGATTGCGAATAATATAGAAACCCATGTGGCCCAGCGCGCGTTTCGGCAGGTGCTGGAAGTCTTTGCTCGCCCTGGCACCGTTGGGCAGGTTGATGCTTTTCCGAAAAGCGGCGAGACTGCGCCAGTGCCGGGCTGTTTTGAAACAGCGGTGCGCCTTTTTGTTGATCAGGCGGTGACCTTTTGCTCGGTTGGGCCCGCATCGCAGGATGTTGCTCGTTGGCTGACCGTGCAAACCCACGCAAAGCAGGCTCACGCGCAAGGGGCCGATTTCGTGTTGGCCCCCGTGGCAAGCGACGCGGTTCATGCTGAAGCGATTGCCCAGGCAAAGCCGGGCACGCTTGAGGAACCGGAAAGGGGCGCCACGGTTGTTTTGCTGGTCGATTCCATCTCCACAGCTCCCGCCAAGGACTTAACGTGCTTTGAGCTTTCGGGGCCTGGCATCGAAAAGACCGCCGAACTGTATGTAAGCCAAGCGGAATGGGCGCATGCTCGCGCGGAGCGGGCCGATGGGTACCCCTGCGGCATCGAGATCTTGCTTGTTGACGGCGAGGGCAACGTGGCGGCGCTTCCTCGTACCACCCGCATCGAAAATACGTTCACCTGCTTGGGCGGAAGAAAAGGGGAGGTGGCGTAATGGGGTACGTTGCAGTACGTGGCGGCGGCCTTACCATCGAAGAAAGCCTTAAGCTCCTTGAGCGCGAGCGCGTTGAAGGCTCGGATGGCGTTTCTGCCGACGCGGTGGAAGATGCGTTTCCCGGTCTTGTGGAACAGGTGATGGGCGAAGCCTCTCTCTACGCGCCTCGCCTTGCTGCAGTGGCATTGAAGCAGGCACAGGGCTCGCCCGAAGAGGCGGTGTTTCTGCTGCGCGCGTTTCGCTCGACGCTTGAACGCCCGTATGTCTCGCGCGAGATCAAGGGCGAAAACATGGCGGTTGAGCGTCGTATCTCGGCGGCTTTCAAGGATGTTCTTGGAGGTCAGCTGCTGGGGGCAACGCGCGATTATTCCCACCGCTTGATTCGCTTCGATTTGGAGCACGAGACCGACGAAGATGCGGCGAAGGTGCGCCGTGCTTACGACGATGAGCTGGATGCGGAATGGGCGGCGCTCAGCGAAGAGGAGCGCGAGGAACATCGTGCTGCTGCGGCGAAGCTGAAGCATAAGCCGAAGGTGCTGGGCTATCTGCGCGAAGAAGGCTTGATCGATGAATGCGCCGAAAACAACGAGGCTCCTGTTGACGTGACCATGGAGCCGCTGGTGTTTCCTGCGCCACGGTCTGCGCGTTTGCAGACGTTGGCCCGCGGCATGACCCAGGGCGTAACTACCTTAGGGTATGCGGCCATTAGGGGCTTTGGCCCTTCGCACCCTACGGTGGGAGAATTGCGCTGCGGTTCGGCTGAAGTGCTGGTAGACCACCCTTTGGCTGATGATGCCAGCGAAGACGACGCCTACTACCTGGGCAACATTCCTGTGACGGAAGTGGAAAGCGTGTTTGCGGTGGATCGCTCCAGGGAAGGCAAGTCGCAGATGGGCTTCAAGGTGGGGTACGGCATGGTGATGGGGCGTCAAGAGACGAAGGCAATTGCGATGAGCGTTCTTGATTTCTGCCTTGAACAGGGCGACAAGCGCTACCCAACGCAGGACGAGGAATTCGTTTTATACCACGTGGACGGCGTTGAGGCTACCGGCTTCGTTTCTCATTTGAAGTTGCCGCACTACGTAACGTTCCAATCAAAGCTTTCCAGTGTGCGCTCAACCGTGGAGGGGGATGGGCAGTAATGTGCCAGCTCTATAACTTTGCCTTTTTCGATGAGGCGTCGAAGCGCGAGATTCGCCGCGCCATTATCAAGGGTGTTTCCATTCCGGGCCATCAGATTCCCTTCGCTTCGCGCGAAATGCCTATTGGCCGAGGTTGGGGCACGGGCGGCTTGCAGATAACGTTGGTGCTTATTGGTCAGGGCGACGTGCTGAAGGTGATCGATCAAGGCGCCGATGACAGCGTGAATGCGGTGAACATAAAGAAGCTCGTGGTCGAAACCACTGATGTTGAGGTCACCGAGAAAACGCAGCATGCAACCCTTGTCCAATCCCGCCATCGCATCCCAGAACAGCCGCTTTCGGCAGATCAGATACTTGTTCTGCAGGTTCCGATGCCCGAGCCCCTGCGAAATTTCGAGCCAAGCGAGGCAAAAACGCGCGTGCTTCATGCCGAGGCAGACTACACCGGGGCGTGGCTGGGGCTGTTTGACCAGATCGTGCGCTATGGGCATACCGTCACCAACGCAGACCACCCGTGTTTGGTGGAAGGGCGCTATGTAATGGCCCCTTCGCCCATTCCCCGCTTCGACACGATGAGGCTTAACATGGCTCAGAACCTGACGCTTTTGGGTGCGGGTCGTGAAAAGAAGATCTATGCCGTCCCGCCTTTTACCCATGTTCATCCGCTCGATTTCGAAGATTACCCCTTTGCGGTAGAGAGCTTTGAGGGGGAGAGCTGTCGCCTGTGCGGTGCCACCGATGTGTACCTGGACGAATTGGTGGACGAGGAAACGGGCGAAACATATTACCAGTGCAACGACACGGCGTACTGCCAGCAAAGGCGAGAGGAGGGGCGCAATGAATAAGGTGCCCGTTATGGATGAAGAGCCCTTTTTGCAGGTGCGCCATGTGTCGAAGCGCTTTGGTGAAGGCTGCGACTATTGCTTGGGCGGTGGCGAGTTGGAGCGCAACATATGCCCAAAGTGCAAGACGGTGCATGCGGTTCGCGATGTGAGCCTGGATTTGTATCCCGGTGAAATTGTGGGGATCGTGGGTGAGTCGGGCAGCGGCAAATCCACTTTTATGCAGTGCCTGTACTTCGACCAGGTTGCCACTGCGGGCACAGTGCGTGCTGTTGCCTATGATGGCGGCGAGGCGAATTTGCTTGAGCTTTCCTCGCAGCAGAAGCGCAAGGTGCGCAACACGGTGCTGGGCATGGTGTACCAGAATCCGTATTTGGGCTTGCGCATGAACTTCTCCTCCCTTTCGAACATTGCTGAGCAGATGATTGCCGCTGGCAATCGCAGCGTGGAGTCGATGCGTGCTCGCGGCAATGAACTTTTAGGGAAGGTGAACATCCCCCTTTCGCGTGCAGGGGATGCGCCGGCAACGTTTTCCGGCGGCATGCAGCAGCGCGTTCAGATTGCCAAGGCGCTTTCGAACAACCCGCCCGTGTTGCTTTTGGATGAAGTTACCACGGGTCTCGATCTTTCCGTGCAGGCCAGCGTTCTTGATCTGATTCTGCAGATCAAACGCGATTTCGGTGTAAGCATGCTGGTGGTAAGCCACGATTTGGGAGTTATTCGCATGCTAGCCGATCGCACGTTCGTGATGCTGAATGGGCAAGTTGTGGAGCACGGTCTTACCGATCAGGTTTTGGAAGACCCTCAGCATTCCTACACTCAGCAGCTGGTGTGTTCGCTGCTGTAAATGGGCCTCTTCGCCCGGTGGCGCTTTTACGAGCGCCGCATAGATTGATAACCCAATGCAAGGAGAAATGCATTTATGGAAGCAAATTCGCTTGTGATTCGCGGAGGTAATGTGGTTGCCGAAGATGCGATTCTGCCCAACCACGACATCGTCGTTGAAAACGGAACCATTGCGCGCATTGCGCCGACGCTTGCCAATGCTCGCACGGTTGACGCGCAGCTTGACGAGAACACGTCGGGCATGGTGGTTGACAGGGAAACTGGTTTCCCTGTGGTGGATGCGCGTGGCGCCTATGTGGTTCCAGGCATGATCGATGTTCACTCCGATTACATCGAGTCGGTGGCATCTCCGCGTCCGAGCGTGGTTATGGATTTGCCCACTTCGCTGTATAAGGTGGACCGTGAGCTGGTATCTCATGGTGTGACCACGATCTATCACTCTCTTTCGGTATACGGAGCTAAGATTTTCGACCACAAGCCCATTCGAAATTTCGAGAATGTGAGGAAGCTTGCCGAAAGCATTTTCTCTATGCGCGAAAGCGAAGAGCATGACCATCTTATTCGCCATCGTTTCCATTTGCGCCTAGAGCTTGATTCGGTCGACCGCGTGGATGAGGTGTACAACTACCTGCAGGATGGCAAAGTCGACTTGATCTCGTTTATGGATCATACGCCGGGTCAGGGTCAGTATCGGGATTTGCTGGTATTCAGCGACACCATCAAAGGGTACCGTGACGGTATTTCCGATGAAGAGGTCGCTGCTATCGTGATGGAGCAGCAGGCGGCCGACAAGATTGGTTCCGAGCAGCTAAGCGAGCTTGCCGAACTTGCTCACGAGCAGGGAGTTTCGCTTGCTTCTCATGACGATGATTCGAAGGAGAAGCTCGATTACATGGGCGCATTGGGCGCGTCGATTTCCGAGTTTCCCGTCGACATGGAAATAGCGCGCGATGCGCATGAGCGAGGTATGTTTACCTTGGCGGGAGCCCCGAACGTGATGATGGGGCACAGCCATTCGGGCAACCTTTCGGCGCGTGAGGGCGTAGCGCGGGGCGTGATTACCATGCTGTGCAGCGACTACTATCCGGCAGCTCTTATTGATGCGGTGTTCATTTTGCATCGTGAATGTGCTATGTCCCTTTCTGAAGCGTTTGCGTTGGTTACGGCAAATCCCGCTAAGGCGGTGGGCATCTATTCCGAAGTCGGCACGCTTACAGTTGGCAAGCGAGCGGATATTCTGTTGGTTCGCGAAATTGGATGCACGCCTGATGCGCGTATTACCACGCCGGTTATCACGCGCGCTTTCGTGGGCGGCAATTCGGTATATCGTTCGCATTATCCCGATCAGCCTCATGGTTACGATCGCTAGGAGAGGCTGCTATGGAAGAGCTTTTGAAGATCGACGATCTTTCCAAGTCGTTCGTGATGCATCGCGCGGGGCGTCATATCTTGGGGTGCCAGCACATCAGCCTTTCGCTTATGCCGGGCGAATTCGTGGGCATTACGGGGCGCAGCGGATCGGGCAAATCGACCATCCTGCGTTGCATCTACCGCACCAATTTGCCGGAGTCGGGCGCCATTTGGTACAACTCGGAATCGTTTGGAGCGCTTGATTTGTGCCAGGCGAGCGAGCGTCAGATGATCTACCTGCGCAAATACGAAATGGGCTATGTTTCGCAGTTTCTGAATGCCCTGCCGCGCCAAACCGCCTACGACATCGTATTGAAGAGCGCCCTGGAAACCTTCGGTGCCGATGAGGAGGAAAAGGCAATGTGGGAAACCGAGCGCATGCTACGCCATTTTGACATCGATGAATCGCTGTGGCTGCTGTATCCGCGTACGTTTTCTGGTGGCGAAAAGCTTCGCTTGAATATTGCTGCCGCCATGATCAAGCAGCCTCGTTTGCTGCTGCTTGACGAGCCTACTGCTTCGCTGGATGCGGCGTCGAAGGTGAAAGTGCGCGAGTTAATAGAGCGATTGAAGGCGCAGGGGACCACGATGTTGGGGATTTTCCATGACCTCGAGTTTATGGAGGGCCTGTGCGACCATGAGTTCAATATGCAAAAGGGAGAGATAGTTCAATGAGCGAATGGCAGGGCACCAAAGAGCGTACCGCGCAGGCATTTCGGCAGGAGCCGCTGTGGGATTTGCTGGGGGTACAGCCTGGGAGGGAATTTCGTGCCGATCTGCATGCACATACAACGCTTTCTGATGGGTCGGATTCGTTTTTGGAGCTGATGGGGAAGGCACGCGTGCGGGGGGTTACCCATCTGGCGGTAACGAACCACGACACCACTGTCGGGCTTGATGCTATTCGGCAGCAGGCGGCAGAGCATGGATTCTCGGTTGTGTGCGGTGTAGAGATCAGTGCGTGGGACTCGACTGCAAAGCGGCGCGTGCATCTTTTGGGATTGGGCATGCCCGCCGATGCCCCGGCGGTGTGCGATTTGTGCTCGGATACCTTGGAGCGCCGCACCGCGAATACGGCGTGGCAGATGCGGCAGCTGCTTGACGCTGGCTACGATGTGGACGTTGAATATGCGGCGCAGCTGGCTGGACAGTCGACGGGGTTCTACAAGCAGCATCTGATGGCTGCATTGACCGATGCCGATTTCAGCAGCGCAGAGTATCAATTCCTGTACAAGACACTGTTCAAGGGCGGCGGTATTGCGCAGCGCGATATCGAGTACGTTGACATGTGCGATGCCGTGGCTGCTATTGCGGCTGACGGCGGGTTGCCAGTTTTGGCGCATCCCGGCCAGTTCGACAATTACGAGGCGTTGCCTGCGCTCGTTGATGCGGGGCTTGTTGGCATCGAGAAGTATCATCCCGATCACGACTATCGCGATACGCAGCTGTGCGAAGAGTTTGCCGCGCGTTACAGCCTGTTTTGCACGGGCGGCTCCGACTATCATGGACGTTTTGGCAAGGTGCCGTACCCTGGCTATCGCTTCATAGTGGACCAAGCGTTTTAGGGTGGGAAAATAGGGACGGGTATCAGATTCCCACTTACGCTACGGCGCACAAAAACAGGGTCTCGCCCGCGAGTTTTGAACTGCCTCCCATTTCTGCAGAAGACCCCTATAGGAAAAGCAGAACATTGTTTGTCCAACTATAGGGGTCTTCTGCATTTTGGGGTGCAGTTCACTTCGTCGCAGGCGAGGCTTCTTTTTTCGTTATAACTAGCTGGGAAAACGGGATCCGCCCCTATATTTTCGCTTATATGCCGAGGCCGCCCATGTTGTGGAAGCGCTTCTGCAGCATGTCGGTGGGATAGGCGGTATCGCAGAATTGTTCGATGGGATTCTGCGGCGGAATGCCATCGGTGCGGGCATCGGCGCGCAGCAAAACGATGATGGTCATGGCAATGTCGAGCGCCATGAAGATGGAAAGCGCTGCCGTTGCCGCACGGTACGGGGCGCCGGCGGTGTTTACATGGTTGAAGATGCGTTGGCATAATTGCAGGCCAACCTTTACCCACAGCACGCCAATGGTGCCCCAGATCAGGCAGTGGAAAACATCGGTGCGCCCGTCAAAATTGAGGGGGATGTTCAGGTAGCTCCACGCCACCACGCCCCAAAATGTTTCCATGGCCCAGCTGGCGAAGTACTCAAGGCTGCCGCCTACCACGGCGCTTACTGCCAAAAGCAGTGGAACCCCCTTGTCTTGCAGGGGTTCGAGCAGCATGGTTAGCAGAACTGCCGCCAGCCCGTAGATGGGTGAAAACGGCCCCCAGATGAAGCCGGCGCGGCTTTCCAATTCTCCGAACGCCACCAGGTGCTGCAGTGTTTCGCCTACGAGGCCCATGACGGACATGCTCATGAAAATCCACACAAGCTGTCCTGGATGTTCGGCAAGATGCGTTTGCTCGTGGGTTGCCGAAGCGGCATGACGGTTAAGTTCGCGAGCAAGTTCCACCACGGCAATCCTTTCGCTCGGGGTTTGTTATTCGCAGGCAGTGCGGTTCCCTTTAGGGGGGCACTGTGCTGTTCGATGCTGGTGCGGTATCGGTTGTGCGAGGCCTCCTTTGAGGCGCGGCGCAATCGATGCGCATTTGTGCGACGCCGCCTTTGCGGGAGCGGCATCGGCACGTGCAAAGGCGAGCGGCTGTTGCGCAGGGATCGTGCGAAAGCGATTTTCCTGCGTTGCCCGCTGCGCAGACATGCCAAGGGCATTCCTTGCGTGGCGTGGTTTCGCCCCCCAATGCACTTAACGCGCATTTGCGCAGCATTGTTCATTGTAGCTTTTACACCTCACGGCGGGTGGAGGAGACAGGAAAATTACACTGCATAGCGACCTTTGCCCTGCAGCTCCTGCTTTGCATCCGCCTGTTTGCCAGGTGCTATTCCAATACGTCGCGGCACTCAAAGAGGGTGGATGCCAGGTTCGCCAGACGGACGGTGTATAGGCCGCCGTCGGGCGAATTGGTCATGGTACTCATGAGGTAGGTGGTGCCGTCGGTGCACTTGATGAGCCCCGCATCGCACAGACCGGTGAAACGTTCGCTGCCAGAGCACCAGCCTGCCTTGTTGAGCACGGCTTCAACCTCGGCATCGTCGCTCACGCCGGAACGGATGAACGATACGTTCGTCTGCTCGTAGAGAGATGCCAGGTTTTGTGCAGTGGGCGTATTGGTTTTGAGGTACTGATACGCGTGCAGCCACAACAAGGCGGACTCGCGCGCGGAATAGCGCGGGAAGTGCGTGTCGTGCATGATCTCGGAATCTACGCCGCAGGAATTGAGCCATTCGGCGAATCCTGCGCTGTCATACGTGTTGCGCAGGCTGTTGAATGCGCTGTTGTCCGAGTAGAGGATCATGGGTTGCATCAGGGAATATATGGACGACGAAACGCCGGAGCCTGCCGCTTCACTGCCGGATGGGTAGGAAGCGTCGTTGTCGCCCAGATGTTGGCACAGGAAGGCGGCGTAGGGACCCTTGAACGAGCTGGCGCCGTAAACGCGCGAGTCGAGGTTGTAGGCGATGCCCTTGCCGGTGTTCAAATTGATGAGCGTGAAGCCAACGGTGTAGCCGCCGTCTTCGATGTTTTGGGTGGCTGCTGCAAGGGATTCTTGCTGCTCTTCGGAAAGCGGTGTGGAATCTTCGCCTTCTATCAGGGAAAACGTGCCAGGGGCGGTGGCGAAGGAATCGACGCTGTTGAGCGCGTTGGGCGTGAGACGTTGAGCGACG
>FR884592.1:0-1051 GCA_000436075.1 Eggerthella sp. CAG:209 | reverse complement strand
TGCCGCTTCGTCTGCGGCAGTATTCGTGGTAGTCGCAACGGCGTTTGCTGCGTAGTTCACAAAGCTGCTGCTTAGGAGGATGCCGTTAGGGGCGGGCCGGCTGCTTGAAGCCACGGCTGCGCCGATGCCCACTACGGCGCACAGCGCAATGGCTGCAGCGATGGCGGAAGCTTTTTTGTGTAGGCCGAGGAAATTTCCGGCTTTCTGGAGGTACGCCGATGCCGCCTTTGCTGCGTGGGAGGCATGGTGCTTGTCGGATGCCGTCTCCGCTGCGTGAGCGGCGCTGCGCTCATCGAGCGGTGCCTCTTCTGCGTGATTGGAGCGGCTTGCTGCTTCTTTGTCGGCGATGGCGGCGTTCTCGCGTTCCGATGAGACGTCGCCGACACCGTCGCGCTGCGCTGCTGCCTCGTTGCCATGTTCAGGAGAGGGGGCATTGCCGCGTTTCGATGAGGAGGTGTCGCCGTGTTTCAGCGAAGTGACGTTGTCGCGTTCCGGCAAGGCGGTATCGCCATGCTCTGACGAAGCGGTGTTGTCGCGCTCCGGCGAGGCTGCGCTGTCGTGATCGGACAGTTCGGCGTTGCCATGCTTCAATGAGTCGGCGTCGCCACGTTGGGACGGTTCGTTGCCGTCGTGTTCCGATGATGCCGCGCTGCCATGCCCGGATGGCTCGGTGCCGTCATCGCGCCCGTCTGTGTCGTTGATGTAAGTATCTTTTTTGCTCATGTTCGCCATACTACGCGAGCACGTTTTCAGCGCCGTTTCTTGGCGGAAGGTACCAAAATATTTTCATGGTTTCTTGGACGTGTCAGCATGCGGTGTTGAATTGGCCGATGTTTCGTTCGCGCGGCATCTCCCGCCTCCGTGACGCCACGGTGCATTCTCAGGCGGCAATCCGTGGCAAGTTTTGCGCTTCATGTATCCCAAAAGGCGCCTCGGACGGGAAAAGCGCCCCTTCCTGGCAACATATCGCCGCCATGCATCCAAAATGAGCTGACTTTGGCAAGATTCGCGCGCCATGCATCCGAAAAAGGGCTGGCTTTGGCAAGATATG
>FR884591.1 GCA_000436075.1 Eggerthella sp. CAG:209 | reverse complement strand
CACGAACATGCAGACAGGCTACTGCGTACCGCATGACATGCCGCTCTCGAGCAGCGAGCTGCAAAGCAGCCAATGGGACATGTGCGGGAATGATGCCATTTGATCAGCGACAACGCGAACATCTTCCCACACGCTGCCCCTTTCGACTGGAACAAGAACCCACGGCGCGTGAGGTGCCGAGGATGCGGCAGGGAGTTCGAGCAGAGAAGCAGGAACAACGTCTACTGCACGAAGGAGTGCAGGGACAGGCAGAAAGGAAGCCGATGAAGGCAAAGATCAAGTACCACGATGGTGCAAGCAGGATAGAGCGCCACGGCGCTATGTGGGACATGGCGGCAAGCGAGACGGTGACGTTGAGGAAAGGCGAGGTGAGGATCATCCCCCTGGGCGTGTCGGTGAAGCTCCCGAGCGGCTTCATGGGCGTTCTTGTGCCGCGATCCTCCACGTGCCTAAAGCACGGGATCATGATGGCTAACAGCGTTGGGATCATCGAGAACGACTACAGCGGCGATGGCGATGTTTGGGGGTTCGTTGCCTACGCCATCAGGGACACCGTGATCGAGCAGGGAACGCGAATCGCGCAGTTCATGCCCGTTAGATACGCCGAGGACATCGAGTTCGAGGAGGTCGATTCGATGGGATGCGCAGACCGTGGCGGCTACGGCTCAACTGGCGTATCGGCAGGATCGGGGGCGAGATAACATGCCAGTCTGCTACTGCAAAAACTCAGGCGGCTATGGGCGCTTTCTGCAAGTGGTCGAGCAGAAGCCAGTGAAGCCGGAAGTCGAGGAAGAGCAGGAAACCGAGCAGCCTGTTAAGCACCTGACGAAGCGCAAGCTTCACCAGCTTGAGCCTTTGAAGCCTTCGAAGCGCGAGACGAGGGTTCGTTGCGTCGAGACCGGCATGGAGTTCGAGACGGTCAAGCAGGCAGGCTCTGCGCTTGCCGCGCTCGGATTGGGGAAAGATGCGGCGGTTGC
>FR884590.1 GCA_000436075.1 Eggerthella sp. CAG:209 | reverse complement strand
CGCGGCCTCCCTCTCCATGAGCTCGGTCTCGGCCTTTTGGGCCGCTCTCTGCCGCTCCAGGCGGGCCCTCGAATCTCTCCGCTCCGAGATCGCCGATTCCAGGCTCAGTCCTGCGATCGGTCTGTTGGGCTTCAGCCAGGTGGACAGGGTGGCGATGAATCGTTGCTCGGTACCGGCGTTCTCCTGCTGGATCACGTAGCGTCGGTAGGTCTTGGCAAGGAAGCCTTCATCGACCTCCTCGCGATCGAGTGTGTCGCCCCACACCCTCCATGCCTTTTCCTTGGCGCACTGGGATGCCTTGGAACGGGGGACCTTCTCCCAGGCCCTCTCGAACTCATCGCTTGTCTCTGCCAGCCCTCCATCCTCCTTGTCACAAGAAAGTCTTTCTGGCTGGTTGGTTGGATGGTCAGAAGATAATCTCTCTGTAGTCTCTGAGTAGTCTTTGTATATGTCTGGCGAATTTTCGCCATACCTATGACGAAATACCGACATAGGGGTACCCGGATCAGGACCTTCTCCGTCATAGCTA
>FR884589.1:14457-21656 GCA_000436075.1 Eggerthella sp. CAG:209 | reverse complement strand
GGAAAAACGTCCGCACCCCCTTATCGACCTTTTCAGGGTACAAATCATGACGAGAGAGCCGCTCCCATGCAACATCCTCCCATTTCGTGCCAGGCTTGCCATAATTGCAATACGGGTCAATCGAAATACCGCCACGGGGAGTGAACTTTCCCCAAACTTCTATATACTTTGGATCCATCAAAGCAATAAGATCCTTCATGATTATGTTCATGCAGTCCTCATGAAAATCACCATGATTGCGGAAGCTGAACAGATACAGCTTCAGGCTCTTGCTTTCCACCATGCGCTCGCTCGGAACATAGGAGATATAAATGGTGGCAAAATCAGGTTGCCCTGTAATAGGGCAAAGACTTGTAAATTCTGGACAGTTGAACTTAACAAAATAGTCGTTTTCAGGGTGCTTATTTAGAAACGTTTCCAGCACACTAGGATCATAATCTGTTGGATACTGAGTGTGCTGGTTGCCAAGAAGGGAAATGCCCTCTTCCGATTCTCGCGATATATCAGTCATTGAACTCTCCTTTTGTAGGAATCTGGCCATAAATCAGACGCTGAAAAGGCGCTTCAAACAATGGAAGATCTGCCTAAGCAAAAACATGGCTTATTGCATAAGGGGATCAGTTACGCCGTTAAGGTTAAACGCCCGAATGCGATCGATGCATGTGCCGCAAACCCCACACGGCTTTTCTCCACCTTCATAGCACGACCACGTAAGCTCATAGGGAACTTCAAGCTCCAGTCCTTTACGAACGATATCAGCTTTAGACCATTGCACAAAAGGAGCTGCCATCGAAAGCTCGCCGCCCGTCCCTTCGACGATCGCGCAATTCATAGCATCAACGAACTCCTGGGAGCAATCAGGATAAGCATTCCCCGCCCAGTCGTCGTGGTGAGCACCGTAATAAAGAACCGAGCAACCTAGGGATAGCGCCATGGATGCAGCAGACGACAAGAACAGCCCGTTACGGAATGGGACATAGGTGCTTACCGGCTTTCCGTCCGTTTCGCTCAGCTGCTTTGCATAGCACTCCTCTGGAACATCTTGCGTCGAGTGCGCCAGAAGTGAACAATTGCTATCAGCAAAGATAGCCGACAAATCAAGGAAGCGCTGCTCTACGCCATAATAGCCAGCAACCGCTTGAGCGGCAAAGATCTCTTTATCATGACGCTGACCGTAACTTATGGAAAGAGCATAAACATTTTGCGCACCATAGCGTTTCACCGCCATCGCAAGAAGCGTAGTGGAATCAACACCGCCCGAACACAACACCAAGGCGCGAATAGGCGCATCGGTGCCCGTTGCCGCATTAAAACCAACAGAAGTGGAAGATACCGCTTGAGGCGTACTCGTTTCCATTTGCTATACTCCTCTATCTCGATCTGGCCAAATTATTTTATGCAACTGCAATTGCAAACGAACTCCGAAAAGCCCATGCCGCTCCATAAACGAAACGATTTCAGAAGGCTCGATGCAGCTGAACACGGGGCTGAAGAACACCTCGCATCGAGAGCACAAGTCATACTGATCAATAACAGACTTCGCACACTCAAGGTCTTCAATGCTCGCAACAACGAACTTGACGGCATCTCCACAACCGAGCAACTCATAATTGCTCGGGAGCATCTCAGCGGTCATCCCCGATGACGGCATTTTGCAATCAACCGTGAAATATACGTCTGTAACAGGAACGAGCGGCATCGCGCCACAATCAATCCCATCAATGGCCGCAGAATGATCCGTTGCACGCTTTTTCCCGAATCCGCTTCGTAACTTATGCAAAGCAGAAAGGTCGACTGCCCCATTGGTCTCGATTTCTACAACGCGACCATTGCCAGAGCCCCAGGCATCGGAGCCAAGCAGGGCAATAATCAAAGCAGGCAATCCGGGTTGGAGGGTTGGTTCACCACCAGTAAGCGTCACACAAGAAACGCCTGCATCGGAAACCCATTCAACAAGGGATTGCGGCTTCATGTCCTCGTGATCGCACTTGTTTACGTTTGCCCATGCGGTATCGCACCAAGAACATGCAAGGTTGCAGCCAGCGAATCGTATAAACGCAGCCAAACGACCAGCTCGCGGCCCTTCACCGTTAACGGATACGAATCGCTCGACGACAGGCAAAAGACAGGCTTCTTCACTATCTTCATCGAAATAAGCTTGGCAATGCGACATCGCTAGTTTTCTCCGTAATAAATAGCGCAATTATTGGGCGTCTCATAAACCTCGACCTGCGAGATCGAAAGACCAGAATCTGCCATTCGATCATAGAAGTAACGAGCTAGATTCTCTGCCGTGGTACGAAACGGCATCATAGAAAGGGTAAAGCCCTCTTTTTCAAGGCACGCCAAGGTTTCAGGCATAAGCGAGCCCTCTTCAACAATAAAAGAATGATCAAGCTCTTCAGTGAGTTCTCGCAGCACGTGCTTAAATTCACCGAAATCAATGACCATATCTTTATGCGTGCCTTCGTTCCAAAGCTTTTCTTGAGCAAGATAGGCTACGACACGCCAACGATGTCCATGCAGATTCTCGCATTTGCCGTGATAATCAGTAAGAAAGTGGGCAGCATCAAAGCTACTTTCGGTTTTTAGGCCATACATAAAGCGCTCCTTCAATTGATTCAACTTGTCGGAAATAAACAAGGCATGAAGAAAGCAGGGCTCTGTCCTAAGCTGCTTATGGCCTAGTTTTATTTAACGACAGGAGGGTTTCGAACTGTCCGCCCATTATGTTGCAAAACGTACAAATGGACGATGCCAGTATAACCAGCCTCAAAGCATCAACCAACCGTCAGCCCACGACTCCATGACAAATCAGCAACACTGCTAACTTCCCAGGGAAGAACCATCGCCTTTAGGAGCAGGCTGTACATGTACGACATGTCGAATATTCGAATGAAATAACAGAAATACACTCATTTATAAAAAGGAGGAAGTCACTATGTGCACTGGAATCAGATTCACATCTACCGATGGAGCAATGTATCTTGGTCGCAACCTTGATTGGAGCACGCCTTTTGGTGAGCACATCGTTATCACCCCAAAGGGTTACCCCCTTGCGAAAGCCTTCCCCGAAGAGTCAACAACCAAGCCTGCTGGGCATGCAATTATCGGCATGGGAATAACCGATCAAGGATATCCACTCTATTTTGATTGCGGAAACGACGCGGGTCTAGCAGTAGCAGGCTTAAATTTTCCTAGATACGCGCAATACGAAGAAGCTCCTGTACGCGGGAAAACAAATGTCGCCGCCTACGAATTTCCGGCATGGATCACCTCAAACTTCTCCACCGTTGATGAAGTTGAGGAGGCGCTTGGCACTGTGGCAATCGTCGGGAAACCGGTAAGCGAGAACCTAGGTGTTTCGCTGCTGCATTGGATCATCGGCGACGCAGACCGAAGTATAGTTGTTGAATACCTGCCAACAGGAATGAAGATACACCCCAACCCCGTCGATACTTTGGCTAACCAACCCACGTTCGACTGGCACATGGAAAACCTGCGTACCTACCTGAATGCTACAAGCGCCTTTCCGGGAACCGTTCAATGGGGCAATGCGTCGCTTTCGCCTTTCGGAGCTGGCGCAGGAGCTCATGGCATACCGGGAGACTCATATACTACGTCTCGTTTCGTCAAGGCAGCTTTCCTGAATGCAAATCATCCCGCCAAACAATCTGAACAAGAAAACGTTATGCGCATGTTTCATACCTTGGGAAATGTAGCCATGGTAGAAGGGTCGGCCCAAATGGGCGACGGTACGTGGGAGCGAACCATCTTCACCAGCTGCTTCTCCGCAAAAACGGGTACGTATTACTACAACACCGATGACAATCCCACTTTGCGCTGCAGCTGCCTACGCGATTACCAGGACGCCGCGGTTGATTCCTTGATTGAGCCGGAAGAGACAACTGCCAGCTTTTAACGAAAAGCACGTTTCGCCAATGGGCACCTACTAAAAAGAATATCCTTACGCAAAACAAAGGGCTCTGCCAAGCAGAAATTGGCAGAGCCCTCATCGTTGTAGCAAAAATCAGGCGAACAGCTCTTCGATGCGACGAACCCCTTCTTTGGTTGCATCAGCGTCACCAAACGCCGAAAGGCGAATGTACCCTTCACCGGAAGGCCCGAATCCAGCTCCAGGCGTAGTGATAACGTTCGCCTTTTCCAGCAGCAAAGTAAACAAATCCCACGACCCCATGCCTTCGGGCGCCTTGCACCACACATAGGGGCTGTTTACCGCACCATACACTTCAAAGCCTGCACGCTCCAAGCCTTCTTTAATAGCACGCGCATTGGCACGGTAGTAGTCGAGCGTTTCCTCGATCTGCTTCTCGCCCTCATCAGTATAAATAGCAGCAGCACCGCGCTGAATGATGTAAGAAGCTCCGTTGAATTTGGTACATTGGCGACGATTCCACATAGCATTCAAGCTCTCACCATCACGTTCAAGGGCTTTAGGGACAACCGTGTAACCGCAGCGAGCACCTGTAAAACCCGCCGTCTTAGAGAAAGAACGGAATTCGATTGCGCAGGTTTTTGCGCCCTCGATCTCATAAATCGAATGGGGCACTCCCTCTTCGGAAATAAAGCGCTCGTAAGCAGCATCGAACATGATGATAGATCCATGCTCATTGGCGTAGTCAACCCAAACCTTAAGCTGATCAGCATTAAGCACGGTACCAGTAGGATTGTTGGGGCTGCACAAATAAATTACGTCAGCCACTTTTTCAGGAAGCTCGGGAACAAAATGGTTCTCGGCAGTGGTGGGCATGTAAATAATATTTGTCCAACCTTGAGATTCCTCATCATATTCGCCGGCGCGACCAGCCATGGCATTGGTATCAACATACACAGGATACACGGGATCGCACACAGCGATGACGTTATCAATGGAAAGGATGTCTCCGATATTGCCGCAGTCACTCTTGGCGCCATCGGAAACAAAGATCTCATCTTCGTCCACTTCAACGCCGCGAGAGCGGAAATCGTTATCGGCGATAGCCTTGCGAAGAAAATCGTAGCCCTGTTCCGGACCGTAGCCATGGAAGGCCTCGATGCTCGCCATATCGTTGACAGCCGCATGCATCGCATCGATTACGGCAGGCGCCAACGGTCGAGTCACATCGCCTATGCCCATTTTTATCAGGTTTGCATCGGGATGCGCCGCTGAATACTCAGCAGTACGACGTGCAATTTCGGCAAATAGATAGCTACCGGGCAACTTTGCATAGTTCTCATTGACTTTAGCCACGAACATTCTCCTTAAACGTATGGGAGCCAGCCAAAGATGCCAGCTGTTTTTTAACGTGAGTATTTTAGGAGCGCAATATGTCGAGAATATTTCAAGAGCACCGAAAACTATATATCGGCAAGACGAGGCAAATCGATGATCCTCGAATCAAACACGGCAGAAGTCAAGGTTGCCTTCAAGCATAGCTCTCCGTTCGGACGCGAAATCGTCACCTCGGCCACCACGACCCTTTTTCCACGCTTCAGGACTGTGCCAACCACCTCAAGATATTCATCGGTGGTATAGGCAGCACGAAGAAAGTTCGAATTCACCGACATGGTGGCATTCTCACGCCCCAACGTATCAATCGCCCCCGTACCGGCCGTATCAGCCAAAGCAAGCAAGAAGCCTCCGTGCACCGTGCCAATGTTATTGCCGCAGTCTGGACCCGGGTGGGCATGCATAACAAAACGACCTTCTTCAGCCGAAACAAGTTCCGATCGATCAAAGCCGCTGATATTGGTGATGTCTTCTTCGCAATATGCATAAATCCTTGGATCGAGCATAGTACCCCCATTCAGCATTTTGCTACGCCGCGATATCATTACCGACTGAGCCAATCATACCAGCAGAACCCAAGCTACCATTCCATACGTCATCGGAAGGAAAACCATGCGAGCATTAATCCAACGTGTCTCCTCAGCTTCAGTTTCGACAAGAGAAGGCAACGTAAACAGCATCGACCAAGGTTTCTGCATCCTTCTGGGTGTCGGCCCCGACGACACCGAAGAGATCGCCGAGAAGCTATGGTCGAAGATTTCAAAACTACGCATTTTCGAAGACCAAGATGGAAAAACCAACCTATCGCTACGCGATGTGAGCGGTGCTGTGCTTTTGGTTTCTCAATTCACGCTCTATGCTGACTGCCGTAAGGGCAACCGCCCCTCATTCACTAAAGGCGCCTCCCCTGACCTGGCAAACCGCCTGTATGAATACTTCGCACAACTCGTTCGGAATGATGGCGTAGAGCTAAAAACTGGCTGGTTCGGCGCCATGATGGAAGTAAGCCTAACCAATAGTGGCCCTTTTACACTCTGGCTAGATACTGACGACCTGGTAAAACAACAAACTCGAAGCAAATAAGCGCCTTCCAGTGCCCACCAATCATCTTCCGCCAAACCGCAGGTAAGCCACCTCTTGCACGATTGCCCTTCAGCTTTTACCGTTGAAGGGCAATTTTGTTAGGAGACCGCATGCTAGGCACCATCGTAAACACGTGCTGTATTCTTTTGGGCAGCGCAATTGGATCAATAGCGAAGAGAGGCTTGAAACCAAAGTACCAGGAAGCCATTTTCACTGCGCTTGGCATTGCCACTGTTGGCATGGGGCTCAATGCCGTCGCTCAAAACATGCCCCACAGCTCCTACCCTGTACTGTTCATCGTCAGCATGGCCATAGGCGCCATAGTTGGAACAGCACTCGATCTGGAAACCCGATTTAAAAAAGCTGTATCAAAGCATTCGAAGGATGGCAACGAATTTGCAAAAGGCCTATCAACTGCAATTATGCTTTTTTGTGTGGGTACACTCTCTATTTTAGGCCCAGTCAACAGCGCGCTCTACGGTGATGAAACTTACTTGCTCACCAATGCCACCCTCGACCTAGTTTCCTCTATGGTTTTCGGGGCTACCTTTGGTTTTGGGATCGCTATTGCTGCTGTAGTGCTTTTTTGCTGGCAGAGCGCTATCTATTTACTCGCTGGTGCGCTTGCCCCACTTATGGGCGATGGAATGATGACAGAAATCGCCATCATTGGAGGCTTGCTCATTCTTGCAAGTGGCATAAACCTCTTGAAGCTTAAGGAGATTTCCACCATGAATCTGCTTCCCGCCCTCTTTATTCCGCCCATCTGGTTTGCCCTACTTTCAGCAACGGGAAATCTCTGGGGAATAATATGATGTTCAGCGGG
>FR884589.1:3200-14379 GCA_000436075.1 Eggerthella sp. CAG:209 | reverse complement strand
GCCCTATAGAGCAGATCGTTAATCACGCCAGGCGTCCACCAATTCCCTTGCTGCGGCCTCAGGATTAACGGCCCCACATACAGCAGAAACCACGAAGAAGCCATCGACGCCGGTGCTCTTCACCAGGGGAATGTCAGCAATTTTTACGCCACCGCCTACAACAATGGGTACGGGGCTTGCACAGACCAGCTCTTTCAAATCATCGATGCTTTTAGTGATGATGGTTCCATCAGCCGCTAAACCGCAATCGGTCTTTGTAGGCGTTTCATGCAAGGGGCCAACTCCAAGGTAATCCACCAAGCTCATATCAGCGGTTTTCACGTATTCGAGCATTTCATCGGCACGAGCGGAAAGACCCACGATCGAATCTGAACCGAGGAGCTTGCGACATACTTCGACAGGAATATCGGTTTGGCCTACATGCACGCCGTCGACTTTCGCTCCCGCTTCACGTGCAGCCAATGCAACATCCAATCGGTCATCCACCAAAAGCGCAACCGATTTGCTTTTCCCCGCTGCAGCAATAACATCAGCCGCTTGGATGGTATACGCAACAAGATCGCGAGCCGAACATTCCTTTGAGCGAATTTGCACACAGGTGAACCCAGCACGCAAAGCCTGAGCAATAACATCGGAAATCGGACGCCCCATCGTGTTTTCGGGGCCGACAACCAAATAGGCAGAAATATCAAGGTCCTTGCGCATGCTATTCCCCTTGCTCCAAAATCTCGTTTACAGCGGCAACTTTGCGACTCATCATGTTTGTACGCCCTGGACGAACGTCCGCTTTCAAAATAACTTCGGTTCTAATTCCCTTTTCGGCCAAGGCAAAGGTAGCATCCTTTACCACCCTCATAACCTCATCCCACTCACCTTCAATTTCGGTGAACATGGAATAGGTATGATTGGGCAAGCCCGATTCGCGAATCACCTTTACAACTTCAGCCACTTCAGGCGCAAGCTCGTCGCCCACGCCAAAAGGAGCTATTGCTACAGCAATGAGCGTATTCATGCTATGCCTCTTCAACGCTAAAAGGATTATCGGCGATATCTCGTGCGGTAGCGCGATAAAGCTCGTCAATAAATGCCGTCTTGAAAGATGCAGGAGCATCGGCAACCTTAGCTGCACGGGAGCCGGCAACATTGTAATGAGCCACCGCCGCCAACGCTGCGGTGAACGGGTTAGTTGCCGTAGCATACACAGCCAAAACACCGCCCTGAGAGCAACCGAAGCCCGTAACTTTTTCCATCAGTTCGGAGCCGCCCTCGGAGTACACAACCTTTTCTCCATCGGTTACCAGGTCTTTTTTACCAGAAACCGCAACAGCACCCCCTGTATAACGAGCTAAGGCGGCAGCTGCATCACGAGCAGCTTCCACGGTGTCGGTAGTATCCACACCGCGCGGACGCGAAGATTCGTAAGCATTAGCTTCAATATCCCATAAGCTTGCTAGCGCAATGATCTCAGAAGCGTTACCGCGCACAATAGCAGGCTTATACTGTTTCAGCTCTTGAAGCAAATCGCTACGAAGCTGACCAATGCCGATGCCAACAGGATCCAAAACCCAAGGTTTGCCACTTTTGAAAGCCGCTGCAGCCGTACGGGGCAGCGTTTCCCGATAGACGGGAAGCAATGTGCCCATATTTAGGTAAACCGCTCCACCTGCAGCAACCAAGCATTCGCCTTCATCAGGCAAATACACCATTGCGGCACTACCGCCCACAGCAAGCTGAGCGTTGGCAACGAAATCCATTGTTACGCCATTAGTAACCGAACCCGCCAACGGGTTCTCGGTTCGAACTTTCTCAACCGCTTCAATGATGCCGCTTTTTAACTGGTCCATCTCTGTCATGCGTTTTCCTTCCGCGCAAATAAAAGGGACGCCAGCCATAGCGGGCGCCCCAGAATGAACCTGAGATGCTCCCTACGCCAGCACTAACTGACAGGTTCAAAGAGTTAGGCCGAATGCCCTCTCAGCCATGCCAACGCGATTTGGACGCGCCGCAGGCACCCCTGCATCGAATCTGTGTTCCCTATTGTGAAACTAGCATCCATATCACGCAAGATGAAGCCAGGGAGCGGCAGTTTCAGCTCGCAGGACGGCGAATCATCAAGAAGCTCACTCGATACTCGGTCGGAATGCACCGAACACCAAAAAGAGCCGCTCAGAGCTAGAGGGTATATACCGCCAGCCTATTGCTGCTGGGCACGAGCTGCTTCGATTTCATCGGTCCCCTTGTTGAGCAGATACACACCACCAATTACCAACAGCACCCCTACCGCAGTACAGGCAGTAAAGGGATCATGCCAAACCACAACGCCAACCAGCATAGTTGCAGCGGAACCCACGCCGCCCCAAATGCCATACACCAGGCCAAGTGGAAGGTTCTGCAGAATTTTTATCAGCAATGTAAACGTGATGAGGTACCCAATCACTGTGACCAAGGTAGGCAGCGGAACGGTTAGGCCCTCTGAAGCCTTCAAGCAGATAGCTCCGGTAACCTCGGCAACGATGGCAATTCCCAACAGAACAAACGCAAGACGTTTCGACTTCGCCTTTTCTCGGACAAGTTGCTTCTCTTCTTCAGCAACGCTCATGCCTAAACCCCCAACTTCAACAATGCCACGCCAACAATAATGGCAACAAGACCAATGATCTTTTTCGCGTTAAAGCCCTCATTCCACAGAAAATGGCCCACCACAGCGGTCAACGCGATACCGAGTCCCGTCCACGCCGCGTAAACGGGACCGAGCGGTAGCTGAAGCAAAACATGGGACATCATCCAGAAAGAAACAGCATAGCCAACCACTACGCCGACAATGGGCAGCTTGCGTCGAAAGCCATCCGAAACTTTCATCATGGTGTCGCCAAACACTTCAAATACCACCGAAACGCAAATCATGAGATAAGGAAGCATACGAACCTCTCGAAGAAATGGACGAAGGAAGCACGAAACGATCATGTGTTTCCTCGCGGTGCTACAACGGTTGTACATGCTAAACTCTGCCATAAGGGCAGAGTCAAGGAGCCGCCATGAAAAATGAATTGCTCTCCATAGGCGAAGCAGCAAAACTCAAACAAGTTAGCGCCAAATCACTTCGATACTACGAGACCATCGGCATCCTCAAGCCTGCTTACGTAGATCCGTCTAGCGGTTACCGCTACTACTCTCCCAATCAAATGATAGACCTCGATGTAATACTCACCTGCATTGAGCTTGGCATCCCGTTAAAGTCACTGACGGACCACAAGACAAACCGAGGATCACTCAACCTGAAAGAATTGCTTATATCGGGCCGCGATACCGCCCTCGCCAATATTCGTCGCGCAGAAGATTCACTTATGCGTATCAATTCCTGCATCGATGAAATCACCGAGCAGGAAATCCTCAGACACAAAGATGCTCCCTACACACGATGCCTGGCTAAAAGGCATATCTTCATATCCCCCTGGAAGGAAAGAAAATTCTCAGTGAAATCGTACACAAAAGCGATGGCGGAGCTGTACCGGACGGCAGAAGAATCTGGCGCAACCCCTCTCTACTTTCAGGGCTTTACCATTGCCTCATGCGGAAACGAGCTGAAAACTAATGCCTACGTAGAAGTAGGTAGAATGACACATACCGCTCCGAAAGAACCTTTCATGCAAAGAACGCTCCCAAAATGCGAAAATCTGGGGTTCCGAATAGAAGGCCAATCAATCACCGAATGCATGAACAAAGCTTTTAGCCACATCGAAAATAACCCTGGCCTCTATTCGATCACCGAAGTGTGGGACAGCGAACTCCCGGAAAATGTCTACGTGGTCGAAGTTTTGCGTGAAGTTAACAACTAGGGAATAAAAAAATCGCGATGAAACGCATCAGAGGGATTCATCGCACCCCACCCATTACTGAAAGATTTCCATTCAGCTCAACCGATACGCTTTCCAACTGCTGTGACATTAGATGAAACAATCGGGCGCCAATAATCAGGTAGCACATTTTGCGCAACGAATGCTGATGTTATTTGCATTTTGAAACACCCTTTCCGCAAGCGGCAATACGCTTTTACTCAGCGCTTTTTCAAAAGCCGCTGAGATGCCTGTTTAAGCCTGAACGCTAGTTCACTATAGGTAACTTCACCCTCTAAGGCGTTTGCTGTAACCAGAGCGAAACACAACTCTTCCAAACGAGCCCTGGATCCTACCTCGCGGTTCCAAATAGCCGCGACGAAGCTCCAGAAAGACCAACCTAAACGTCTTTAAGAACGGAGGTTCCATGGAAGCAAGAAATCTCACTCAGACGGCAAGATCCGACAATGAGCTTCACAGCGTCCTGGACGATGCCAAGGTCAACCCAAAGGATTGCTACCAATGCGGGAAATGCTCGGCTGGTTGCCCTGTCGTATCCGATGCCGACATGACTCCTCGAGAAGTGCTACGCCATTTACAACTAGGGCAAGTAGAGCCGGTTTTAAAATCAAACATGCCCTGGCTTTGCGCTGGATGTGGCATGTGCCTGGCTCGCTGCCCCCAAAGCGTTGACCTCCCCAATCTCATGCTCGCCTGCCGACGCGCAGCCGAAGCGCAAGGAATCAAGCCCATCGGAGAGGTCGCTCGTTTCAACCAGCTGTTTGTCAACGGCGTACGCGAAAAGGGGCTCTCAGACGAAGCCGTTCTAGCCATGCGTTTCAACCTTACAACGGGCCATTTCCTGCAGGATGCATTGAGTGCACCGAAAATGGTGGTGCGCGGAATGATCGGCCCAACCAGCAAGGAACAGGCGAATGCCGATGAGGTTAAAGAGCTCATCGACCGCGCACGTATGGCCGCTTCCCAAAACACGCCTTCCCCCGAAAAGGAGGCATAGCCATGATGTATGCCTATTTCCCAGGATGCTCGGCGCATTCAACGGGCATCTCCTACACCAATTCATATAACTACGTCGCCCTCGCAGCAGGTATTGAACTGGCAGAAATCCCTAATTGGAACTGCTGTGGCGCATCAGCTGCGCATGCCGAAAGCGACCTATTGGGAGATGCGCTTCCCGCACGTTCGCTCGCTCTTTCGGAAGAAGCGTTCGGCTATGCTCCCGTACTAGCACCCTGCGCTGGCTGCTATTTGCACCTGAAAACGGCTACCGCCCACGCCCAGGAAAACGATGAAGTCCGAATTCAGCTCGAGCACATCATCGATCGTCCTTGGAGTGCGTCGGCTTATGTTGCCAACGGCCTGGAGCCTTTCCTTCCAGCCGAAGCGCAAGAACGACTCGCCCAACGCGTATGCCTTCCCCTCGATGGATTGAAAGTTGCATGCTATTACGGTTGCGCTCTGCTTCGCCCCACTGAGGTTTGCAACTTCGATGACGACGAGCAGCCCCGCACCATGGAAGACCTCGTCGCCCTTTCTGGCGCCTCCCCCATCGAATGGAATTTCAAGAATGAATGCTGCGGCGCATCGCATCAAATCTCCGTTCCAAAAACCGGCCGAACCATGATTCGTCGAATCTTGGAAAATGCTGCAGCTAATGGCGCCGACGCCATAGCTTGTGCTTGCCCATTGTGCATGCTCAACCTCGACATGCGCGAAGCGAAAATCAACGCAGCGCGCGCAAAAGAAGGTTTGCCACCGCTTGATATGCCCATCTATTACTTCACAGAGCTTTTAGCTGCGAGCATGGGAGCTCCCGCATCTAAATCCGGCATCAATAGGCACTTCCATCCGGCAGGAAACCTCCATGAAAGGGCATTAGCCGCATGGAACAAGCAACGTGCCGCTGAAAAAGAAGCCGAGAAAGCAGCAAAATCCGCCAAAGAGACGCAACGGAAAGCACGTGCAGCAGCCCGAGCTGCAAAAGCAAAATCAGGAACGAAGCCCGAAACCAACGCAACGAAGGAGGTGATCGCATGAGCAGAATTGGCGTTTTCGTATGCCACTGCGGAACAAACATTGCCGCAACCGTTGATGTTGAAGCAGTCGCGGAAGCTGCAAGGGTGATGCCTAACGTAGCATTCGCAACAACAAACAAGTACACCTGCTCCGACCCTGGTCAACAAGCAATTGTAGATGCTATCAAGGAACACAACCTCGACAGGCTTGTTATTGCCAGCTGCAGCCCACGCATGCACGAACAGACCTTCCGAAAGATGCTGGCCGAAAAAACGGGCATCAATCCTTACATGCTTGAGATCGCAAACATCCGCGAACAATGCTCATGGGTTCACAAAAGCAAAGAGGAATCCACCCCTAAGGCTATTGATCTTGTTGCCATGGCCGTGGCGAAAGTTGATACCGACAAAAACCTCTACACGCAAACAATCCCAGTAAACCGCAAAGTGCTGGTTGTTGGCGCAGGCATCGCCGGCATCCAGGCAGCCCTCGATGTCGCTGATGCGGGCTTCCCCGTTACCCTGATTGAGCGAAATCCCTCCATCGGCGGCAAAATGGTTAAATTGGATAAAACCTTCCCAACCATGGATTGCTCTGCTTGCATCTGCACGCCCAAGATGTCTGAGGCGGGAAACCACCCCAACATCACTATCAAAACGCTTTCTGAGGTCGAAAAAGTTACGGGCTATATCGGCAATTTCGAGGCCACCATTCGTGAAAGGGCCAAGTATATCGACTACGACCTATGCACTGGCTGCGGCGCCTGCGAAACCAAATGCCCCAGCAAAACAACGAACGAATTCGACGAGGGTCTGTCTCTACGAAAGGCCATCTACAAGCCATTTGCCCAAGCTGTTCCCAGCAAGCCGACCATCGATCCCAACTCCTGCCGGAAACTAACCGAAGGCAAATGCGGCGTGTGCGCAAAAATCTGCCCCACCGGTGCAATCCGCTACGACGACACCGACCGCACCACCACCGAAACATTCGGCGCCATAATCCTTGCCACCGGCTACGATCTAATCGACTGGACAAAACTCTACGGTGAATATGGCGGTGGAAACTACCCCGACGTAATCACTGGGCTTCAATTTGAGCGCTTGGTAAACGCATCGGGCCCCACCGAAGGTCATATCCAACGCCCCAGCGACAACAAAGAGCCAAAAACCATCGCAATCATCAAGTGCGTTGGCTCGCGTGACCCTCACAAAGGCGTTTCCTACTGCAGTCGCGCATGCTGCATGTATTCCGCGAAGCATGCGCACCAATACCTTGACAAGGTCAAGGGCGGACGCTGCTTTGTGTTCTATATGGATGTTCGCTGCGCCGGCAAGGGATATGACGAGTTTTATATGAACACCCTGCACGATGGAGCGGTTTATGTACGTGGACGCGTTTCGAAGATCTACCCCGAAAACGGCAAACTAGTCTGCATGGGAGAAGATACGCTCTCCGGTCAGGTAGTGCGAGTAGACGCCGACATGGTAGTTCTCGAAACGGCCATGGTGCCCAATGAAGGTGCTGGCCAAATCGCTGGCGTGCTCAACGCCCAACGTGGCCCCGAAGGCTTTTTCACCGAAGCCCACCCGAAGCTCCGCCCAGTGGAAACTAATACCGCAGGCGTCTACCTTGCAGGCGTGGCTCAAGGGCCTAAAGACATTCCTGACACGGTCGCCCAAGCTGGAGCCGCTGCATCTAAGGTCATCGGCCTTCTGGCGCGTGGACAGATTGAGTCCAATCCCATGATCGTCCACGTTGACAATGCAAAATGCTCTGGATGCGGTGCATGTACCGACATCTGTCCTTATGGGGCTCTTGAGCTTGTTGAAGTCACCCTGCGCGAAAACTCGCAGAAAGTCACCCGCACCGTCGCAAAACCAAATCTGGGTCTGTGCCAGGGTTGCGGTGCATGCACCGTTGCCTGCCGTTCGGGTGCCGCCGACCTGCTGGGCTTCACAAATGAGGGAATCATGCGCGAAATGGAGGCGTTGCTCCGATGAACGAAACCACAAACGGCGCGAACTGCTCGCCCGAGCAAGGCGCCATCGACACAACTTGGAAACCGAAAATCTTGGCATTCTGCTGCAATTGGTGCACCTATGCTGGCGCCGACTTGGCCGGACTCAATCGCATGGAATACCCCGCTGATATTCGGCTGCTTCGCGTGCCCTGCTCCGGTCGCGTTAACCCGCAATATGTCCTGAAAGCATATCAGGATGGCTGCGACGGCGTCTTGGTTTGCGGCTGCCACCCCGGCGATTGCCACTATGCCACTGGTAATTATTATGCGAAACGCCGCATGATGGTATACAAGCGCTTGCTGGAATTCTTGGGTCTTGAGCCCGACCGTTTCATAGTTCGCTGGATCTCAGGCTCCGAAGCTGGAAAATTCCGCGATACTGTAATGGAAGTCACTGAGCGCATCCGTGAGCTTGGACCGCTCTCCAACGATCTTCCCAATCTTGCACCAGAGGATATCCCCCATCCCATTTCCGCAAAATACGAATGGCTTGCAACCCCCAAAAACGCAAGGGAGGGACTGTGATGAACTTCACTGACATTGTGCGCAAACGTGCAACACAGCTCATCGAGGACGGTACCGTCGCTTGCGTGATCGGCTGGACCGCAGGCCGTTTCGAGTATCAGCGTACTCCGTTTTGCGCAAATGACTCCGAACAAGCTGCACTCCTTGTCTGCGATCAGCATTGTGAGCACGCATTGGGTAAATATGTGCTCGAACAGAAAGACAAGGGGCGGGTTGGCCTTATCACCCGCGGATGCGAAAGCCGCGCAATCAACCGTCTCATCGCCGACAACCAACTCAAGCGTGAAGACGTGTATCTCATTGGCATCCCTTGCACGGGATGCACTACTCGAGATGGCGCCGAGCTCAAGCGCTGCTACGAGTGCCAGTTCCGCAATCCAGTTGTCTACGATGAACTGGTGGGAGAACTTGCCCCAGAACCAAAAAACAATCGCTTTGCTGACGTGCGAAATCTTGAAGCTATGACCCGCGAAGAACGTCGCGCATTTTTTGATCTGATGTACGAAACATGCATCCGTTGTCATGCATGCCGCCAAGCATGTCCCTGCTGCACATGTAAAGTGTGCTTCGCGGAGCAAGAGCGTGAGGGATGGCAAGGTAAGCAATTCGATGTCGAGCAGGCTCGCTACTACGGCGTTACTCGCTCGTTCCATGTTGCGGATCGCTGCATTGAATGCGGCGAATGCGAACGCGTATGCCCTATGGGTCTCCCGCTAATGACACTGATGCATAAGCAGATCAAGGACATCAACGAACTGTTCGGCCCCTACGAAGGTGGCGGCCTTTCCCCCGATGCCCCCGATGCACTGCGCACCTTCAAGACCGACGACATTGAAGAATTCATGTAGGAGGCCGCAATGCTGTTCAAGAAAAACCATTTGAACGAAGTGCTCGAAACCACCTCGGCATCCATGGACGTGTTTGTTCCTGCCATAGTGGATGGGACTTCTCGTTTTGCCCTTTACGGTGAACAGGGAGAAGTTACCGAGCCGAACTTCCAGCTGCAAAACACGAAGATTCCCCCAAAGGGGCTTCTCTTCCCCTCCACCGAAAAACTCTACACCTGGGGCAAAGGTCCTGACGGCACCTTTATCGAAAGCGCCCTAGAAACACCCCGCCCCTTCGTTGTCTTTGGCGTTCGTCCATGCGATGCAGCCGCCATCGAACGAATGGACCAAGTTTTTTTATCGAAGGGCTATATTGATGAATTTTACCAAGCAAAGCGAAACGCTCTAACCTTGGTCGCAATGGCATGCCCTCGCACAAGCGATGCGTGCTTCTGTGACTCAATGGGTCAGAGCCCAAACGCCGCTCCTGAAGCCGATATCCTGCTTCTCGAAGGCAACGATGCCTTTGAGGTTCGCGTCCAAACCGAACGCGGCCAAGCGCTTGCAGATGTCTGGAAGCCTTTCCTTGAAGAAGGAGAAGTTGATCGTCAGCCCATTGAATGCGCTACCAAAGTCAGCATGGAAGGTGTAGCCGAAAAGCTCCATGGAATGTTCGATAGCCCTTTGTGGGATGAGGTCTCTACAGCCTGTCTCACCTGTGGTAGCTGCACATTCATATGCCCAACTTGCCACTGCTTCGATCTCAGTCAAGCGCGAAAAAAGGAGGAAAACGCCCGATTCCGTTGCTGGGATAGCTGCATGTTCAAGGACTACACACTCATGGCAGGCAATCACAACCCCCGCGAGCAAAAGCGAAATCGTGTACGACAGCGCTTCATGCACAAGCTGTGCTTCTTCGAAGAACGATACGGAAAACCGCTCTGCGTGGGCTGCGGGCGTTGCCTGGTCGACTGCCCCGCATCCATGGACATCACCGCGATTATCGACCGCGTAAATGCAGAGCCCGCACAGAAGGGATAAGACCATGCCTGATATCATAGTCGAACACGGATGTGCGGGAATCTGCGAAGGATCTTCGCTTGTTCCGAACATCGTTGTGGTTACCGGCATCAAGGAACTCACCCACGACGTAAAGCTCTTCACTTTCAAAACCCCAGAAGGAGATGCACCTTTCGCCAGCAAACCCGGGCAACTAGGCATGTTCTCCGTACCCCCATTTGGCGAATGCATGTTTTGCATCACCTCACGAGGAGATGACTACGTTGAGATGGCTGTAAAGAAAGTCGGCGTAGTTACCGAGCAAATGCACAAGCTCCGAGTTGGCGATTCGGTGGGGCTTCGCGGACCGTACGGCAATTGGTTCCCTTACGAAAGCACCTGCGGTCGCAACATGCTCTTCATCGCAGGCGGCATCGGCATGGCACCAGTACGCTCCTTCTTGGAGTATTGCTTGCGCCATCGAGAGGACTACGGGCGCATCGATTTGGTATATAGCGCATCCACCTATGATGACCTGGTATTTAAAGAAGAGTTGTTCGACATTTGGCCCAGCCAACCCGATACCCATGTCCATGTAAGCCTGTACCACGGTAACGAAACATGGACTGGGCCCGTTTCCTACACGGCACCCTATCTTGAACAGGTCGTCGCGAACGAAGGTCTTTCGACCGAAAACACCGCTGTAACCCTTTGCGGGGGACCGAGCCTATTCCGTACCTGCCGCGAATCGCTGACAAAACTTGGGTACAAGCCCGAAGATATCATCACCACACTCGAAGCGCGAATGAAATGCGGCGTGGGCAAATGCGGTCGTTGCAATATCGGAGGCCGATACATCTGCCTTGACGGTCCAGTGTTCACCGAAGCCGAATTGGCAACAATCCCTCGCGATCTGTAGACCGAGCTCGATTCAAAGA
>FR884589.1:0-3163 GCA_000436075.1 Eggerthella sp. CAG:209 | reverse complement strand
GATTTCTACGGGAAATCACAGGGCCTCTTCATTCCAATTCGAATATCCCTGAACAAAACACAGTCAATATAAGATGGTTATGCGGTGATGTCAGCTTCCTTAACAGGAATAGCTGCCTTCAGCGAATCGAGACTAGTTTCTATCTGACAACCAATCCTTCCACCAGAAAAATAAATGCGATCGTAGAGTGCCGCCGTTTCATCAACGATAGTGGTAAAAAGCCTCTTCATTCCCAACGGCGAACACCCACCGTGCACATAGCCTGTAAGAGCAAGCAGCTCCTTTGATTTGACCATATGGACCGATTTTTCACCAACCGCAGCGGCAGCCTTTTTTAGATCTAGTTCCATAGCAACTGGGATCATGAACACATAATGTTCCCCGCTCTTACCGACAGTCACGAGAGTTTTGAAAACACAATCAGGGTCTTCGTTTAGGACCCGAGCAACCTCAACGCCTGAAATCGCCTCAGGACACTCGAACGAATGCGCTTCATAGGACTGACCCGCACGCTCGAGCTCTCGCATTGCGTTAGTTTTCTTTTCAGCCTGCTTCGTCATAACGAATGCCTCCGTAGCCTATTACATTTCGCTCCAACCCTGAACCTGCCGTTATAAGGTAAGAGTAGACGTGCTCCAAATGAGAGAGCAGAAGTCGTCTTTCGATCGTCAACCTACTGGGCCTGATCCTGTTCCTGCTTACCCACATCAGCGGAAACCGTCATGTTGTGGAAACGCTCTTGAAGCCATTCATCGGGGAAAACATCGTCAAGCATCACGTCAATTTGGGTTGCTGGTGGAATGCCTTGTGTACGCTGACCTTCGCGATGCAAAACCAAAACAGTCATAACGGCATCAACCAGGATAAAAACCACCAAAAGCCAGCTTATGACCTTGAAAGCCTTACTGCTCTTATTGGAAAAGCGCTTCTGAACACCCTTGATGATAGGCAGAACAAAACGAACCCAGAATAATCCCAACGTACCCCACATGACACCAAAGAAGAAATTGGTGCGACCGTTGATAGAGCCGAATGTTCCCGTGTAATCCCAGGCAATGGCGTGCCAGAAAGTTTCCATCATCCAACTGGCGCCATACTCAAGGGAAGCGCCAACCACCATGGCAACAAGAAAAATAACCAGATCGTGAGTGTAATAAAACCTGTTAAGAAAAAGGGTCAGAGCCACTGCCCCCACGCCATAAATCGGAGAAAACGGGCCCCACACAAAGCCAGCACGACTCTCGTAGCCACCATATACCAGAACATGGAAGACATCTTCTAAGGCAAGCCCTAAAACCGAAGCTGAAACAAATACCCAGAATAGAAGGAGGAAACTGAGATTTAGATATCCTGGAGCAAGCTGGGCGCGAAATGAGCGCACCACCGTCGAATCAAGCAGGAACTCCCCAAAATCACGCAAAGACTTAATGTGCTTAGCGGGCTGTTCAGAGGGGTACCCGTCGCATACATCGGCTCGACGAAGAGCAGCGGCGAAATCAGCTTCTGCAGGTAAAGGCTTTTCGTGGCCTTTTTCTTGTGATGTGTAGTGTTGCTCAACCATATAAAAGGACTATAGCAAAGCAATGCGCTTGAACTCGGCCCGTTACCCGAAAGAGACAAAATAATGCCAATCCTCCCAGCAAAATACCCCACCTTGCCACAGAACAAAAGAAAAGTGAGTTAGACTAACGACATCTTTATACGCAACCCCAAAGCCAGTCTCCACTGGCACCAGAAAGGATGACGCCCTATGCGTCTGCTCGAAGAGCGAATCCAACGCGACGGCATCGTTAAGAGCGGTGATGTCCTTAAAGTTGACTCTTTCCTCAACCATCAGATGGATGTGGCTTTGTTTGAGGAAATGGCCTTGGAATGGAAGCGTGCCTTCGATGCCAAGCCCATTAACAAGATTCTCACCATCGAAGCTTCCGGCATAGGCATCGCAGCAATCGTAGCGCGTGTATTCAATGTTCCTGTGGTATTTGCAAAGAAGGCTCAGAGCATCAATCTTGACGGAACGGTATATGCCACGCGTGTTCAGAGCTTCACTCATGGCAAGATCTTCGATGTCATAGTTTCAAAGAAATTCGTTGGACCCGAAGACCACCTGCTGCTCATCGATGATTTCATGGCGAATGGCTGCGCCATGAACGGACTCATTGAAGTTTGTGAAGACGCTGGTGCGACGATCGAGGGCATTGGCATTGCTATTGAAAAGGGTTTCCAGGAAGGCGGTGCGAAGCTTCGTCAGCGCGGATATCAGCTTGAATCTCTTGCCATTGTTGATGCAATGGACCCCGAATCAGGCGAAATAACTTTTCGATGAGCACACTAACCTCCCCGTCCCCTCTAACCGCTTCGCAACCCAAATCTGAACTAGAAGACTTCGACGGCAAGATATCCTTAGCACGCGCATTCCCCTACGGCCTACAGCATGTGCTTGCCATGTTTGTCGCAAACCTTGCACCTATCGCAATCATTGCGTCTGCTGCTGGCTTCGATGATGCAACAACCGCGATGCTTATTCAAAATGCAATGATTGTTGCAGGCATCGGCACTTTTATACAGTTATTCCCTATCTGGCGCATAGGTGCCCGAATGCCCATCGTCATGGGTGTGAGCTTCACCTTCGTGACCGTGCTATGCGGAATTGCCGTCAATTATGGCTATCCCGCTGCGGTCGGAGCCGTTATCGTTGGCGGTTTGCTCGAGGGCGTTTTGGGCTTATTCGCTAAATACTGGCGAATTCATCACACCCATTGTCTCTGCAGTCGTAGTTACGTCCATCGGCTTTTCGTTGCTATCGGTTGGAGCGCAATCTTTTGGCGGAGGTTCCGGCGCTCCTGATTTTGGCTCTCCGGAAAACCTAGCACTAGGCTTCGTCTCCCTCATTTCCTGTCTGGTTTTTCAAGGATTGGTGAAGGGGAACGCAAAACAACTCTCGGTTTTGTTTGGTCTGTGCGTGGGCTATATTTTGGCACTCATCATGGGCAAGGTTGATTTCTCGGCATTCGAGGGAATCGGTGCGTTTAGCATGCCCCAACTTATGCCATTCGCACCCGAGTTTCACCCTGGAGCAATTATTGCCGTTGCACTTCTATACCTGGTTAGCGCCGCAGAAACCTTAGGTGACACTGCAGCGCTCGCCGCCATCGGCTTCAAG
>FR884588.1 GCA_000436075.1 Eggerthella sp. CAG:209 | reverse complement strand
GCGCCTGCCATGAGGCCACCAACCAGATAGCCGATCATGGTAATTGAGTTGAACAGTGCGAACTGTTCCAAGGTCATCCACTGATTGCCAGCGGCATCGTAGGTTGACTGGAGCACTGCACCAATCGGGCCACCAACACCCATGTCAACCGAATCGCAGAACGTGATGCCTGCCAGCAGCCACAGGACTTTCCTGTGCATGCCGGTGATTGGGATGCGGTCCAGACGAGCAGCAATGCCGTGATAGGAAGTTTGTGCTTCGGAACTCATAACCCACCTTCTTTCTATTCATGCCCCTACCATTTGGGGCTTCCCTCCCCTCTCGTTTTCGAGAGGGCTTCGAAGATCAATCCCCCTATAGATCCTCGATAGCGAAGTGGGCTCTTGACCATCTACCCCTCTTCAGGGCATAGCCTGATTTCAGTGCAGGTCAACAGCCCAATCCTGCTACAAGATCATTGTTATTGAACAGGTTCATTTCAGCCAATAGCAAAAAAGCCCCCATATTCGGGAGCAATTACGAAAAACTATTTATGCAGTTCATGAACGTGTTCATGAACAATAATGAATGGCTCTACAGCTAGCACTCGCAGAGTAAAACAACAGGAGCGCAGCTTATGCCGCGCTCCTGCATTGGGAAGGTCTTTGCGGTGGTCTTAGCGACACCACAAACTGCTCAAAAATCGCGTACATGAGGGGTTCTGACAGTGACGACATCAAACCGCAAAAACGTCATTACACGCCAAATCGCTCCAATCGGACACGCGCAATACACCCAATTAAACTCCTGTCATAGGAGACACAGCGCAAAGGAAGCCTACAGCGCGTTACGCGACTCTGCAAAAATGTCTGGGAACTCGTACGAACTCATGAAGTCAATAAAATCACCGACGATCTTGGAATGCGGCTCGTTTCGGCTCATGAGATATATCTTATGGAAATCGGCAGGTGCATCAGTAATAGGAATGCACACCACGTCATCAAAGGCGTTAACCAGAATGGAGTACACCATAACCGCCACATTGTTCGAATGGGAAGAAACGAACGACGAAAGCGAAAGCTCATCGTCAAAGCTGCGAACCACATTGAATTCTTTCATCCTTGAGCCGAACAGCTCATCGATGCTTGGCGAAACCGAAGATTTCGCACTATAAGTGAGCAGACGCTCGTCCTTCAGTTCATCTAACGTGATAGAGGTTCGCTGCGCCAGAGGGTTTTCAACGTTAACGCAAGCCACAAGCGATTGCGACCACACATGAACATGGTTGAGCCCTGCAGCTTCAGGAGTCATAGCGGCAAATGCGACATCGATCCCACGGCTTTTAAGCTGCTTTGCCAGCTCGGCAGAATACGCCTGCTCCATATGGAAATGGGGCAAACTCCCCCACTGATTAATAAAATCATCGATGGCCTTAGACCAAAAACGGCCCTTCATGGAATAAACCGTCCCGAGTCGCAACAAGCTGTCTGATTCGTTCTGGGATTCAAGGGCCAAATTCAAACCGGTGTCGTAGCGCTCAAGCGCCTGAACTACGTATTCGTGGAAAATTCGGCCCTGTTCAGTAAGCTCAACGCCCGACGCCACCCCTTCGGCACGACGAAACAACGTGAGTCCCACTTCTTGCTCCATACGCTTAATTGCAGCAGAAAGAGTTGGCTGAGCAATGTAGAGCGATTTAGCCGCGTTGGTATAACTCAACATATCGGCCAAACGATCAAAATAACGTAGATGATCAAGCTTCATGCAGCGTTTCCCTCCATTACAGCAATGAAAACCCAACCTATAGACCCTCACTATTGGTTTTCATCGCAAATGAACCTTTCCCACTATAACAAAACGGGACCCCCTATGGAGGTCCCGTTCATGGGTAGCTATGTGCCCGATGGGTGGATCGAAGCTTTAACGACTAGTCGTCGAGCAGACCCTTGGTGATGTCCTCGAGCGTACGGCCACGAGTCTCAACACCGAAGATAGCCAGCCAGATTGCCATGAAGATAGCCAGGCAAGCGTTGATGATGAATACGCCGGTGGTGCCGAGCGAGGTGCCCATGAAGAATGCGATCCACATGGGGCTGAAGATACCACCCAGACGACCGAAGGCGTTAGCAACACCAGCGCCGCGGATACGGCAAGCCGTCGGGAAAGGCTCGGACAGGTAGATAGCTGCGGTAGTAACGGAGTTGGTGAAGGTGCAGACGCAGAGCAGGAAGCCAACGAACATGATGAGCGCAGTGTTGTCGGTCGGCAGGGAAGCCCATACAGGACCGATGATTGCGATCAGAACGTAGGTTACGATCAGGATGGTCTTGCGGTTAACCTTCTCAACGTAGAAGGTAAGAGCGCCAACGCCAACAGGAATACCGAGCTGCATAACAACGGT
>FR884587.1:13241-23193 GCA_000436075.1 Eggerthella sp. CAG:209 | reverse complement strand
AATCGCAAAAAAGTTGCAAAAATGCCGAGATTTTTGTTTTTGTAACGGGTTACCGGGGCAGGCTGTGGGATATCAACGCGGCGCCGCATCGCCATGGACGCCTAAAATGCGTTGTCGATGCTGCCCTTGATGGGGGTGAAGACGCGCACGAGGGCGTGGTTGTTGCCGCTGTCGTTGTCGTCGGTGATTTGCGAGAGGCCCACGAACGAAGAGCGGGTGCCTGTGGAAACCAGGTGCTCGCCGTAGGTGTCGCAGCCGCTTGGCGTGTCGATGGCAAAGTAGCTCTTGCTGCCAAAGTTAACGCCGCACAGGGCGGTGGTGGATTTCACCACAAACCATTCGCCCGACCAACAGGGAGCGGTGATGGGCGAGCGCGAGAAACGGAACCATTGCAGGTCGTTGTAGTGGTAGGCGCTCGCTGCCGAACGCGGCGTGTAGGTGCCCAAGTTGGCAATGCCGCCACCGAAGTTGTAGATGCTGCTGAACCCAAACGAAAAACCGCTGCGGCCGTAGCTTGCCAAATCGGGCGTCATGGAAGAAGGGAGCGTCATTTGGTCGACGGTGGAATTGTCTTTGGCTGAAATCTTGGTGAGCTGGTAGTAGGTGCCCTGAGCCTCGGCACGCGGCGTAATTACCACGCCATCGTCGGCAGCGGTTACGCGCGTGGCGAAGGGCTTTTTTGAAGTGTAGGGAACAGCCACATCGCCAGAGCCGAAGCGTGCGCTTTTGAGGGCGCTTCGTTCGGCGGCGGATTCTCCCGAGGTGTTGGGGCATACCTGCCAGAAGGCGGTTTCGCCCACGGCGGCAATAGAAGGAATAAGCCAATTGCCATCGCCCTGGTCAACCTGGGTGATGGAAGTGACGCTGCCGTTGGAAAGCTTTGCGGTGTATACGCGCCAAGCAGATTCGTAGGCGCTTGATTCCGTCCAAACAAGGCCGTTTTCGCTGCAGCGCACATCGACGATTTCGAACCCTTCGTCGGCGCCTTGAGCAGCGGAAAGCGCCGAAGCGGTTTTGCCGTTGGAAAGGTACAGCAGGCTTACCGTGTTTAACGGGCTTGCCGATTCGCCGGGCACCAGGCAGGCAGCAACGGTGTCGTTGTCGGCCCATACCAGGGTTCCGTACGCAAGTTTGTAACTTCCAGCAGCCTTCACGTGCTGTGTGTAGTCTGCTTGGCTATAGTCCGAAAGGGCATTCACCGCATCTTCAGGGACGCTGATGCTTTCCACGGTGGCTTCCTTCTTGCCCTCTAGCGCGTTGGTGGCAAGCGAAAGTCCGCCGCCCAAAGCGGCAACGCCTGCGATGGCGCCCGCTCCAATAAGCAGGTTCCTGCGCGTAAGCAGCACTTCGGGGCCCGGTTTCTTTGCGGAAACGCCGCTGGCCACTTGGCTGAATGCGGGGCCGAAGCCATGGGTGGAAGCGTTGGAGAATCCGCCTTTGCCCTTCGTTTTCGTAGGCGGCTCGAACGCCGAGCGGCTTCTGGGCGCAGAGGTGGAAAAGCCCTGTGGAGCTGCTTTGCGGGCGGAATGAGCGCCTCGCGTGCTGCCTCCGCGAACCCCTGCGTTGCGGTTGTGCGAATTGCGAGAGGGGCGAGGGGCTTTGCCGGGGATATTTTGACTGCGTTTAGTGGGCACGTATTCTCCTGATGTGGTGCTTTCCCGCGCAACGGTTGGACGGGTATTGCTGAGGGGTATTGTGACATTTGGGTGTCCGCTTATGGCTCCTGTTCTGGCAATTGATACAATAATTGCAAATGGCGCCTTGGTGCCTCTAGTGCATTATGCGCAACAGCGCATCGTGCCGGTTGGCCCCAGAGCCCGCAGTCGTTTTGTTTGCAATTTGACTGTGCTGCATGTGCAGATAAAGCCCGTACGGGCTTTTCGATACCTGTCAGGAGGCATTGATGACTTCTTCAATGAACGAAAGCACTCGTCGTATCCTTCTCGTGGAAGACGAAAAGGCCATCCGCGATGCGGTGGCGGCATATCTCGAACGCGAGAACTATTGGGTAACTGCCGTGGGTGACGGTCAGGAGGCTTTGGAAGAATTTTCCAAGCATCACTTCGATCTGGTTGTGCTCGACTTGATGCTCCCTCGTGTTCCCGGTGAGCGTGTATGTCGCGTTATCCGCGACAACTCCGACACGCCCATCATCATGCTCACCGCCAAAGGTGAAGTGGAAGACCGCATTATCGGCCTCGAACTGGGTGCAGACGACTACCTTATCAAGCCCTTCAGCCCTCGCGAATTGGTTGCTCGCGTACGCGCCCTTTTGCGCCGCGTGCATTCCGAGTCTGAGCCTCAGCGCGAAGTGCTGGAGTTCGGCGAGCTCACTATCGACATTTCGGGTCATAAGATCCTCGTAAGCGGCGAAGAGGTTGACCTTACCGCCAGCGAATTCAAGCTGCTCACCACGCTGTGCCGCTACCCTGGTCGTGTGTACTCGCGCATGGAATTGGTTGAAAAGGTTCTGGGCTACGACTTCGAGGGCTACGAGCGCACCATCGACTCCCATGTGAAGAACCTCCGCGCCAAGATTGGCGACAATCCGCGTAATCCGAAGTGGCTTCATACCGTGCATGGCGTAGGATACCGTTTTGAGGATCCCACGAAGGCCAACTAATTTCCTTTGAACCTGCAGCGCGTTCTGCCTTCGGGCGGGGCGCGCTTTTTTATTGGGGCCGCCACAGAAAGGAGTTGCTGATGGCTGCAAATTCAACCGATGCCACCTGGACCCAAGCGAATAGCGAGGAGCCAGATGGAAACTCGGGAAAGAAGAAGGGGTTGAACCTTTCGTTCAATAAGCGCATCGTGCTGGTAATGCTGGCCGTTTCCCTTATCACGGTACTTTCTTCCATTGCGGTGCTTTCCTTTGTATGGGAGCAGCACTTCCAAACCTATACGCGCGAAAATGTGCAGCGCGTTGCCGATTCCACCGCCGATTCTATCGCCCAGGGCTACAAGGCTTCCCGTGGCGATTGGTACAGCGGAGCCCTGAATGCTGCATCGTCGGCGAGCATTCTGTACGATTCCATTAACGTGCAGGTGCGCGATGAAAATGGCGCCATCGTGTACGACGACTCCACCGACAAGGCTTTGGGCGCGGCGGCCATGAAGGAATCGAGCGGCAATGTGGCTAAGGCGGCCATCAATGTCGACGGCAATCAGGTTGGCACCGTGTTCGTGCGGGTACACGGCTCCGATACGCTGTTAACCCAGACCGATGCCGAATTCCGTGAAAAATCGTACCAGGCCATGATTTTCGCTGCGTTCATTGCGATGGCTATTTCTATTGTGGTGGGAGTGCTGTTCTCTCGTGCGCTTGTCGCCCCCATTCGTCGCATTACGAATACGGCTAAGGCGCTGAAAGAGGGCGATTATTCGGCGCGTACCGGCATGAAGGGTACCGACGAAATTGCCCGCCTGGGTAATATGTTCGACGCTATGGCAGATTCCGTGGAGCAGAACCGCAAGCTTGAACGCAGGTTGGTAACCGACGTTGCCCATGAGCTACGCACACCGCTTATGGCCATCCAATCTACCGTTGAGGCGATGATCGATGGCGTGTTTGAGCCCGATGCCGAACGTCTGGAAACGCTGAATTCCGAGGTGCGCCGTCTTTCCCGTTTGGTTGATGCGCTGCTGAAACTCTCACGCTTGGAAAGCCGCACCAAGCCCATCGAGCGTCAGAAGGTCGATCTTACCGAAATGCTGTCGGCGGTTGTGGCAACGCATCAGGCATACATCAACGAAGAGGGGCTGAACCTGGAATTCGAGTACGATCCGCACGTGTACGTGTATGGCGATGCCGACCTGCTTCGCCAGGCTACGGCGAACCTGATTTCCAATGCCGTTCGCTATACCCCAGAAGGCGGCACCATTACCATTACGGCTCGCAAGGGCGAGCTGATGGGGCAGATCAGCGTTCGCGACACGGGCATTGGCCTTACCCCAGAAGAAGCGAAGATGGTCTTCCAACGTTTCTGGCGCGCCGATTCGGGTCGCGCTCGCGCAACGGGAGGTTTGGGCGTTGGCCTTTCTGTGGTCAAGGAAATCGTGGACCAGCACAATGGCTGGGTGCGCGTTGAGGGCCGCCCTAACGAAGGGGCATGCTTTACCGTCTACGTGCCCTTGTACACCAGTGAATCCGAAAAGAAGAAGGGCAACCGTCCTCGCTTTGGAACGAACTAGCTATGGAAGGCGCCTGTACGGGCGCCTTTCTTTTTCGGCCTTGGGCTTGGATCGTGGCCATCTTTTTTGGCCTGCCTTGCCTGAGTGATTGTGCGGATTGTTGCAACAACAAAGGGGTCATGCCAAGTTGGGCGGGTCTTGGCTAAGCGATTGCGCTTCTGAGACTGGGTATTTGCGGGGGCTTTTGTGCGTTTCGCACCCAGGCATTAATCGCAGTAGTTGTGAATCGGCGCAAGTACTGCTTCTTTTTCATGCGTTGCTGCGCAAGATGTTCCATAATAGAGTTCTGTCAACAAACTCAGACGGAAGGACGGTCATGTCTGTAATCGACATCAAACCCGATGCACAGGGAAAGGTGCGCGATCTGTACGATTTGGGCGACAAGCTGCTGTTGGTCGCATCCGATCGTATTTCTGCTTTCGACTATATTCTGGAAGACGAAATCCCCTATAAGGGCCAGGTGCTCACGCAGCTTTCTTGCTTCTGGTTCGACCTTCTGTCCGATGTGGTGGACAACCATCTTATCTCAGCCGATGTTGCCGACCTTCCCGAGCAGTTCAAGCCTTATGCCGATAAGCTTGCTGGCCGCTTTATGCTGGTAAAGAAGGCCAACATGTTCCCCGTCGAGTGCATTGTACGCGGCTACCTTACCGGTTCTGGTTTGAAGGACTATCAGAAGACGGGCGCTGTATGTGGCATTCAGCTCCCCGAAGGCCTGGTAAATTCCTCCAAGCTGCCTGAAACCATCTTCACTCCTTCCACGAAGGCCGAGATTGGCGACCACGACGAGAACATCAGCTTCGAGCAGTGCGAAAAGCTTATCGGGGCCGAAGATGCTGCTGCCATTCGCGACCTGACCATCAAGGTGTACGAAACGGCTGCAAGCCACGCGAAGGAATGCGGCATTATCATCGCCGACACCAAGTTCGAGTTCGGTGTATACGACGGCAAGATCATCTTGGGCGACGAGGTTCTGACCCCCGACTCTTCCCGTTTCTGGGCAGCCGACACCTATAAGGTTGGCGAAGAACAGCCCAGCTTCGACAAGCAGTTCGTGCGCAATTGGCTCAATGCCAACTGGGACCGCACTGGCAACCCGCCGCGCCTGCCCGAAGACATCATCAAGAAGACCAGCGAAAAGTACATTCAGGCTTACGAGAAAATCACGGGCAAGACGTTTGTAGCCCAGTAGGCCCCGACGAAAACACAACAAGGAGAATCAAGGGATGTCTCAGCGAAACCCCATGAACGAGCGATACACCAGCGACCAGAAACATGGCGCTACCCGTAAGAGCGCAGCTTCTGCCAAGCCGGTTTCGAAGGCTGCGTCATCGGTGCGTACCACATCGTCCAAGCCCGAGAAGAAGGGGTTGTTCGGCGGCTCCAAGAAACAGGATCCGGCCCCCGCGAAAGCTCCCAAGAAGACCCAGGCTGCTCAGTCTTCGGCTAAGGCTAAAGAAGCCCCCTCGCTTTCCAAGGAAGAGCAGAAGGAAATCGAGAAGCACAACAAGAAGGTTAAGCGCGCTGACCGTGAGGCCCGCCGCGAGCGCAACAAGGAAGTTAACCGCTTCGTTCCCGATACGGCCGAGTTCAAGCGCCTGAACCGAAAGCGCATGGTTTATTCGGGCGTTGGCTTCGTGGGCATGATCGTCGCCATCGTGCTTTCGCTGCTCATTCCTCAGCAGCCGTTCATTTCAATTGGCCTGATGATTGCTTCTTGGCTCTTCTTCTTCATGGGAATGCGCATCGACACCAATCAGTTGCGTCCTCTGCGCGAGCAGGGATACGACAAGGCTGTGCGCCAAGCCCAGAAGAAGGCAAACAGGAAGAAGAAATAGCTTTGACGGAAAAGGGGTTTTGCCCCTTTTCCTATTCAGATTCGCTAGGAGTGGCAAAAGGGGGTTAACCTCTTTTGCCACTTTGATTGAAAGGTGCATTTATGCGATTGGTTTCCTGGAACGTTAACGGTTTGCGCGCTGTTATGAAGAAGGGGTTCATGGACGCCTTCCATGAGCTTGATGCCGATGTGTTTGCGCTCCAGGAAACAAAGCTGCAAGAAGGCCAGATTGAGATGGATCTTCCTGGGTACCATCAGTTTTGGAGCTATGCCGAGCGCAAAGGCTATTCCGGTACGGCGGTGTTCTGCAAGGAGGAGCCGCTGCGGGTAATTCATGAGGTAGGCGTGCCAGAGCTGGACACCGAGGGCCGCGTGGTGATCTGTGAATTCGAACAGTACTGGCTCGTAAACGTGTACACGCCCAATGCCCAAAGCGAACTTGCGCGGCTTGACCACCGCATGGCCTGGGATGATAGGTTCCGCGATATCTGCAAAGGCCTGGAGGAAGGCGTGCTTCCCAATGGTCAGACGGGAAACGCAAAGCCTGTGGTAATGTGCGGCGACTTCAATGTGGCTCATCAGGAAATCGACTTGAAGAACCCGCGCTCCAATCGCGGCAACCCTGGCTTTTCCGATGAAGAGCGCGCCAAGTTTACCTGCCTTTTGGATGCGGGCTTCATCGACACGTTCCGCTACTTAAACCCCGCAACCGAAGGCGCCTATTCCTGGTGGAGCTACCGTTTCCATGCCCGCGCCAATAACGCAGGGTGGCGCATCGACTATTTCCTGGTGAGCGAAGCGCTGCGTGAAAAGGTGCAGATGGCCAACATTTATTCCGAGATCATGGGGTCAGACCATTGTCCCGTTTCGGTGGAATTGGATCTGTAGGTTTGGCCTGTTGCGTTCAGCCCGTTACGGCGCCTCGGCCCGTTGCGGCAGCTTCGCCCGTCGCAAAAACAAAAATCTCGGCATTTTTGCACTTTTTTGCGATTAGGGGCTCTTTTTTCGTCGCCGCTGGGTGGTAATAGGCCGCAGCACGGCCAATTGCCTGCGTTTTTATGCCGCGATTCGCGATTGGAGAGTTTGGAACAATTGCTAATCGCAAAAAAGTTGCAGTCTGGGCCGATTTTTGTTTCTGGGCCCCAGGGGCAGCTTAAGGCTGGCGCTATAAGCGAGATGGGCCCGATGCGGCGTGCGGGGCGAACCTGCTGTGGCGCGATGGGGCGGGCCTGCTCCGGTATGGCGATGCGGGTCCGAGTGCTGCGGGCGGTTCCCTCTCCGCGAATCGATTTCGAGCGGGGCCGTCATGCTCGTGCCAATATGAGGCATGGCTCTTCGCTGTAGCGCATAATCGGGTAGACGCGCTACAATAGTTCGATACATTTTCTATTGGCTGGAAGGCAATGATGGCAAGTAACGATATGGATTTGGCAAAGATCGAGCAGGGCGTGCGCCTGATTTTGGAGGGCGTTGGCGAAGACCCGAATCGCGAGGGGCTGCTTGAAACCCCGTCTCGCGTGGCCCGTATGTACGAAGAGTGCTTTGCTGGTCTGCATCAAGACCCAGCCGTTCATTTTGAAACGCTTTTCGACGAACACCACGATGAAATGGTGATCGTTCACGACATCCCGTTCTTCTCCATGTGCGAGCACCACCTGGTACCGTTCTTCGGCAAGGCCCATATCGCATATCTGCCTTCCGAATCGGGCAAGATCTGTGGTATTTCCAAGCTGGCTCGCCTGGTTGAGGTGTATGCCCGCCGTCCTCAGGTGCAGGAGCGCCTTACCTCGCAGGTTGCCGATACTTTGGTAGAGCAGCTGAACCCCCGCGGCGTTGCCGTGGTTATGGAAGCGGAGCATCTGTGCATGAGCATGCGCGGCGTTAAGAAGCCCGGTGCGAAAACGGTCACCAATGCCATGCGTGGTATATTCAAGGAAGATGCTGCGACGCGCGCAGAGGCGCTGTCGCTTTTGATGGGACGCTAAGTTCCCGCAGGTAGGCCGAAGCTTTCGCAAGGAGCGGAAGCAAAGCGAAAGGAATCTTTCATGCGTTGTGTTATCTCGGTTTTGGGTAAAGACCGCGCCGGTATCGTAGCTGGCATTTCCGGTGTCCTGGCAGAAAAGGGCGCAAGCATCGACGACATCAACCAGACCATTCTGGATAACATCTTCAGCATGACCATGTTGGTTCGTCTCGATACCGACACCGCTGGCTTCAACGAAGTTCAGGAAGCACTCACCAAGGAAGGCGAAGAGCTGGGCGTTCAGGTAATTGTTCAGCGCGAAGACGTATTCCAGTTCATGTACAAAATCTAAACAGGAGGCGAAGCTCAGTGAGCGAAAACTGTCAGACGAGCGCAGGGGAAACGCAGCAAGGCACCTCGTGTGCGCCATTGGCAGGTGAAACGTTCGCTGCTTTCGTTGATACCATAGCTGCCCTGCGCGCTCCGAACGGCTGCCCGTGGGACCGCGAGCAAACCCATGAATCCATCACCCGCAACATGATCGAAGAGGCGTACGAGGCTGTCGATGCTATCGAACAGCACGACACGACGCATCTTCGTGAAGAGCTGGGCGATGTTCTTTTGCAGGTGGTTCTACAAAGCCAGATCGCCGCCGATGCGGGCGAATTTACCGTGGCGGATGTGTGCCGTGATGTGAATGCGAAGATGATTCGCCGCCATCCGCATGTGTTTGGTGAAGCAGCTGCGGGCTCTGCCGAAGACGTGCTTTCCATTTGGGACAACGTGAAGCTCGCCGAAAAGAGCGCCGCCGATGCCCAGGCCGAAGAGCCCGAGGGGTTGCTGGACAGCGTGCCCGCTAGCTTCCCAGCGCTGCTCCAAGCCTACAAGATTTCCCGTAAGGCGGTTGCAGCCGGGTTCGAGTGGGACACCGTCGAAGACGTGTGGGCCAAGGTGGAAGAAGAAATTGCCGAATTCAAGCAAGCATGCCGCTCCGATGACGCTCAGGCGAAGGAGCTGGAGTTTGGCGATGTGCTGTTTTCCCTGGTGAACGTGGCGCGCAAAGAAGGCATCGATGCCGAAACGGCCCTGCGTGCCACGTGCCGCAAGTTCCGTGAGCGTTGGGCCTTTATGGAAGGCGCTGCATGGGGTCAGGGCAAGCGCATCGAAGAACTGGATATGGATGAAATGCAGCAACTGTGGGATCAGGCCAAGATGTTGCACGTAGGTGAAGCCTCCCATGACTAAACTCTATTCGCGCACGGTGGCGCTGAACACCGATATCGTTGACGCTTTCTGCGTGCTTCAGAAGGGCTTTACCGATCAGTTTGTGTACTACGACAAAGAACGCCCCATACGCTATTTGGGCCTGGGTCGTTGCATTGCCTTGGCAACGCTGGGCGAAGCCGATGTGGTAAGACAGGACGCAGGGTTCGCGCCGGTGTTCTTTTCGTTCAATCGCTTTGATGCCGAAAACCCCAAGCCTGCCGATGACATGATGACGGCCTTCCCGCGTTTGCGCTTGATGCTGCCCGAATTGGTGCTTATCCAAAACGAGCAGGGGTCGTTCTTGCAGGTGAACAGCTTGGGACCCGTGTATCAGGGCAGGGTTGATCGCTTCGTGCGCCATGCCGAGGAAGCAAAACCCCGCACCCATCGCACCATGGCATATTCGTTGCAGCGCGACTCGTTTGACGAGTGGCAACGCATCATGGACATGGGACTTGGCCGCATTGCGTCGGGAAAGATTGAGAAACTCGTGCCTTCGCGCCGTATTGAGCTTACGGCCGACCAGCCGTTTTCGTCGAAGGATGTGCTGGTGAACCTGATCGACGGCAGCGCCCGCGGCACGGTGTTCCTGTATCGTTACGGCGATGTGTTCTTCTGCGGCTGCACGCCCGAGCTGCTGCTGCGCAAGAAGGGGACACGCGTGGAAAGCATGTGCCTTGCTGGCACGTGCCCGC
>FR884587.1:12923-13201 GCA_000436075.1 Eggerthella sp. CAG:209 | reverse complement strand
AGCAGAAGGCCTTGGCGGACGAACTGCTCGGCAGCGAAAAGAACCGTCGCGAGCATGAGTACGTAGTGAAATTCATGCGCGAAGTGTTCGCCCGCAACTGCTATAACGTTGATATTCCCACAACACCGCAGATCAAGGTGCTGAAGCACGTGCAGCACCTGCATACGCCCGCAGCGGCGCAGGTTATGGAGGGCACCACGCTTATGGGCCTTGCTAGCCAGCTGCATCCCACCCCGGCGCTTTCTGGTACCCCGGTGGGCGAAGCGCTGATGACGCTG
>FR884587.1:11538-12916 GCA_000436075.1 Eggerthella sp. CAG:209 | reverse complement strand
ATGACGCTGCGTGAAGCCGAGGGCTACAATCGCGGCTTTTTCGGTGGCGCGGTGGGCTATGTGAACGCCGATGGCGATGGGGAATTTTCCGTGGCTATCCGATCGGGTGTTTTCGACGGTGAGCGTGGTTGGCTCTATGCTGGGTGCGGCATTGTGGAAGGCAGTGATGCTGCTGCGGAATTCAACGAGATCGATCTGAAGCTGAAAACCATCTTGAGTGCGTTTGAAGCACCCGAGGACGAAGGGGACGAATAGGCCATGGCGGAAAAGGAAGCGGATTTGCAGGTTGACGAAGAGGACCAGGCAATCGATGCGCCCGAGCTTGCCATTGCGCAAAAGAAGCGTGCGTTGGGCATCTATGTGGGTGCGTTCTTCGATGAGCTGATGCGCGCTGGTGTGCGCGATGTGGTGGTAAGCCCCGGCTCGCGTTCCACCCCGCTTTCGATGGTTGCCCATGAGGCTCATGCGCGATTCGGATCGGCGTTCAACTTGTACTTGGATATCGACGAGCGCGGTGCCGCCTTTTTTGCTTTGGGCATTGCCAAGGCAACGGGGCGTGCCGTGTGCGTTATCTGCACATCGGGTACGGCGCTGGCCAACTACTATCCTGCGGTGATGGAAGCGGAGATTTCCCGCGTGCCCCTTATTGTGCTTTCGGGGGATAGGCCGGCGCGTCTGCAGGGGCTTGGCGCTCCGCAAACGTGCGATCAGAACAAGGCGTTCTCCGACCATGTGCGCCGCTTCTTCGCCATGCCCGAGCCGAGCGATAGCTCCAAGTACGTTGCCCATGTGCGCCAGGTTGCACGTGAAACAGTTATTGCCGCAGCTCCGGGGACTCATGCCTCGGCCCCCGTGCACGTGAATTTCCCGTTCGACGAGCCGTTGGTGCCCGACACTGCTATGCCCGATCTGTTCGATGCGGGTCGCGTTGCCGCCGCCGACGATCTTCCCGCCCTGGTGCGTACGGAACACGAGCTTTCTTCCCGCGATGCGGCTTCGCTGGTGGATTTCCTTGATTCCCATACTGTGGTGGTTCTTGCCGGCGAAGGAACATTTTCCGCTGAAGCGGTTGCAGACAGCACGCGCAGGGACAGGGAAGCGCAGGCGCTCCTTGCTTTCGCTGAGCGTTTCGATGCCCCTTTGCTTGCCGACCCGCTTTCCCACTTGCGCACGTACGGTCACCCTGCCGTTATCTGCGGATACGATCGCATTATGGGATCGGATGAAATGCCCGCCTTCGACGCGGTGGTTCGCTTTGGGCGCTATCCGGTGTCGAAGCGCGCAACGCAGGCAATCGAAGCCTGCCAGGCCGCACAGATCGTGGTGGATCCGCTGACCACGCGCGACTTCAATTCGCAGACCACCACGTTTGTGGCGG
>FR884587.1:0-11517 GCA_000436075.1 Eggerthella sp. CAG:209 | reverse complement strand
GCGAACCCGCTCGATTTCGTGGTGGCTTTGCTTGAAGCGGGGACCGTTCCCGACCCAGAAGAATCTATGGCCTACGCCCCCCTGCCGCAGAATGTTCACGAGTGGGGGCTTATCGACCGCGCCCGAACTGAACGCATATTGGCAACCGATTTCGCTGCCGATAGCCAGTTTGAAGGTTCTTACCTGCGTGCGATGCTGGAAGAAATTCCTGCAGAAAGCCTGCTGTTCACGGCAAACAGTATGTCGGTCCGCGCGCTCGATGCCTTCTACGTAAGCCAAGCGAAGCATCTTACTGTGTTGGCAAACCGCGGCCTTAACGGCATCGACGGAACCGTTTCCACGGCTTTGGGCGCAGCGCAAAGCTTCAAGCAAACCGTTATGGTCACGGGTGATTTGACCTTGCTGCACGACCTGAATTCGCTGGCGCTGCAAGGGGAAATGCTTTTGCGTGAACGCCAAGGCTCGCCAAGGCCCAGCATCGTTATCGTGCTCTTGAACAATAATGGCGGTGCCATCTTCGACATGCTGCCGCAAAAATCTGACGAATCGTACTTCGAGAGGTTGTTCCTAACGCCTCAGAAGGTTGATTTTGCCGCCGCAGCGGGTGCCTTTGGGGTACCCACAGCTACGGTGCATACGGTGGCAGAATTCAAGCAGGCATTTAGCGGATTCTTGGGTGAACAGGGTATATCCTTAATAGAAGTTCCCTTGCCCCTGACGGGAGTGCGGGAGCGCTACGATCAGTATTGGTAATGCGCATGTGCGCACGTGCTTGAGGGGAGCAACCGATGCACAATCACACTTGTGGCTGCGGTCACCACGAAGGGGATGCTGGCTGCGGCTCCCACGAACATGGTCACGGTGAAGTATGCGCGTGCGGCGCTCATCACGTCTCGCCTGAAGTTGAGCCTCTGGCGTCAGCGTGGAGCATGCTGGGCAAAACTTCCAAGGAACAAACGGTGCCGCCTACGCGCGAATTCGACTTTGACTGGGAAGGCCAGAAGGTCCACGTATATCAGTGGGGAAAGGCCGAAAACATCCCTGTTGTTTTGCTCCACGGCTTTATGCAGACGGGCTTAAGTTGGAGCATCATCGCCGCCGCCCTTTCAGGCAATCACTGCGCATACGCGCTTGATTTCCTGGGGCATGGCAGAAGCAGTAAGCCAAGCAACGTTGAGCTTTATCGCTACGACGCCATGGTGCGTATGGTGGAATCGTTCTTGGAGCAGGTTGCGTGTATGGGGCATGAAGGCGCCAAGCGCCGCGCCCACGTTATAGGCTATTCCATGGGTGGACGCATTGCCCTGGGGTTGGCCTCTTCTGAAAAAGACCTGCTGTATTCGCTGATTCTGGAAAGCTGCAATTTTGGGCCTGAGGGCAATGAGCAGCGCGCTGTCGCAGAAGAGCGCAACGCTGGCTGGGCGCAACGGTTGCGCAATAACGGCATCGAAGAATTCGTAGAGTACTGGGAGACGCTGCCGCTTTTCGAATCGCAGCGTGAAACGGGGCTCGATGAAGAGCTTCGCCCCGAGCGTTTGGCCAACGACGCTGAATCGATGGCGTTGTGTCTGGAAGGCGCGGGAAAGCACGCCATGCCCGATGCCTCACAGGCGTTCGCCGTGGTGGCAAATACTTGGGTGCCCGTCAAGTACCTGTGGGGTTACGACGACTGCGGCAGCGAAGCGGTAGCGCATCGCTTGGAACACGACGGCATCGATGTGACTTCGTTTGGAACGGGGCACAACGTACACTTAGAGGCGCCCGTTCTTTACGGTACAGTAGTGCAGGAATTCTTGTCCGGCATAGAACCCAGGGGTGCAGCCCCAGAAGGTTCCGGGCATCAACAATAAGGAAGGACATCCATGAGCGATTTTCCTTGGGAAAAAGTTAAAGATTACGACGAGATCATCTACGAAAAGTACGATGGCATCGCCAAAATCACCATCAATCGCCCCGAGCGTCGCAACGCTTTCACTCCGAAGACGAACGTCGAGTTGTTTGACGCGTTTTCCCTTGCGCGTGACGACCAGGAAGTGGGCGTTATCATCCTTACCGGCGCTAACCACGACGGCAAGGACGAAGACCAGGCATTCTGCTCCGGCGGCGACCAGAAGGTGCGCGGCAACGGTGGCTATGTAGGAGAGGACAACATTCCGCGTCTGAACGTGCTTGACCTGCAGCGTCTTATCCGCGTAGTGCCCAAGCCTGTTATCGCTATGGTGAACGGCTACGCTGTGGGCGGCGGCCATGTTCTTCATATCCTGTGCGACCTTTCCATTGCGGCGGAAACCGCTAAGTTCGGTCAGACCGGCCCGCGCGTTGGCAGTTTCGACGGTGGCTACGGTGCCTCGTATTTGGCTGCTATCGTCGGCCAGAAGAAGGCTCGCGAGATTTGGTACCTTTGCCGCCTGTACACGGCAGCGGAGGCTCTGGATATGGGCCTGGTGAACAAGGTTGTTCCCTTCGACGAGCTGGAAGCCGAGTGCGTTTCCTGGGCTAGGGAAATGCTTCAGCTTTCGCCTACGGCCCTGCGTTTCCTGAAGGCATCGTTCAATGCTGCTACCGACGGCTATGCCGGTTTGCAGCAGCTTGCAGGCGACGCCACGCTTCTGTACTACACGTCTGACGAAGCGAAGGAAGGCCGTGACGCCTTCAAGGAAAAGCGCAAGCCCGACTTCGACAAGTTCCCGAAATTCCCCTGATCTGAAATTCCCTGATAAAGGATGTGACGGCAATGATTGCCCAATTGGCGGAAATGGCCTACCGCAAGGCCGGTCAGATGTTTTTCTGCGTGCAGAAGGATGCGCGCTCGGTAACGTTTAGCTATCGCCGCGCCCGCTTTGCTGCTGCGGCTTTGGCTCAGCAGCTTGCCAAGCGCGGTTACGGTCGTGGCACCACGCTTGCGTGCAATCTGTACAACGGTGCCGAAATTGTGATTCTTTCCTTGGCGGCGGCGTACGGCGGCTTCACGTTGGCGCTGCTGAATCCGCGTCTTTCCTACGAAGAGCGCAAGCTGCGCATCGTGGAGCTGGAAAACGCCACGGGCGAAGCCGGCATCGACGTATTGGAGCAGTCTGCGGTTGAGCGCCTGATGATCGATGCGACAGGCTACGGCCTTGCCGATTTTGCCGCTTTGCCGGAAGGCTCTGTGCCTCATGCCACGCAGTTCGAAGCGTTCGCCCGCGAATGCGAACAGGCGTGGGATGGTCAAGAGGCGGGCATTGTCATGTTCACATCGGGTTCTTCGGGAACCCCGAAGGCCACGCTTTTGCCGTGGGATTGCATCACCGGTGCCGCCACCGCGGCAAATCGCGCTTTGGCGTTGGAGAGCTATGGTGTGTGGCAGATGGTGCTGCCCATGTGCCACATTGGCGGCTTCCAAATCATGGTGCGCTCTCTTCTGAGCGGTGGCTCGTTCATCGTGTACGAGCGCTACAACCCCGTGCGCGTGCTGAATGACGTGCTGAGTTTCCGCGTTACGCATATTTCTGTAGTGGATAAGATTCTGGCCGATTTGCTGGAAAACGATCGCGACAGGGTTATCGGGCAGTACGCATGCATTCTTTTGGGCGGTGCGGCGCTGAACGAAAAGACGCTGCGCATGGCTTTGCGCGCAAAAGCAAACTTGTACTCCAGCTACGGCATGACGGAAACTTCCAGCTTCATTGCCGCGGCTCCAGTAATCCGCGGTTTCGATGGCGGGCTGGAGCTTCTGCCCGGCTACGATGCTCGCGTCGTAAGCCCCGATGCCGATGGCATTGGCCAGCTGCACGTTGCGGGCCCTGGCATCTTCGAGGGTTACCTGAATGCTCGCAAGGCCATGAGCGCCGATGGCTATTTCGTTACCGGTGACAGAGCATCTATCGACCGTAACGGTCTTTTGCGTGTGTACGCGCGCACCGAAGACCTCATTATTTCAGGCGGCGAAAACATCTACCCGGCCGAAGTTCAGGATGTTCTGCTGGGCATTCCCGGCGTGAAGGATGCCTATGTGTTCGGCACCGCCGATGAAACCTGGGGGTATCGCCCTGTGGCGTTCATCGAGGCCGACTATTCTGCCGAAGCCATCGCCCGCGACCAAGAAGAGTTTGGAATCGACCCTGCTCAGAGCTTCATTCGTCCGGCAACGTGCCCGCAGGAATACGCCCATATGGTGCACGATTACCTGAATGGTTGCATGTCGAAGCTTCATCACCCCAAACATATTTTGGTGATGGACGAATTCCCGCGCACCATCGCCGGCAAGGTGGACCGACGTGCGCTGAAGCAGCGCTACGATAAGCGCATCGACATCAAGTCGCTTACCCTGTATCGCGTGAAGCAGCCCTTTTCCCATCCCGTGAAGACGGCCAAGGGCAACGTCGATTTCCGCGAATCGTTCTTCGTGGAAGTGGAAGACTGGGCTGGGCGCACAGGTATTTCCGAGTGCGTTTCGTTTGCCACCAATTGGTATCTGCCTGAAACCATCGGCGAAGACTACGCCGTAGTGCGCGACTCCATTGCCCCTGTGGTGCTGGGCGAGCGCTACCTGCATCCCAGCGAGGTTTCCGCTTCCCTTGCCACGTTCCCCGGTTTGGCGAAGTATCCCATGGCGAAAGCTGCGGTGGAACCTGCCATCTGGGACTTGTACGGCAAGATCATCGGTCAACCGCTTTCGAAGATGATCGGCGGCTCGAACGCCGAGAAGATTCTGGGCGGTGCCGTGGTGGGCATTGCCCCTGTTGAAGAAGTGCGTGCGGCGGTAGACAGCCTGGTAGCCCAGGGGTACACCCGTGTGAAGATGAAGATCGAGCCGGAAACCGCACTCGAATGCGTGGCTGCTGTGCGCGCCGACCATTCCGACCTGACGCTGATGCTCGACGCCAACCAGTCGTTCGACGAATCGCACCTGAACGTGCTGTATAAGCTCGACGCATTGAACCCTGCATGCATCGAGGAACCTTACAATCCGAGCTACGTTCCCAGCAGTGGCGAGCGCAATCTATTTGTGCGCCTTTCGCTGCTGCAGGATGAACTGAAAACCATGGTGTGCCTGGACGAATCGGTGGTAACCGCAAGCGATATGGAAGCAGCCATGGGGTTGGACAACCTTCGTTGCTATGCCTTGAAGATTGCGAAGTTCGGCGGCATTCAGCCCACGCTCGACTTCTACCACTGGATGCGCAGCCTTGGCAAAACGGTTTGGATGGGCGGCATGTTCGACACGGGCGTTTCGAAGCGCATGCACGCGGCTTTCGCAACCTTGCCAGGCATGGATTTGCCGCCCGATGTTTCGGATTATTCGGCATATTTTGCCCACGATACCGCCCTTCCTCCGTTGGAGCTTGAGCACGGCGAATTGGTGCTGAATGCGCCCAAGAACCCCGTCGGCCTCGGCTGCATCCTGGACAAGGAGTACCTGAAGTCCATTGCGATCGACGAAGTAACGGTTACCACCGAAGGATAGTGTTTTTTGCCATGCGAAAAAAGCTGCTGGTTGTTGTTGCCGCGTTTGCCTTAGTGCTTTGCATGCCCGCCATGGCATTTGCAGCCAATTCGGCTTTCGACAAGGGAACGGCGGAAAGCACAAGCTACGTTGACTCCTATACGGGCAATGCCTTCCTTATGGAGCGCGATGCGCTGAACCTTACTGTTGGGCGCGACCTATATTGGGTGGGGGACACGCTTAACGCTCGGGGCCTTGAAGTAGGCGGCGGAACCGGCGGCAGCGCTTTGCTGGCTGGCGGTACGCTCAATGTGGCTTCTTCTACTATTCACGGTAGCTTGCGTGCGGCAGGCCAGGCCGTCAACGTTTCTTCGACGACGGTGGGGAACAACATCACCATTGCGGGCCAGAATGTGTCTATCGCATCCGACGTTTCTGCGTGCGGTGTGTATGCTGCTGGTTCGAATGTGAGCGTATCGGGAACCTATCAGGGTACAGCTTTTGCCGCGGGAACGGTTAACCTTGCCGGATCCTATGCAGGTGATGTTAACGTTTCGGCGGGTATGGTTAACGTTTCGCGAGGCACTACGGTGGGCGGCACGCTGCGGGTGCCGAATAACGCGCAGGTTACCATCGAGGAAGGCGCCAACGTTCCTAACGTAAGCTATGTTGATGATGCCTTGGTTTCTACTGTTTCTGAAGGATCGGAACAGAGCTCGTTTTCCGTGATTGGGCCGCTGCTGTTTTCGTGCATGGCACATGCTTTGCTGGTGCTGCTGTTCTTCTTCTTGATTAAGGGCGCAATGGAAAGCGCCGTCAAGCTTACGGAAACGAAGCTTTCGCGCATCTTCATGTTGGGCTTTGTGGCGTTTTTCGTGCTGCCCCTGTTGGGATTCTTCCTGCTGTTCCCGCTTGTTACGGCCCCCATTTCTGCGCTGATATTCATCTTCATTGCGGTGCTGTGGATGTTCTCTATCCCGTTTGCCGGCTACGTATTGGGGCGCCGCCTGCTCGAGGGCATGGCGCCTTTGGGCGCGGGCGTGATAGGAACGCTTGTCCTTACCGCTGTTTGCTATATCCCGTATCTGTTCTTCGTGGTGCCAACCGTATGCTCCATTTTCATTGCGGGCTACCTTACGCAAAGTTTCATGGACAAGCGAGTGGAAAAATAGGGCCAGGTACCAGATTCCCATTTTCGGCTTCAGGCCACTTCTAATAATGAATGCTTTAGGGCTGTCGGGCTTCCGGCGGCTCTTTTTAGTGGGATCCGGCACCTTTCTTTATTTTCCATTTATAGCGTGAATTGGTCTTTAATTCAAAAAATATGGCACGTAGCCCAATTCCTTTGGCGAATGCACCATTTTCCCTGTTATAAAGAGAGAGGGGTTCGTATATACGAACGTTACGAACATACCTATTATCTGCGATAATTCAGTTGAAGTGCCCTTCTTCGCACGACAAAAGTGGGTTGGACGGTACGCAGATATCCCCTGGTGTTGAAAAACTCGGCAGCATCGGGAGAAGCATTCGCTAGCAAACGAAAGCAAGATTGGGGATCGAAGATGAAGCGAATACGACCATTACTGGCAATGGCCTTAGCGCTTGCTCTTATATGCTTGGGCGGCAGCTTCGCCTTTGCAGATGATGAGGGCAACGGCCGTTCCATGCGGGGGGGGGCGGCTTCCGTGGCAGATCCGTCTTCCATGGACGATTGGGCGGTGATCCTTGGCGGCGAAACGCCTAACACCGCAAACATCGGTCGAATATGGACGGACAAAACCGTATCAACCGACACAATTACCACGAGCAGCGGAAGCGTCATTAATCGCGGGGATTCAGCGTTCGTAACGGCGCTTTCTGCTCTTTCGTCCACGTCTAACGTGTCATCCACGTCCACCACGCCGCTCGACATTGTGCTGGTGCTGGATGCTTCGGGGTCGATGGATGATCCCATGAATCGCAATGACAATACGAAGCGCATTGACGCATTGAAGAAGGCGGCAAATAACTTCGTGAACCATATTGCCGAGCAGAACCAGGGCATCTCCGATTCATCAAAGCAGCATCAGGTTTCCATCGTGAAGTTTTCGGGCGATAAATCTGCTGCTGTAGGCAACGACACGTACTATAGAGGCGGATACGAATATAACTACAGCCAGGTTATGAAGGCCATGTCCCCTTGCACGGATGCGGCCGCATTCAGGAACACCATTAACTCCATCAACCCCGCCGGTTCCACGCGTGCCGACTACGGCTTGCAGCTTGCCGATAGCCAAACTTCTAACCGCGAAGATGCCAAGAAGATCGTTATCTTCTTCACCGACGGTTCGCCTACTTCTTCTAGCGGATTCGAGTCGGAGGTTGCCAGCAGCGCGGTATCCGCAGCGAAAGCCATGAAGGATAAAAAAGCCACCGTGTATACCGTTGGCATTTTCAGCGGTGCAGATCCCTCTGCTGATCCTTCGGGAGCAAGCAACGAAAACAAATTCATGCATGCGGTTTCCAGCAACTACCCTGAAGCCGCCTATACCCAGAACAGCGGATTCTGGGGAGGCTGGGATTGGAACCTGGGTACGCGTCCCGATGGTTCCGACTTCTACAAGTCTGCCACGAACGCTGATGAGCTGAAAAAGGTATTCGATGACATTTCTTCCGAGATAGTTAAGGGGTCGGGCTACCCGACGAACGCCACTGAGGGCGCTGAGCATACGAGCGGCTACATTACCTTCGATGACGCGTTGGGCGCCTATATGCAGGTTGATAGCTTCAAGGCCATTGCGCTGAACGGGCAGACTTTCGAAAATCCCACGAAAACCACTGCAGGTAATGTGGATACGTACACCTTCGACGGCACGGTAGCCATGGGCGACAAGAGCGTAAACTTGGGCAACGTGGTGATCACGGTAACCAAGTCTGACGACCTTGCCGTCGGCGACAAGGTTCAGGTGAAGGTGCCGGCAGCGCTGATCCCCCTGCGTAGCTACAACGTGGACCAAAAGTCTATGACCATGACGATTTCGGACACCAAGCCGATTAATGTTGTGTACACGTCAAGCCTGAAGCCTGGGGTGGAAAGCCTGTTGGCAAACCCCGATGCCGCCATGTCGGAGTACCTGCAGGCGAACTCCCAGGAAGGCAAGGCTTCGTTCTACAGCAACGACTGGAAACAGGGCTACCTGGGCAACACCATTGCGAACTTCGAGCCCTCAAGCGACAACATCTACTATTACTTCACCAGCGACACGCCTATCTATACTGATGAAGCGTGCACTCAGCGCGCCCACCAGGTGGTTGCGGGTAATACCTATTGGTACAAGTACTCGCACTACGAAATGACGGATGCGGGTAGCGGTACCGTGGAGGAGAAGGAAAAGGTCATAAGCTTTGACGGCGCTGATGCCGAGGCTATCGAGGGCTCCATCGGGGTGAACAACCAAGGTGCCTACTTCAAGGCCGGCACTGCTCGACTGACCTACCTCAACAACCTGTACAAAGCGAAAGACGACAACGCCACGGGAACCGCCAATGACGTGCTGAACCCGAAATGGGTTGGTGCAGGCCAGGTTGGGGCCTACTTGGGCAACAACGGCAAGCTTTCCGTTGACCTTCCCGGTACTTTGGCGGTAACGAAAGAGCTTAAGGTGCCCGACGGGTACAGTGCTAACGATTTCGCAGACGACTCATTCGAGTTTACCGTTGCGATGCCAGATGGCGCAAACAAGAGCTTTAGCGCTGTGGTGAAGAACGCCAACGGCGAGCAGCAGGGCGACGCGTTTACCCTGAAGTTCGACGAAGAGGGCAAGGCAAGCCACAACCTGAAGGCAGGCGAAACGCTGTATGTGTATGGCCTTGCTGGCGGCTGGAGCTACACGGTTACCGAATCCGATCGTGATGGATTCACCCAAACCGGAACAGACCTTACGGGCGCTATTGTAGCTGGTCAAACGGTAAATGCGAAAGTGGTGAATACCTATAGCGCATCGGGCAAGCTTGAAGGAGCGCAGGTTCTTAAGGGCGAAAAGGTGCTTACGGGCCGCAGCTGGAACAGTACTGATAAATTCACGTTCCTTCTGGAAGCACCCGAAGGCTCCGTCGATGTTCCTATGCCTGAAGGGGCCATCGGCGGTAGAGCAACCGTTGAGGTGACCCAGCCTGACGGAACTCCGGCTGGTACTCCGGTTCCGTTTAACTTTAGCGACATTACGTATACCAAGCCGGGCGTGTATACCTATGAGATTCGTGAATCGGAAGCACTCAGCGTATTGAATCCTGGCGTAAGCGCGTCGGAGGCATTGTATGAGGTTACGGTAACGGTTACTGACGAAGGCCATACCGGCAATTTGACGGTAAATTCTGAAATGAAGAAGTTGCTTTCCGACGATGGCGACAAGGTAGAACCGCCAACGACGGTGCCCTCTGCGTCTTTCGTTAACGAATACGACACCCAGGAGGTTAAGTGGGCGCCCGTTGGAGAGAAGAAGTATACCGATTCGACTGATGCGCGTCCCCTTGAGCAGGGTATGTTCCATGTAATTGCTTGCACGAATGATCCAGCTGCGCCCTTGCCCAAATTTGATAACGATCAGGAGATTTCGGGCGTACATAACGGTATAACCTACCGCGGTGCGGTAGTTTCCGTGGACGCGAACGGTACCATTACATTCCCTCAGGCAACATATACTTACAGCAACCTGGGCCAGGGGCAGACTGAAAAGACGTTCACCTACAAGATCATGGAAGTGGTCTGGGATGGCAGCAATTGGCGCTCCGTGGAGGATGCCCTTAAAGACCCGAACTTTAATTCTGCAGGCGTAACGTACGACCCGACAATTTGGACCGTCAACGTAACCCTCAAGAACGACAATAAGGCGTTGGTGCTGAGTGCTCAGTACCTGAAAAATGGCGTTCCCGTTCAGGGAGCTTCCTTCCAATTCACAAACAGCTATGACCCCAAGCCTGCAACGGCAACAATTGACGGCACCAAGACTTTGACGGGCCGCGACATGGCGGACGGCGAAACCTTCGGATTTGAGCTTTCCGCTGCAGACGAAACTACGCAGAATGCGGTAACGGCGGGCACTGTGACGCTGCCCGGTGCGGCTACTGTATCGGGTGCCAAGGCCGATGAAGTGAAGGGCTTCCAGTTTGGCGAGATCACCTTCAAAAAGCCGGGCGAATACACCTTTAACGTGAACGAGGCGAAGTGGAATGGCGAAGCGGTTCCTGCTGCCGACGGAAACGGCATGCAGTTCGATCGCAGCACCAAGACGGTGAAGGTAACGGTGACCGACGACCATACCGGCTCGCTCAAGGCCGAGGTAACCTACCCCAATGGTGCAGTGGCAGTGGCGTTTGCCAACAAGTACGCTACGAGCAGCACCTATAACGGCATTCAGGTTGAAAAGACCTTGACCGGTCGCGACATGAAGGCTGGAGAATTCAACTTCGTTATTGAAGGCAAAGACGATGCTTCTGCGGCACTTCTTGCTGACAGCGACAAGCAGTTCACCAACCCGAATGATCGCGCCGAGGGCATTGCCGATGTGATGACAAAGATCGCGGGACACACCTTTACCCAGGCCGATAGCGGCAAGCACTTCGAGTTCACGGTTAAGGAAGTAATTCCCGAAGGAGCAGTTCAGGACCAGGCAACAGGGCTTTGGTACGTTGAGGCTACAGGCCTGTACTACGACGGGGCAAACCATGTTGTGACCATCGATGTTGCCGACGACGGCAACGGCCAGCTGACGACAACCACCAAGGTCGACGGCCAGGAAACCAACGTGGTCTCTTTCGCCAATAAGTACCGCGCTCAGAATGTTTCGTTCGATACGGCAACTGCTCATCTGAGCAAGATCCTGCAGGGCCGCGACTGGATCGAAAACGATTCCTTCGATTTCACCATCACCGCGCGTGACGGCGCGCCGATGCCTAAGCGCGATGGTAACGAAGTGTCTTCCGCAACGGTGAAGTCGCCCAATTCGAAGGATGGCGATTCGGTATCGTTCGACTTTGGTCAGATTGAGTTTACGTCCGATATGGTGAAGGATGCTCCTGGTCATAAGCGCACCTTTACCTACGAGGTAACTGAA
>FR884586.1:29632-29810 GCA_000436075.1 Eggerthella sp. CAG:209 | reverse complement strand
AGTGCGGCGAACAGCATCGCGCGCAACAACGAGCGCATTGAGCCTTTCACGCGTTGAAGCCTCTTCTTTGCGAGCGCGCGCAAGATCGCCCTCAAGCTTACTGGCCTGAGTTTCTAGTGTTTCAGATTGCTCTTTAGCAAGCGAAAGGCGCTCGGCAGCATCAGCAACATGGGCGTCA
>FR884586.1:0-29598 GCA_000436075.1 Eggerthella sp. CAG:209 | reverse complement strand
CACGACGCTCTGAAAGGTTTTCACGCAGTGCCTGCTGAGTTGCCTTAGCAGTTTCCTGACGGTGGACCAACGCGCGCTGCTCAGACATCAAGGTATCGATCTTCTTACGTAGATCGTTTCGTTTGTTGACCCGTTGGGTATATGAAATCTCCAAATCGCCACGAAGCTTTTCGGCCCTCACCGATTCCTCTTTAGCCTTTTCAGCTGCCTCCTGGGCTTCGGCAAGCTCATGCTCAGCGGCACCACGACGCACGCGAGCCTCTTCAAGAAAGCGAGTAAGTCGCTCGATTTCCTGAAGATAACCACTGCGTTTCTCCCTTAGGAGCATCGCGGTAGAATTCAGGCGCTCAAATGAAGCCTGAGAGCGACGATAGCGCTCGTTCAGGCTGTTCTCCTGATTGCTGCGCTCATGAAGCTGACGCTGGAGACCGTCAAGTGCATGCTCAGATGCTTCTAGTTCTTTCTTGAATGTTTGCTGGGACGCTTCGAGTTCTTTTTCTGACGCAAGAACAGCATCCCACTTCTGCTGCAGGACGCGCAGATCGTCAACAGCAAGAGCAAGTTTCAAATTGGCAAGCTCAAAAGAAAGATCCTTATGCAAGCGAGCTTTCTTGGCCTTGCGCTCAAGAGGCTTGAGCTGACGCTCAACTTCAGCAGTAATGTCATTAACGCGGGCAAGATGAGCGTCCATCTGAGCAAGCTTACGCTCGCTTTTCGCTTTGCGCTCTTTATGCTTCAGAATGCCAGCAGCTTCTTCGATGAGAGCACGGCGATCTTCTGGACGGGATGAAAGAACAGAGTCCAAATTGCCTTGGGAGATAATGGAATTGGTGCCCGTACCCATACCAGAGTCGTGAAGGATATCAAGAACATCCATACGGCGAACCACATTACCATTAATGAGGTATTCGCTTTCTCCACTGCGATACATACGGCGCCCAATGGAAACCTCAGCAAAATCAACGGGAAGCGTGCCGTCGGTGTTATCGAGCAGCAGCTCAACTTCCGCCACGGAAACAGGCTTACGGGCAGAAGAACCAGCAAAAATGACATCTTCCATAGATTGGCCACGCAAATTCTTAGCGTTACGTTCGCCAAGAACCCATAGCACGGCGTCGGAGATGTTCGATTTGCCAGATCCGTTAGGGCCCACCACAGCAGCAACGCCCGGTTCGAATCTCATAACCGTTCGATCAGCGAAAGACTTAAAGCCCTTCAACGTCAGCGATTTGAGATACACCTAAAGCCCCTTTACTGCTGCTTCTTCTTGCGAGCCTTCTGCTCAGCCTGCCTACGAGCCTTTTCCTCGGCCTTGGCGGCTTTAATGGCAGCTTTAGCTTCTGCCCTACGCTTTTTGTCGGTGGAATCTTTGCCCTCAAAGAAAGAACCAAGGATCTCTAAAGCAGACTTTGCTGCCTGGCTTTCAGATTCCTTTTTCGTGCGCCCAACACCCTTTGCAATAGATTTTACGCCTACAAATACCTGGGTTACGAAAGTTCGGTCATGGGGCGGCCCCTGTGTTTCAACCAAGCGATACGTTGGGGTAATGCCATCCTCCTGCAAACGCTCCTGAAGAACGCTCTTGGGGTTTTCAGGTTCCTTCGCCATATCTTCGCTCATGCGAACGATAAGAGTACGCTTTACGAAAGAAGCTGCAGCATTAATGCCGCCATCTAAGAAGAGCGAAGCAACAAGCGACTCATAAACATTTTCCAACGCAGAATGCAAACCACGACGACCAGTACCACGCTCAGATGAGCCAAAAAAGATACAGCCAGCCAAGCCGAGTTCTTTGCCTACCTCGGATAACGAAGCGCCAGAAACAAGAGAAACCTTGATGCGGGTAAGGCCGCCTTCATCGAGGTTCGGGTAAGCATGATAGGCCTCGTATGAAACGATAGCTCCCAAAATGCTGTCACCCAAGAATTCAAGACGCTCATACGAATCGCTGATAGAATGACCCTCCGCCGCCGAAGGATGCGTAAGAGCAGTTAAAAGCAACGAGCGATCCGAGAACTCGTGTCCTAGGATCTTTTCAGCCTTATTAAGCTTCTCAGTATGTTCAGATTGCTCTTGCACGTTTCGTCATTCGCTTCTTACGTTAAAACTCTAAGATGTTTGTTATTTTACTCGGCCTGCTTTGTCTGATTTACGGTTCGCTCGATTATCCCCGAAACATCCAAACGTACCGCACGAGCAGCAGTTAAAACACCATTCATGATCGCTGTTTCGTTCGAGGAACCATGACCTACCAGACAAGCGCCTTTAACGCCAAGGATGGGAGCTCCGCCGTAAGTGTCGGCGGAAGTGCTTTCCTTTAAATTGGAAAGACCGCCCTTCATGGCGGCGGCGCCAAGCTTCGTAGCGAGGTTGGCCATCATCACTTTCTTGATTTCGCCAAACAAAATCTTAGTGACGCCTTCAATGGTCTTCAGGCACACGTTGCCGGTAAAGCCGTCCGTGACGAACACGTCGAATTTACCGGCAAGAATATCGGATCCTTCGCCATTCCCGGCAAATTCAGGAACCTCACTCTTAAGCAATTCGAAGGTTTCCTGAGCCATTTTTGAACCCTTGGTGTCTTCTGACCCAATATTCAAAAGAGCAACCTTGGGTTCAGGGATGCCAATAACCTGACGGGCATAGGTAGTTGCCATTTGCGCAAACTGCACCAAATAGGCTGGCTTGCAATCGGCATTAGCGCCAACATCGCACATTACCACGGGCTTAACAGGCGATGGGATAACAGTGCACAAGGCAGGACGGGAAACGCCCTTAATACGGCCCACCACCAAAGTAGCAGCGGCGAGACACGCCCCGGTAGATCCCGCTGAGAAGAATCCTTGAGCCTGACCCTCCTTAACAAGACGATTGCCAACAACTAGGCTGGAATCTTTCTTTTTACGCACCGCATTAGCAGGATGTTCATCCATGGCGATTTCCTCGGTGGTCACCTGCGCACGAACACGATCGTGCTTTTCTGCAAATGGCTCTACCACTTCAGCAGGTCCACAGGCAATTACTTCCAGTTTAGAATCAGCCTGAAGCGCTTTCTCGATTCCGGGAAGAACAACTGAAGGCCCGATATCGCCACCCAATACGTCAACAGCGATAACCACTCGTTGCGCCATAACATCTCCTTGCTGTCGTGCAATCAGCATGCATTGCTGATGCGGAGCTAAAACTAAAACCAGCCCATACAAAAATCCCCCGGACGTATCCGGGGGATTCCCTTACACGTTAATGGCGTGCATTAAGCGGTCTGGATAACCTCGCGATCGCGATAGAAGCCACAATTGGGGCATACACGATGGGGAAGTTTTACTTCACCGCACTGGGGGCACACAGAACGGGAAGGCGAAGCGATCTTATCGTTTTCGCTCCTGCGTGCGTGGGTACGAGCACGACCGGTCTTACGCTTTGGCACTGCCATGATTAAACTCCTTCTATGCTACAGGTAAACCTGAAGATTCTAATTACGCGAAAAAGTATCCTAGCAAAGGAACTTGTTCGAATCAAGAGATAAACCCTTTGAATTACAAAATCTATTCTTCGAACTTAATATTGCGCAGTACAGAAAACGGATTTGGATGGAATTCATCTTCCTCCTCTTCCGTTTTTTCGCACGTGCACTCTTCAACGTTGAGGTTGGCGCCGCACCCAGCACACAAACCTTTGCACTCATCATCGCACAAAGGGGTATGGGGAAGCTCAAGGGAAAGCGCCGCTACGAGCAAAGGAGAGAGATCAATGATGTGATCTTCTCCTAGAAGCTCATATTCTTCTTTTTCCTCTTCGGTAAGCTCTACATCGGAATCGGGGATAAGGTAATACCCTTCAACCTCGCCTTCCAAGCGGTACTCTGCAGGCTCAAGGCATCGAACGCAGCTTGTTACTGCATCCGCCGTAACAATTCCAGTAACCAATAGAGCACCACCGGTATTGGAAACAGTTACTTCCCAAGTAAGTGGGTGTTCAAAAGTATAGGTATCAACACCTTGAACAAGTTCGGGAAGATTATACGTGCCTGCAAAAGACAAGCTCTCCGCAGGAGCGAAGAGCTGAGCAGGAACCTCTATGTGCGGAGATTCCATTAGCGTCCCGAATTGATGGAATTGGCATTGAGACGATCGCGACAACGGCGAACGCTGTTCAGCGCCGTATCAAGGCTTTGCTCTACATGGCTGAATACCTCGTCAGCAAAATCTTCAGCACCAGCGCGGGTTTCGCGCTCGAGCTCACGTGCTTCCGCCAAGATGGTGTCTGCCTGCTGCTGAGAAATGCGAACGATTTCCTGTTCGCTGGCAATGGTAATAGCCTGGCTGCGAGCATCCTCAATCAGACGGCTTGCCTGAGCTTCCGCCTCGTCGAGAAGAGCCTGACGCTCACGAATAACCTGACGAGCCTGAGCGAACTCGCTAGGGAACGTGTCGCGAATCTCGTCCAAGATCTCAAATGCAGCCTGAGCATCAACCTGCCTAAGCCCGCCTTTACCAAAAGGCGCCGGCTTAGAATCCTCGATGAGCATGGAGAGCTCTTCGATGAGATTCAATACTCCTGTTTCGTCCATATACATCCTTCCGAAATCGCGCACGCAAAACAGCATACAACGACATTATTGCAACTAATTAGTTTACGTCACTTTGTCGATAGTGTATCAAAAAGCAGCAATATACGAAAAAACGCCACATCGAGGGCGCCTAGCGTAATCCGCTATTCACCTTCCTCTTTCTGATAAGCATCAGCGAAATACTCGCGAAGTGCTGTTTCCACGCAGGGAGGAACAAAGCCCGCTACGCTGCCACCCATAGAAGCCATCTCACGAATAATTGAAGAGGAAAGATACATAAACTTCGGAGGGGACATGATAAAGAATGTTTCCAGATCGTGGCTCAGCTCATAATTCAAAGCGGTCATCTGGAACTCATATTCGAAATCGGTAATGGCGCGCAAACCCTTAACCACAACATGGGCATCAAGCTGATGAACGCAATCAACAAGCAGGCCCTCGAAGCTGATTACACGCACGTTGGGAAGGTCTGCAACTGCCTCTTCCACTAATCCTACTCGGGTTTCCAAATCAAAGATGGGGCTTTTCTTTGCCGATTTGGCAACAGCAACCACCACTTCGTCGAAGATCTGTGCAGCACGCGATATAACATCGAAATGACCTGCGGTAATGGGATCAAATGTTCCCGGTACAACCGCTCGCTTCATTATGCATCCTTCCTGAGGGTTACCAGCGATGTGTCTCCGTAGTTCTTCACAGAGACCACCGTGTATTCTAGCGCATCGCATGCCTGCTCAACAGCGGCTTTGTCTTTTTTGGCATACTCATAAACAACCAAAGCGCCACAGGCAATACGACCAGCCTTATCAAGATCACGTACCAAGCCAAGTACCTTTTCGGCTTCGAATGCGTAAGGAGGGTCAAGAAAAACCAGGTCAAAGGCCAGTCCCTTAACTTGAGGAAGGGTAAACGTGTCACCACGACGCAACGTGTAACGACCCCGCGAAAGCTTCAATGATGATATGTTGCCTTCCACGACTCGAGCCGCTTCTTTGCCCTGCTCGCAGAACATAACATGGGCGGCACCACGGCTTAGCGTTTCCAGACCCAATGCACCCGAGCCTGCGAATGCATCTAGAACCCGAGCGCCTTCCAAAGTGCCTCGAGCGCTAACGAGCGAGCTCATAAGTGCTTCACGAACACGATCGGTTGTGGGGCGAGTCGCGTCACCTTTCAGCGATTTCAAGGGGCGACCGCGAAATTCGCCGGCAATGATTCTCATCGGTTCCTCATCTCCTGTATGGTCTGCAGTTCCTGCATAATAATTGCCCGTTCATCATCTGTAAGAGCATCGGCCTGGAAAATACTTCGCGCATCACGGTACGCAGCCTCGATAACCGCTTTATCTCGCACAACGTTGACTAGTTTCAACGGCGAAGCACCGTGTTGCCGATCTCCGAAGATATCACCCTCGCGACGCAAGGAAAGATCCATTTCGGAAAGAGCGAATCCATCTTCGGTTTTCTCCATGGCGCTCAAACGCTCAAGCGCCTCGGGCGCACGTGAGCGAGACACCAGAAAAACCTGTCCTGGTAAAGCGCCACGGCCAACACGGCCGCGAAGCTGATGGAGCTGAGCCAAACCAAACCGATCCGCATCTTCGATGATCATAACCGTAGCATTGGGAACATCAACGCCAACTTCTACAACGGTAGTGGACACCAACACATCAATATCCCCATCGCGGAACCGACTCATCACCTCGTTCTTTTCGCGAGGTGCCATCTTTCCGTGAAGTAGAGCAACGGAAGCCTGAGGTGCTACCTGGGAACGCAGTATCTCAGCGTGCTTAGTAGCAGCCGATAACGTGTCGCCTATCGCGTCATGCTCAAGACCCCATTCGATTGCCGCGTATTCGATGGGGGCATCATCATCTTCATCCCGTGCAGTAGATTTATCCGTAGGCAACTGAAGACCAATCAAAGGACAAATAACATATGCCTGCTCGCCACGAGAAAGAGCAGCACGCAAGGCGTCGTAGGCTATCCCCTCCTCTGAGAAGTGGCAAACCTTCGTGATGCGCCCCCCTTGTTTAGCCGGAGGGCGATGGAGATAGGAGAGCGAAAGACCGCCATAACGAGCCAACGCAAGCGATCGAGGAATGGGGGTTGCTGTCATGGAAAGGATATCGGCACCTGGAGCCTTAGCAATCAATGTCTGGCGTTGCTCAACGCCAAAACGTTGCTGTTCGTCAATGCACACAAGCGAGCAATCATGTGCAACAACGTTATCTTGTAACAAAGCATGAGTGCCGAACAGAATCTTGATATCCCCACAGGCAAACTGGGCAATAACTGCTTCCTTTTCTTCACGTGGGGTTTGCCCCATGAGGGTTGACCAAGGCACGTTGCAAGCATCAAGAATAGGCCCCAACGAAATACCGTACTGAGAAACCAGAACCTCAGTAGGACCCATAAGCATAGCTTGATGGCCACTAAGAGCAGCGCACACCAGCGCAAACGCGGCAACTACGGTTTTACCCGTACCGACATCGCCCAGCAGGAGGTGGTTCATTGGATACCCCTCGGCCATTTTTGCAAGGATATCCCCCACTGCAGCTTCCTGATCTTCAGTGAGGCTAAAGGGCAAACAAGCCTTGACTCGATTCATATCCCCATCAGAAAGAACCTGCCGAAATGGAGCATGCTGTAGCGCGCGCTTTCGCTCACGATCCACTAATTCCAGCTCAAGGTAAAAGAGCTCTTCATACCGGAGGCGTCGGCGAGCCTGGATGGAATCTTCAAGCGACAGAGGACTATGGATCCCGCGAAAAGCTTCGAAACGTGAATAGAGACGATACTTTCGGCGGAACTTTAGAGGCAAGGGATCGTAAGCGCCCTGCACTTGCTGCAGTGCATTTCCCACGATCCTCTTCATCATTGCACGTGAGATTTTCGAAGTTGCAGGATGGATAGGCAAAATCTTGCCTTGGACTTCTTCCCCAGGTTCGTGCTTTTCAATAAGCGGATTGGTCATTCGCTTATAGCCGTAGGAAAATTCAACCTTGCCCGAAACAACAACCGAATCCCCTTTTACGATCTTCTCAGAAAGCCAAGGCTGGTTGAAGCAGGAAGCGATTACCAAGCCCGTATCATCAACAAGCGACACCTCGGTGAGCGTCAGCTTTGGACGGATTCGCTTGATCTTGACTTCGTAAACTTGAGCCGCAAGTGTGCATTGTGCTCCAATTTGCGCACTTTGCGCAGTAACCACTTTCGACATGTCTACATAACGCAAGGGATAGCATTGCAGAAGATCGCGGACAGTGCCAATGCCCATCGCACAAGCAAGCGCCTGCGCGCGCGCAGGACTCACCTGCTTCACGGAAGAAACAGGAGCGTCTAGCGCCAAGGTAGCATGAAGGCGGTCGGGGCTTGCCCCGCGAACCGCCTTCAGGGAATCACTTTTTCTATTACCCGACACGTATGCCGTTCCTAATTGGTGCGTTATTCAACAGAAAGAACGATAGGATACAGCGGCTGCTCACCGCGGTGAGAGTCGATCTCAAGATCCTCGAATTCTTCCTCGATGCGAGCCAAAAGCGCCTCGAACTCCTCATCGGAATAATCTTCGCCAGCAAGAATAGTGAGCGTATCAGCATCTTCGGCATCCATGGCTTCAAGCACACGTATCGTGGCATCTTCGATAGAGTCGGAAACCACTTCAAGATCGCCATCAGCAATGCCGATAACGTCTCCATCATGAATGGGGTTGCCGTGAACATCCTTCGAATCCTTGATGGCGCGAGTGATTTCACCCGTCTTCACGTCTTCACAGGCTTCGGTCATTGCCTCAACGTTTTCTTCAAGCGTTACATCTTCATCGAAGGCAAACAAAGCAGAGAAAGCCTCGGGGACGCTCTTGGTTGTTACAACAGCACAAGGCTTTTCCGAAACCTGAGCACACGACTGAGAAGCCATGATGATATTGCTATTGTTGGGAAGAATAATTACCGAATCAGCGTTTACCTCATTTACCGCATCCAACAGTTCCTTAGTGGACGGATTCATGGTCTGCCCACCAGATACCACGTAGTCAACGCCAAGGCTTTCCAAGATAGCCGCATTGCCGGAACCAGCAGCTACCGCAACAAAGCCGATAGCTTTATGGGCTGCTTCCTGCTCTGCTTCAAGCTTCTCAGTACGCTCCTCGCTCTGCAGCTTCATGTTGTGAATGAATACCTCAAAGATCTCACCGCGCTCCAAGAAGTACGCAAGGACCTTATCGGGGGTATTTGAATGAACATGAACTTTGAACTTCGGCGTGCTTCCTACGCACAGCTCGCAATCGCCCATAGTCTGCAGGAAGTCGAGCGCTTCTTCAGGGTCAAGCGTTTCGGAATTAACCAGGAACTCGTTACAGTACTTGTATTTCGAGCCCTCCCAGTCGTTGATCTGCTCGATTTCAACCTTCGGAGCAGCAGTACGGGCAAAAGCAAGCTCGTCCACCATAGCTTCAGCGCGACCGGTAAGGGAAGCAACAAACGAATCAAAGAAAATAGCAATGCCGAAGCCGCCAGCGTCAACTACACCGTTTTCCTTCAACACAGGAAGAAGTTCAGGCGTACGCTGAACGGAAGCATAGGACTCGCCCACGATGAACTGCAAACCCTCGTCGAGCTCCATCTTCTTCTTACGAGCCTTATGGGCGGCAGTTGCGGTGTCGCGCAGAACGGTAAGGATTGTACCCTCCACCGGCTTGCGGACCGCGTTGAAAGCAACTTCTACCGCGCGCGAGAAAGCATCGTCTACTGCAACAATATCGAACTCCTCATGGTCGGCAATGCCTTCGCACAAGCCGCGCATGATCTGAGAGGTAATAACGCCCGAATTGCCTCGTGCGCCCATAAGAGCGCCTGTGGTGATAGCGCGACGGCGATCTTCGCTAGAAGCGCCAATTGGGAGTTTTGCCAGGTTATCAACAACCATAGCCAAAGTAAGGGACATGTTGGTGCCCGTATCGCCATCGGGAACGGGGAAAACGTTCAGGCGATTAATCTCATCCTTACGAGCTTCCAATGCCTTCGCTGCTGCAGCAATGGCATTGATGATGTCGTTAGATGTGTAATTACTCATAGTTAAGTTGTACTCCTCGAATGACCTATACACCTAAGCAGTGCGTCCTAGCGAACTTTGATTCCCTGAACGTGAACTTCAACGCCCTTAAGAGGCGTGCGAACAAATTCCTTCAGAGCAAACGTTACCTGCTCGGCAAGATTAGTGGACACCACATTGATGTTCACACCGTGCTCTAAGATAACGTAGAGGCTTACCGTAGTGCCCTCTTCGTCGGAGGAAACAACGATGCCCCTGCGAAGGCGAGACTGAGGAAGGATTTTCGCCAGTCCATCTGCGGCATTCGGCGCCGCCATACCCACAACGCCATAGCATTCCAATGCTGCGTGACCAGCAACATCCGCAATGACATCTTCAGAAACGATAAGGTCTCCTGCGATTTCGTTACCCATTTATCTATCCTTTCATAGACGCTTTGCCACATGAGCGGGCGCCCAATGACGAATGACCAGTTAACCAGTATAGCTGATGGCACGAGAATGAACGCCCGGGGAACCCTTACGCACCGAACATCCAAAAGTCCTTAGTTTGTCGAAGTATCTGGATTTTTTTCTTATGCAAAACCGCTATTCCCGTATCAATTTCATTATTGAGTGGTATCCTTGCTGCTTGATCGCCAAACCTCCAAGAATTCTCTTGGTTGATGCTTGGGTCTGTGGTATAGTGTTCAGGCTTTTGGAAATCAGCGGTATTCAGCCGTATCAAAATACGAAGTAAATGGAGTTGATCAAGAATGTCCAAAGTATGCGAGATCTGCGGTAAGGCACCTGTTGCTGGTCGTAGCATCAGCCACTCTCATCGCGTAAGCAACCGCACCTTCCGTCCTAACATCCAGAAGATCACCGTTAAGGTTGACGGCAAGGTTAAGCGCGCCAACGTATGCACCAAGTGCATGAAGGCAGGTAAGGTAGAGCGCGCCTAGCGTTTCCCTTTCCATTACCGAGGGCATTTGCTTCTCAACTAAGTAGCCACCCGAAAGGGTGGCTTTTCTTGGTTTTGGGGCATGCAACAATTGCTATGTCAGACAAGAACAGGCTCGCGCTTTCGGAACGCAAGATTAATTGCCCTCTATACTTCCCCACATACCCTATGTGGTTAACTTCAAGCAAGTAAGAAAGGCGACACGCTGGTCGCCTTTCTTTTCTGAAATGCCATATTCATGGAGCTGAATTCGCTTCAAAACAGTTAGCTTCACTCAAATGAAGCAAAACTATTTGAACTTGAATAGACCCTTAATTTCATTCATAGTGCCTGAAAGCTCGCTTACCACTTCTTTTCCATCTCGATAAATGCCAGCCATTGTTTTTCCCGCATCCTTAAGATTGTCCTTCGCCTTGTCAGACAAAAAACTCTCATTATCCTCGTCGGATTCCAATGCGGAAGCCTTAGAGGCTTGCTCAACGTTATCCTCTTCTGCAGAAGGACTAAACTCATTTTCCTGCAGAGGGGATTTGGCATGCTTCTCTAAATCAAGCTGCAATAAGTACAGAGAATCGTCCAATTTATCCAAGCGCTTCGCGAAGCCCGGAGCATCCGATTCCAAAGAGTCCACTGCGGCACGAACATCGTCCAAACGCGCATGCAAAGTATCAATCATCTGGTAGATATCTTCGTTCAAAGCAGCTCCTATCGATAACGCTCTTTTATAGCACGTTCGATTTCGCGCTTCGAATCACGTTCGGCCATCGAAGCGCGCTTGTCGTACAGTTTTTTACCACGAGCAACAGCTAATTCGATCTTCACTCGTGAATTGCGATCAAAATAAATCTTGACTGGTACCAAAGCCATGCCTTTTTCCTGCGTTTTGCGCTCAAGATCACGAATTTCATTTCGATGCAAAAGCAGCTTGCGCTTCCTATCAGGATCAGGGTTGTTCAGATTGCCATGACTGTAGGGAGAAATATGCAAATTGTTCACCCAAACCTCACCCTTACGAATAAGGGCGAAGCAATCCGTGAGCTGACAGTTGTTTTCGCGCAACGAACAAACCTCGGTTCCTGTGAGCACCACACCGGCTTCGTACGTTTGCAAGATCTCGTAATCATGGAATGCACGACGATTCTTGGCGATTACTTTGGTTGTTTCTTTCTTGGGCATTCTTACATTCCTGGAACGAAGGACACATCTTCATCAAGATCGAGGATAAAGCGTTTTAGCAGGGTTACAGTATCCTCGATATCGGACAGCTTAACCACTTCAGTGGGGGTATGCATATAACGAAGCGGCATAGAGACCAAGCCGGTAGCACAACCACCACGCTGAATCTGCATCTCAGAAGCATCCGTGCCCGAATCGCTAGGCTCAGCTTCTAATTGAACCCTGATCCCCTCGGCTTCGGCGGCAGCGCACAAGCGCTCAAATACCACAGGGTTGATATTGGGACCGCGAGCAATAACAGGGCCCTTTCCGCAGGACACTGAACCATACTTGTCGGTATCAATACCCGGATAATCGGTTGCGTGAGTCACATCGAGAGCGATGGCGACATCAGGTTTGATGCTAAAAGCGGACGTATTTGCCCCTCGAGATCCAATTTCTTCCTGAACGGTAGCAGCACAAATATAATCGCCTAGCGAGCCGTCGGCACGCTTAAGTTCCTCCATGACACGGGTAATCACGTACACGCCCGCTTTGTCATCGAAAGCTCGTGAAACGGCCATCCCCTTACCGTATTTCTCGAAACCAACGCCATACGTAATGACGTCCCCAACGCGAACCGCTTCACGCACTTTACGCGGCGGAAGCCCTAGGTCGATGAAAAGCCCGCTAATGGGAGTCACCTTGGTTCGCTCGTCGGATTCGATAAGGTGAATAGGCTTGCGACCCACCACGCCACGCAGGATACCCTGCGAAGTATGCACATCAACGCGAAGACCCGGCAAGATAGCCGCATCAACACCCCCAACGGGAACAACACGAAGAAAACCCTGGGAGTCGATGCTTTTTACCATAAGGCCGACTTCGTCCATATGGGCGGCAATCATCACCGAGGGAGCTGAACCGTTGCCCAGTAGACGAGCATGAACCGATCCCATAACGTCGGTCTCAATCACATCGGCGCATTCGGCCAGCCGCTCACGGACCAAGCTAGCAACCAAAGATTCCATACCTGTGACAGAAGGCGTTTCAAGCAAACGCTTCAAATACATTTTGTCTGCGAGTTTAGCCATAAGAGACCTACGATTCTTAAGGGGCGCAAGCCCAGTAGTAACAATTTGAATATTGAAGAATTATACCCCGCACCAGGAAATCAATTGTGATGCAGTCATAGTACAAGCATTACTCATACGAAGTGGCAAGCTTGAAACGCAATCTGCGTTCACGAGGCTTCGCAGAAACAAGAACAACCTGAATTGTTTGTCCAAGACGATAACGAACACCCGTTGACGCACCGTTGAGCATTTGCTTTTCAGGATCATACGAAAAATACTCTTCACCAAGATCCTCGATAGCAAGAGAGCCCGTTGCCGTGCATTCCAAACGAACCATAAGGCCAAAGGTGGAAACCGAAGAAACAACACCAGTAAAAGTTTGTCCTGTAAACCGCTCAAGATACTCAATGATCTTAGTGAGCTGAGACTGCCGAGCGGCTTTTTCCGCTTCGCGCTCCATATGAGACGAATGCTCAGCCATCCATGCAAGCGAATTACGCTGCGCCTCATAGGTTGCACTGTGACCGAAAAATGCCTCTTTAAGCATTCGATGCACCAGCAAATCAGGATATCTACGAATTGGACTGGTGAAATGGCAATACGTTTGCAGAGCCAAGCCATAATGATCGCTCAGCTCTGTGCGATAAACGGCTCGCTTCATCGCGCGAAGCAGCAGCACATTCACCAGCTCTTGTTGAGGCGTTCCCTGCACGCGGGCTAATACATCCTGCAAGGCATGAGGATTGCCATCGCAGAAAAGGCGCTTGTTCACATCCGAAAACAAAGAGGATTCCTGAAGAACTTCATAAAGCGCGCGCAATGCATCTCCATCAGGGGCATCATGCACTCGGTACACACAGGGCAATCCTATTTCGGTAAGCCACTGAGCAACAAGACTATTGGCTAAGATCATAGCTTCTTCTATCAGCTCAGTCGCAGCAGTTCGGCGACGATAGGTGATTTCCAGAGGATGCCCTTCCCCATCAAGCTTAGCTTTTGCCTCGACCCTGTCAAAATCCATGCAGCCATCTTTTTTACGGCGAGAAAACAGAGCCTTTGCCAATGTATCAAGCTTCGGCACGCGGTCAATGAGGGCATGCACCGTTTCGTCAGACAAAGCCTTTGCCCCATACGGCACTTCGCATTCAGCAAGAGCTTGCATACATTGCCCCACAGAACGAGAGCGGTTGGACGCCTCAAGGATCGCCTGAGCTTGATCGTATGACAGGCGCGCTTTAGAGCGAATAACAGAGGGAAACACCTCGTACGAAAGCACTGAGCCGCCTGGAGACAGTTCAACCTTAACACTGATGGTGCAGCGATCCTCTTCAGGCATCAAGGAGCACAGTCCATTGCTCAGTTTCTCCGGTAGCATAGGAAGCACTCGGTCCACCAAATACACCGAGGTTGCGCGTCTCCGTGCATCCATATCGAGCGATGAGTCATAGGCAACAAATCGAGACACATCAGCGATATGCACACCAAGCACAAAGCTGCCATCCTTGCGCTCAAGGGAAATCGCATCGTCAAAATCTCGAGCATCAACAGGATCGATGGTAAAGATAAACTCATCGCGTAAATCGCGATAACCCTGCACCGTAGCAAGAGAAGCATCAAGCGAACAGTGTTCAGCCTCTTCGAGGGCAGCCGGAGAAAACTCGGTTTCGAATCGATGATCAGCAATAATCAGGTCGATAGCAATATCGGTATCTGATTCCGAGCCAAAAACACGTACAACGGTGCCCGTAGCAGCAGAATTTCGCGTAGGAAACTCGATGATGCGAACCTCGACCAAATCACCATCATTAACATGAGGCGCATCGCTTCTGAGCGTAAAAATATCACAAGGAACAGAAGGATCTTCAGGCACCACAACACCAAATGGCTCAGCAACCTCATAGCGACCAATAAGGGTATCGCGTGCACGCATGATAACACGCGCAACACGAGCAGAGGGTTTGCGGGAAGCCTCAGAGTAATGCCTGTCGGGAGATTGCCCAGAAAGACGCGAAATCTCAACAAGGTCGCCGGGAAACGCACCGTTGACCTTTGAAGCGGGAATAAAGAATTCTCCCTCAGCTGTCTTAACGAAACCGAACCCCTGAGCGTTCAGCTCAAGAATGCCTTGAGGCTTTGCTTTGGGATGTCTGCGCGCCTTAGAACTACGTCGTGCCATTTCCGCCCTTATGAGATCTGGGAACGTGCCGAATCGAAGGCAACCGATTCCTGCGTAGATACATTCGATGTTTCTACATTGGGACTAATTCCGTTGCCATCAATCTGGCGGCCGCTGGGAGTCAAATAGAATGCCGCAGTATAACGAATGGCTCCACCGAACGAGAGCGGCTGCATTGCCTGAACAGACCCTTTTCCCTGAGTCTTTTCACCAACGATTTCAGCACGGCCGGATTCTTGAAGCGCTGCAACAAGAACCTCGGCACAACCAGCAGTACGGCCGTTAGTAATAACAACCAAAGGTGCAGTGGTGATGCTGTCACCATCTGCACTGCGAGTGCTGATTCCATTTACCGTTTCAATCTGCGCAACAACACCGCTGGGTATAAACAGCGAAGCAATGCCGACCGCCTGGGTTAGATAGCCACCGGGAACATCACGAAGATCGAGGATAAATGCCTGAGCTCCCTGCGAAGAGGAATCGGTAATCGCCGAAGAAACCGTAGCGGCGGTGTCTGAAGTGATCTGCTTTATATCGATAGTGCAAACCCCGTCGTGAACGCTCCAGGTAACGTTTTCCTGCGAACTGGAAGAAAACGTAAGAGTAGTTGAAAACGTGGTTCCACTTTCACCTTGCTTCTGGGAGGGACGGCTCCAGGTAACGTATACGCTTTCACCTTCCGAACGCGAGAGAGCATCGAGCACTTCGGGAATGCTCCAAGAGGACTTGGATACGCCATCGATAGATTGCACATAGTCGCCAGTTTCGATACCGGCCGCAGCAGCGGAAGAATCTTCGAAAACATCCGACGCAAAGCACTTTCCGTCATTTTCGCCAAAGAGCACACCAATACCCGCCTCGGGATTCTTGGTGCTTGCCAGGTATGCGCGATAGCTTGTTTCGTCGTAATACTTGAGGAAACTGTCACCGGTACCCTCAGCATACGAGGACAAGACCTTTGCCGTAACTTGGCCAAGGTCATAATCATCCATGCTGCTCTTCTTTAAAATGCCCTCCATTTCAGCCACACGAGCCGAAAGAGAATCGTAGGTATCACCTGAAACAGTAAGACCAGGATTCACTTCCGTGTCAACATCAAGAGATGAGAGACCCATAGCATTAAGCAAATCGGTATTTCCGCGGACGAAGAAGCCTGCGCAAAAAACCAAGCATATGAAAATGCAAGCACCGAGAAGCTTCACGATGCTTGCATTTCGTTTGTTCGAAGATTCCACCTTAGTGGTTTTCTTGAAATCGTTCACTAACGTGCCTTCGATTCCTTGAACATTTCAGCCCTTCTTTAGACCTTCAAATAACGGCTCATTGCAAACAGCGAGCCCAAAAGACCGATAACCAAACCTGCTACCAACATAGCCAGGTAGATGAGCAGGAACATACCAAAATCGACACCGATAGGCAACCACGGGAGAGCAACTGCCATTTGAGGAAGTACCAGATTGCGGGCAATCTCAAGTACAAAAATTGCCAGCAAAGCACCGATCAAAGCATGAAGCGCACCTTCTGCCAAGAAAGGTCCCCGAATGAAGCCATTCGAGGCGCCAACCAGACGCATGATGGCGATTTCCTTGCGACGAGCAAGAATTGCCAAACGAATGGTGTTGTTGATAAAGATGAACGCAATGAAGATCAACAACGCAATGAGAGCAATACCTGCGGTACGGATAGCATTAGTAAGCGAGAAGAGCTTATCAACCGTCTTCTGACCGTACTGCAAAGAATCAGTCGGATCATCTGCGTTATCGCAAATGTCAACGAAATCCTGGTTTGCCAAAATCTCAGATGCAATGTTCTGTACGCTCTGAGCATCATCAAGCTGAACATCAATAGATGCTGGCAGAGGGTTTTCGCCATCAAGTTGATCGACGATTTCAGGGTTAGAAGTAGACTTACGGAAGTTATCAAGAGCCTGGTCCTTCGTGGTGAAGGAAACACTCTCTACGCCGTCATACCCTTCAATAGTCTTCTTTACTTTTTCGATGTCGGCATCGCTGGCATCGTCCTTTACGTATGCCGTAATGGAAACCTGATTTTCTACCGACGCAACAACATTGTTGACCACGGCGCCAGCAATGCAAAAGATGCCAATGATCAGCAACGAAAGGAAAATCGTAATGATTGATCCAAGCGTAGTGGAAAGGTTACGCGTAAAGCCCGTAAGTGATTCGCGAAAGAAATAAAAAATACTAGACATCGAAACCGTACACTCCCCTGTCCTGGTCGCGGGTCAGAACGCCCTTGTCAAGCGCAATTACGCGACGGCGCATATTGTCGACCATTTCGCGGTCGTGCGTAGCAACAAGAACCGTGGTGCCCGTACGGTTGATTCGCTCGAGCAGGTCCATAATGCCGCGTGAGTTCTGCGGGTCAAGATTGCCCGTAGGCTCGTCGCAAATGAGAAGCGGAGGGCGGTTTACGATAGCACGCGCAATGGATACACGCTGCTGTTCGCCGCCAGAAAGCTGATCGGGACGCTTGTTCATTTTGTCCTGCAGTCCAACCAAACGCAGAACCTCAGGAACCTGGGTACGGATAACATGACGCGACTTGCCAATTACCTCAAGCGCAAATGCTACGTTTTCGAAAACCGTCTTATTCGGCAGGAGCTTAAAGTCCTGGAAAACGCAACCAATGTTGCGACGGAGGTACGGAACACGCCAATTGCGCATCTGAGTAAGGTCTTCATCTGCGATATAGATCTTGCCCTTGGTTGGCTTGATCTGGCGGATAAGCAAATTGATAAAGGTAGACTTGCCAGAACCAGAATGACCTACCAAGAACACGAATTCGCCAGGGAAAATGTGCAGCGATATATCGCTCAGCGCAGGATTGTTAGGCTGCGCTTCGTAGATCTTGGTAACGTGGTCAAGCGTGATAACCGGATTACCCGTGTACTGAGGAGCGGTCTCCTCAATATTCACTACAGGAAGCGACTGCGAAAGCTGAGACGCAACCTGATTTACTGGGGGCTGCTTCTGGGCATGCCTGCCCATTGGAACCCCACTCTGTTCATTCGTCACAGTATGCTCCATTCATAGGGTGTAATTCTGAGACTGCAAATGAGTATATCAGGCATGCTTTCGAGCACGAGCCTTTTCCACAGCTTGAACAAGTGCATCAGCGTCAAGTCCAAAGTAGGTAAGCAGTTCGTTGAACTCGCCAGACTTACCAAACCGGTCACGAACGCCAACCAATTCAATGGGGCATGGGAACTGCTCAGCAGCAAGTTCGCTTACAGCAGAGCCCAAGCCACCGTAGATGGAATGTTCCTCTGCTACTACCGCACAGCCAGTCTTCTTCAACGAAGCAAGAATTGTTTCAGCATCGAGAGGCTTTACGCAAAAAGCATCGATGACCTCAGCGGAAATGCCCTTTTCAGCAAGAGCATCAGCGGCCTTCATAGCCTCAGCGATTTCTACGCCACAGGCAATGATGGTGACATCGGTTCCTTCGCGAAGTACGTAGGCACGACCAACCTCGAGCTCAACATCGGGAGCATATACTGCCGGAACAGCAGCACGTCCCATTCGGATATAAATAGGACCAGGGGTTTCTGCGGCCAAACGAATTGCGGCACAGCAAGCAGCATAGTCGGCAGGAACCAAAACGCGCATATTGGGCAAACCGCGCATAAGCGAAATGTCTTCAAGCATCTGATGAGAACCGCCATCGGGACCAACAGAAATGCCAGCATGCGTGGGGGCAACCTTAACGTTGAGGTTGGAGTAGCACACGGTATTGCGGATCTGGTCATAGGCGCGACCGGTTCCGAAAACAGCGAACGAACCCGTATAGGCAATGTTTCCCGTAAGAGAAAGACCTGCAGCAACATCAATCATGTTCTGTTCGGCAATACCAACGTTGAACAGGCGCTTTGCGTTTTCAGGACAAGCCTCAGCAAATTTCTTTGTGGTGGTGGAGCCGGTAAGGTCGGCGTCTACCGCAACAACCTTCTTACCGCTTGCGGCAAGCTCAGCAAGCGTTACGCCAAATGCAGCGCGCGTTGCCTTCTTTTCCTGTGCCTGTTCAGGGGTAGCAAGTTTTACCACGTTACTTCACTCCATTCAGCTCAGCGCGGGCTTCAGCAAGCTCGGCAAGCGCACGCTCGGTTTCTTCGTCGTTGGGGGCTTTACCGTGCCAACCAGCTTGGTCTTCCATGAAGGAAACGCCCTTGCCCTTGATGGTGTGAGCAATAACCACCTTAGGCTGTGCAGTTTCAGACGCCTTAAGGTCGGAGAAAAGCTCGATGAGTGCGTCCATGTCATGACCGTTTACCTCGTGAACTTCCCAACCAAAGGCAGCAAACTTACCAGCAAGGGTGCCGCTGGCACACACATGATCAACCTTGCCATCGATCTGGAGGCCATTAAGGTCAACAACGGCAATAAGATTGCCCAGCTCCTGATGAGCAGCGAATGTTGCTGCTTCCCAAACCTGGCCTTCTTCGGTTTCGCCATCGCCCATAACGGTGAAAACACGGTTGGAAACGCCGTCAAGCTTAAAACCGGCAGCAATTCCCGCTGCGATGGAGAGACCCTGACCAAGAGAGCCAGTAGAAACCTCGATGCCAGGAAGAAGATTAGAATCGGGATGGCCCTGCAAACGAGTACCAAGCTTACGGAGGGTTTTCAGCTCCTCAACAGGAAAGTAGCCAGCTTCGGCAAGCGTTGCATAAATTGCCGGTGCCGCATGCCCCTTGGCGAGGATGAAACGATCACGTGCCTCATCTTCGGGGTTTTCAGGGTTGTGATTCATCACGCCGCCAAAATACAGCGCTGCAAGGATATCGGTGCAGGAAAGAGATCCGCCTGGATGGCCGCTGCCCGCTTCATGCAGCATCTCAATAATGTCCGTGCGAATGGCACAGGCCTTTTCCTTAGCTGCCAGAGAATTCATGGCTTCCTTTCGGTCGATTACTTGGCTTTGCATTACAACGAAGCTTTCCAGCGGTGATATCCGACTACAAATTCATCGATATCGCCATCGAGGGCCGCTTCGACATTGCCGCTTTCGATATTACTACGGGTATCCTTGATCAGTCGATACGGATACAAAACATAGTTACGTATCTGGCTGCCGAACGAATTGTCCATTTTTTCGCCCCTCAGCTCAGCGAGTTCGGCTTCCCGCTTCTTTTCTTCGAGCTCGTACAGACGACCACGAAGTACCCTGAAAGCCGCTTCCTTGTTCTGGAGCTGGGACTTCTCGTTCTGGCAGGTAACCACGATTCCCGTAGGAATGTGAGTAAGGCGAACAGCGGAATCGGTAGTGTTGACGCACTGCCCGCCGGGGCCACTTGCTCGGTATACATCGACGCGAACATCATTCGGATCGATCTCCACGGAAATATCGTTATCGGGAAGAACCGGGATTACCTCAACCGCAGCAAACGTGGTGTGACGACGTTTCTTGTCGTCAGTAGGTGAAATGCGAACCAAACGATGAACACCCGATTCGCTGCGCAGCATACCGTACGCATTGCGACCCTCAATTTGGATGCTTGCACGGTCTAGACCGATGCCTTCGCCAGGAACCAGATCGAGAACCTTGACCTTCCAGCCCTTGGAATCGGCGTAGCGTGAATACATGCGATACAGCATTTCGGTCCAATCCTGAGCCTCCAAGCCACCGCTACCAGGGTGGATAGAGAGAATTGCATCGGAGGAATCGAAGCGTCCATTGAACCAAGACTCGACCTCGAAATCATCGAGCATCTTCTCCAGACGCTCGAGATCGTTTTCGATTTCCTCGCCGAACTCAGGGTCTTCCTCTGCCAACTCGGTTGCAGTTTTGATGTCATCGAGCAATCCGCAGGCAGATTCGTAGCGCTCGATCACATCACGAATGTCGGACGCCTGCTTGCTGACCTGCTGAGCGTTATCGGTATCGTTCCAAAAATCAGGGTTGGCAATCCGACTGTCCAAGTTGGCAAGCTCGGCTATTTTTTCATCTATATGTAGGTAAGCGCGCGCTTCTTCGGTGCGCTTTTCCGCTTCTTCAAGGGTCATCATCGACGATTCCTCTCGGTTTCAGAAACTGGCTGAACATCACAATGCCCCTACCATCAAAGCAGGGGCATCGAATGCGGCTTAAAGCCGCAAAGGGGAAAGCTTGCGCTACCCCCCCCCATTAGTTCAGTGATTTGCGCCGTGGCACTTCTTGTATTTCTTGCCAGAACCACATGGGCAAGGATCGTTTCGACCAACATTTGCGTAAGGGTCGTTTTTGTCCTTTTCGTAGGTATGAGGCTTTTGAGCTTCAGACTTCGGCGAAGCGGGAGCCGGGCTAGGACCGCCTTGGGGAGCACCGCGACGAACACCAGAGCCCTCATTGAGCGTCTGTTCGGGATTGGAATACGAAACCTTGCCATCAAGCGGGCTGGATTCTTCCTGCGGGGCAACCTGCACAACAATGGGGGCACGAAGCAAAAATCGCAGGTAATCCTCATAGATCGAAGAAGTAAGGGCCGCAAAAGCACGATGCGCCTCATCGCGATATTCAGTAAGCGGATCGCGCTGACCATACGCACGCAGGCCGATAGAAGCCTTAAGGTAATCCATTTCCTGAAGGTGAGCCATCCAGCGCGTATCGATGAATCGCAGCATAACCTGCGATTCGATATCGGAGAATGGAGCACCAATCTCCTTTGCCTTCGCATCGAAGAGACCCTGGAAATATTCAACCAGACCGTCGATAAGCGCATTCACGTCATCGTCATGATCGATAGAATCTACGGTGAAATCCTCAATGCCCGTCATCTGGATAACCCATTTGTTAAGAGAGTCCAGATCCCAGTCGTCGCTCGCTTGCTTGGCGGGACACCACTCCAAAACATGCGATTCTACGATGTCTTCAATGATCTCCGGCATTCGATCGGTAAGGTCTTTGCCGTCAAGGATGGCATTACGCTCTGCATAGACTGCTTTACGCTGCAGGTTCATTACATCGTCGTATTCAAGAACATGCTTACGTGCAGCAAAGTTGGATGCTTCGACCTGACGCTGCGCGGTTTCAATTGCCTTAGAAACCATAGATGCCTTAATGGGCATATCGTCGGGCATGTCGGTTTTCTCCATCATGCGACCAATAGAATCCATGCGCGAGCCACCAAACAAACGCATAAGGTCGTCTTCAAGAGAAAGGTAGAACTGCGTTGCACCCGGGTCGCCTTGACGACCGGCACGACCACGCAACTGGTTGTCAATACGGCGCGACTCATGACGTTCGGTACCAATGACGCAAAGGCCACCTGCAGCAAGAACCTCTTTAGATTCACGATTGGTGATAGCCTCGGCCTCAGCTTCTGCCTGCTTCACCTGGGCTGGCGTAGGCTTCTCATCTTCGCCAAAACGCTCAAGAAGCATAGCCTGCGCCATAGCTTCGGGGTTGCCACCCAACAAGATGTCAGTACCACGACCAGCCATATTCGTGGCAATGGTAACCGCGCCAGTTCGACCCGCCTGAGCAACAATGGCGGCTTCGCGTTCGTGATTCTTAGCATTCAGCACTTCATGCTTGATGCCACGTTTGGAAAGCAAACGGCTTAGACGCTCAGAGCTTTCGATAGAAACCGTACCAACCAGGCACGGCTGCCCAGCAGCATGGCGCTCTGCAATGTCGTCAGCAACAGCATTGAACTTAGCATCTACTGTGCGATAGATAAGATCATCTTCGTCGATACGTTGAACTTCCCTGTTGGGAGGAATAGACATGACGGGCAAGTTGTAGATCTGACGGAACTCAGAATCTTCCGTCATTGCCGTACCAGTCATGCCAGAAAGCTTGTCGTACAAACGGAAATAATTCTGCAAAGTGATAGTTGCCAGAGTTTGGTTTTCCTGACGAACCAATACATGCTCTTTTGCTTCCAGTGCCTGATGAAGGCCCTCGGAATAACGGCGACCTTCCATGATACGGCCGGTGAATTCATCAACGATCTTGACCTCACCGTTTACCACTACGTAGTCAACATCGCGATGGAACAGGAACTGGGCCTTCAGCGCCTGCTGCAAATGATTGGGCAGCTGACCGGTTGGATCGCTAAAAATGTCTTCAATGCCGAGCTGGAACTCAACCTTTTCCAAACCAGCTTCGGTGGTGTAGATGGTCCTTTTCGCTTCATCCATCTCGAAATCGACATCGCGCTTCAAGGAAGGCATAACGGCCGCAAAACGCTTATACGTATCGGCGGCCTGAGAACCAGCGCCTGAAATAATAAGAGGCGTACGTGCTTCGTCGATAAGGATGGAGTCGACCTCGTCGACGATAGCGAAAGAATGTCCACGCTGTACACGCCGTGATGCACGGGCAACCATGTTGTCACGCAGATAATCAAAGCCGAATTCGGAATTAGTGCCGTAGGTAACGTCGGCCTGATAGGCAGGGATCTTCTGCTCGGGACCCATACCATTCTGGATAAGACCAACATTCATACCCAAGAAGCGGTAGATGCGACCCATCCACTGAGAGTCGCGCGCAGCAAGGTAATCGTTAACAGTAACGATGTGAACATTATTACCAGGCAAAGCATTCAAATAGCCAGCCAATGTGGAAACGAGCGTTTTACCTTCGCCCGTGCGCATTTCAGCGATTTTGCCATCGTTCAACGCCATGGCGCCAATGAGCTGAACATCGAAATGACGAAGACCGATAGTGCGCACACTGGCTTCACGAACGGCAGCGAACGCCTCAGGAAGCAAATCGTCCAAATCTTCGCCGTTAGCCAGACGCTCGCGGAACTCAACGGTAAGGTGAGCCAGCTCTTCGTCGGAACGTGCTTGCATAGCAGGCTCGAAGGCGTTGACCTCTGCAACCCTGCGCTGATAGTTCTTGAGTGGCTTGCTTTCGCCTACGCTAAGTAGCTTAGAAAAGAAACCCATGATCTCTCTTTCTTTCGTTTAACTGCTTCACTCTATCACAGGCACACTCGCATACGCCGTGTGGCATCTTCTGCATTTCCTGAATACACGCCATTTCCGCTTATTGGTGAGCCATTTGTTACCGAGTCAGCGCGTTCGCCTTGCTATCGATAAGAAGCTTCATCATCTTTAGGCGCTTCAGTAGTTGCGCCAGAAGACGAAACTTCTTCAAGGATTTCTTCGTACAGCTCTTCAAGCCTGCTTGAGCCATCGATACCAAAACGATCCACTAAAGCGCGTCGGCAACTTACAAACGTTGAAATGGCACCAGCATACTGACCAAGCAATTGCTGAACTTTCATATATTGGTACACAACGTCCTCACGCGTTTGGTCAATACCGAAAGCAAACTCGGCGTAATGCTGTGCCAATCGAAGATCGTTAGCACGAATAAGCGCCCGAACTCCATCAACCAACGCATCGAGTACGCGATTCTGGTACGTGATGCGATATGCATCTATTTGGTCGTTTTGAACACCAGGCAGAAGTGGACCGCAATACAAACGCTCAATTTCGCCTAACGCCCTTTTGCAAATATCAGGATCATTGCATCCATTCAGAAGCAGACACTGCGCGTGAACTTCACCGACATCGCTTACATAATTTAATCCAGCCAACGAAACCGTGTCGCGCGAACGCCGCGACCCAAACGGCTCTTCGTCAGGCGGAGTAAGAACACGCCTGATGTAACTCCACAAGTTATAGAAACTCGAGCGCACGCAAGCAGGATCCGATTCCGGCCAAACGATGCGCTCAATCCAGGTGCGTGGCAGTTCTTTGCCATCGTTAACCACAAGCAGAGCGAGTACGAGCTTAGCTTTGCGGCGCAGTTCCCCATTCGGCAATACATTTTTGCCGTCACGCGTAACCTCGCAACGACCAAACAAATTAATCCGAACAGGAGAAACGATTTCGGTCTTTACTGCATCTGTTATTGCTCCACCCTCACCAAAGAAATGGTCGTTTACGGGAATCGGCAGCGAGAAATTGCCGATTTCCGCACCATGCTTTTCCGAATACCATTGCTGGACTTTTCTACTTTCAAGCGTTTTTGAGGCAAGAGCACGCTTACCAGCCGCCAAACACGAGTCAACGCAGGCTAAAAGGAATTCCGCTTCATCTTCGAAACGAGAAAAAGGAACGATGGAAGAATAGTGTGCAGCCATAAGCTCGTGCCGAGCTTCTACGGTAAGCTCAAACGCATAAAACGAAGACGACAGGAGACTTACACCTGCAAAAGGAAAGAGGCTTTCAACCAACGCAATATCGGGTTGGGCGTGTTCGTCAAAGAAATCAGTGATCAGCGATAGACTGCCGCTTCCCAAGAAAAGGGCCAGATACGCCAGCGATTCTTCTGGAGAGGATGGGGTTTGGCGAAGGAGTGCTTTAAGGAATCGATCGGCGCCCTTTTCTTTATCGAGAGCTACAGGCGGTACGGATCGCTTTGTCGGCATGTGACCCTTTTCAAAAAGAGATTCTTGGTTGCCAGAGTGGCACTGACATTTCGGCAGTTCATCGGAAGAAAGGGCCATTTCACGGGCATCCAGCACTACGACCTGCAGTTCAACATCAGCTGCCAGCGTGGAATCTTCGGTAGTTACCATCACTTCACATTGCTTGGTGTGAAGTTTGCCCATAAGCGTTACCAAGCTTGTACGCCTTTTGCCCTTGAGCTTTGAAATGCCGTCGAAAACCACCAGTTTTCCAGGCGAAGAATCATCGGAATCCAATACCTCTTCGATACTTCCCGAATCAAGGTTTACGAGAAATTCTGGCTCGGAAGCCTGCACCCAAGTGACGTTTCCAGGAGGAAAAGCCATTCTTGCGTATTGGTTGGCAAGCACTGTTTTCCCATACAAAGGAGGGGCGCATATCACGCGGACTGCTTCCCTGTCAGAAAGCAAGCTAACCAATAGTCGCTTACGATTAATAAACGCTTCTCCTATTCCCAAGGCGGCTGAAGGAGACGACCGAAGCGCATCTTTGTCGTTGCCATTCATTTGACACCCCTTTCACGAGAGTCGAACGATTGGCTGGATTATAAGGTTTACCAGGCGTTTAACCAGATAGACACAAACCATATTTGCGTAATTGTGCCAAAATTGAGCGCGAATGAGCACTCTTTGGGTAAAACAACAATGACAGCATTTTCTGATGCGGAAAATGGGATGCAAACCAAAGGATCGCAGGAACCAAACTACCCTTATTCCCTGGCTAAACGCCGCAAGGGAGGATCAGGCACAAAAGCTAAACGAAGAGATGGATGCTAGTTTTTCGGAAACGTCACATTTCCTCTTTTCTGTTTTGGTAAAATTTCAAAGTTAAAAATCATACTGTCAAGCAGGAGGAACACATGCCAGCAACCTCTCCGGATCAGAAGGTTATCGTTCTGGACTTTGGCGCCCAATACGGTCAGCTCATCGCCCGCCGCATTCGCGATTTGGGCGTTTATTCCGAGATCGTACCCTGCGATGAAGATGCAGCAAAAATTGCAGCTTTGAAGCCAAGCGCCATTATTCTTTCCGGCGGCCCCGCCAGCGTCTATGCAGACGATGCGCCCAAGATCGACCCCGGTGTACTTGAACTTGGTGTACCGATTCTCGGCTTCTGCTACGGCCATCAGACCATTGCCGTTGAACTAGGCGGCACCGTGGGCCACACCGAAAAGGGTGAGTACGGAGCAGCTGGCCTCCATGTAGCGGGCGGTGCGCTGTTCGAAGATACCCCTGCCGAACAAACGGTTTGGATGAGCCACCGCGATGCCGTAACTGAGGTTCCTGCAGGATTCACCGTTACCGCTTCCACTGACATTTGTCCCGTTGCGGCTATGGAATGCGCTGAGCGCAACATCTACACCACACAGTTCCACCCTGAAGTTAAGCACTCCGAGTTCGGCAACAAGATGCTTTCCAACTTCCTGTTCAATATCGCAGGACTGAAAGCCGACTGGACTATGGATTCCATCATCGAAGACTCCGTTGCCGCTATCCGTGAAAAGGTTGACGACAAGCGCGTTATTTTGGGTCTTTCCGGCGGCGTTGATTCTTCCGTTGTTGCAGCCCTGTGCGCTAAGGCAATTGGCAAGCAGCTGGTATGCGTATTCGTAAACCATGGTCTACTTCGCAAGAATGAGCCCGAAGAGGTCGAAGAGGTATTTACCAAACAGTTCGATGTGGATTTCATTCATGTTCATGCCGAAGAGCGCTACGCCAAGCTGCTTGACGGCGTTACCGACCCTGAAGCAAAGCGCAAGATTATCGGTACCCAGTTCTGGGAAGAGTTCTTCGCCGTTGCACAAGATATCGCAGAAGACGGCAAGCCCGTGCAGTTTATGGCTCAGGGCACTATCTATCCTGACATCATTGAATCTGGCGCTCGCAAAACCGGCGGAAAGGCTTCCACCATCAAAAGCCACCACAACCTGATCCCCTTCCCTGAAGGTGTTCACTTCGACCTTATTGAGCCGCTTGACCACTTCTTCAAGGACGAGGTTCGCGCACTGGGCACCGCCCTTGGCTTGCCCGCACACATCGTTCACCGCCAGCCCTTCCCTGGCCCCGGTTTGGCTATTCGCATCATTGGCGCAGTAAGCCCCGAAAAGCTTGAGATTCTTAAGAATGCTGATGCCATTGTTCGCGAAGAGCTGGACGCATACAACGAGCGCTTGTTCCAGGAAACGGGCGAACGCAACAGCGAGCATAGCTGTTGGCAGTACTTCGCGGTTCTGCCCGACATCAAGAGCGTTGGCGTTATGGGTGACGAGCGCACGTATCAGCGCCCCATCATTCTTCGCGCTGTTGAGTCGAGCGATGCAATGACCGCTGACTGGGCAAAGCTCCCCTACGATGTGCTGGCTAAGATTTCCAGCCGTATCGTTGCTGAAGTTCCTGGGGCCAACCGCGTGTGCTACGACATAACGTCTAAGCCGCCTGCCACGATTGAGTGGGAGTAATCAGCGATACAAAATCGTATCGGTTTATGACAATTTACCGCCCCTTGAAAACACCAGTTCAAGGGGCGTTTTCTTATGCTTTTACGTTCTTTTAAAGTATCGGTATTACAAAAAAATTAGTGAATTCGTGACAACATAAAAAGACTTCACAACGAATGGCTTACAGGTTATTTCACATTTTTACCTGCGGTTATGCTAATGAAAAGGCATTACTGAAATAATGAAGCATAGATACAAATTCGTATCTTTACCTGCTGTTTTGCTGATTGAACATCAAAGCCACATGTTGCTTATCGAGGGATACAGAAACGTATCGGCATTGCTTTTGAACTTCTATCTAAGTTTTTGTCACATTTTTGTCACGAAGAAAAAGGCCTGATAAACAGGCCTTTTCACGGTTCATATGTTCCTTTGGGACTAAGCCTTGAAGGAGTCCTTCCAGGCAAAATACTCGTCTGGCGTCAGTTCGCCCTCGTCGAAATCACGGCGATTCCTGTACCAGTGATGCAGGGCCCTGGCAAATGCCTCCTGCTCCGGTGTCTCCGGATCAGCGGGCATGGCAAGTACAACCATGCCGTCGACCTTAATGGGTTTCAGACCAAGCTTCTCCTCGACGTCAAACAGAGCCTGTACGGCCTCGGTAGGAGTAGAGCCGACGTCCTTGCAGAGAGCCTCCGCAGAAACCCCCAACGCGTTGGCAAGCGCCTCGATCCCCGGCTGCTTTGGACAGCGCTCTCCCGCCTCGTACTTCCTGATGGTGATCTCGGAGACGCCGATCGCATCGCCGAGCTCTGCCTGTTGAAGCCCCTTTGCGGCTCTCATTCTCTTGAGGTTCTGGGCCAGTCCCATTAGCCACTCCTAGCTGTAATACCAAATATGAATTCCAAAGCATTTCCTTGCCGATACAAAATTGTATCGCTATTCTCATAAATTGTACACCGATACAAATACGTATCGGTAATGAGAAAGGAGCACATGTGGAAAACACGCGACTCATAACCGCCAAGGAGATAGCGGAGGACCTCGGGGTGAGCGTCCAGTACGCCTATTCCATCATCAGGCAGCTCAACAGCGAGCTCGCCGAGGACGGCTGCTTCGTCATTAAGGGAAAGACCAACCGACACTACTACGAGCAAAGGTTCTTCGGCTTCCTTTCCGAAGTGGATATCGAGGAGGACCTGAAATGAGCGTCCACAGGGACAAGGAGAGGGGCACCTGGAGGGTTGCCCTCCACATCGAGGACGCCTCCGGCAAGCTCGTGAATACCACCAAGCGCGGTTTCAAGACGAAGTCCGAGGCGCTCGCCTGGGAAAGGAACTTCCTGGCAGATGTCAGGGAGACGGTCGACATGACGTTCGAGGCCTTCTTCGAGGTGTATGCGAGAGACGTCAAGCCGAGAGTGAGGGTAACGACCTGGGACCAAAAGGAACACCTCATCAAGACCAAGCTGATCCCCTTCTTCGGTAAGAAGAGGCTCGCCTCCATCACCTCGAAGGACGTGCTCGCATGGCAGAACTCCCTGCTAGAGAGAGCAAAGGAGGACGGAACGCCGTACTCCAGGACCTATCTCAGGACCGTTGACAATCAGCTATCCGCCATCTTCAACCATGCCGTGAGGCATTACGGCCTGAGGGCCAATCCGGTGCTCGAGGCCGGCAGGCTCGGCGAGAAGAAGGCCAACGAGATGCTCTTCTGGACCACAGACGAATACCTCAGGTTCTCCGAGGAGCTGACCGA
>FR884585.1:13993-15371 GCA_000436075.1 Eggerthella sp. CAG:209 | reverse complement strand
AGCTATAATACCCCGCTTCGGGATGATTGCAAGGAGGAAATATACAATCTTATGCAATATTTAGGATAATTGACTTATAGTCCCAGGTCAGATCGTGTTACTACATTGTGGAGGAATTGAGGAGCAAGTACATTCGGAATCATGCTTACCACTATCTCCTGCTAGCAATCTCTCTTCCTGTTCGCAAATACTCAACCTTATTAATGCTATGCTTCGCTTACATAGTTCAAACGGACTTATGTTTCGGGATTACTTAATCAGGAGGGAATTATTAATGAAGACCGAACTTTGCGACTTGCTTAACATCGAATACCCCATTATCCAGGGCGCCATGGCCCATATCACCGACGGAAAATTTGCTGCCGCTGTTTCTAATGCCGGCGGACTGGGTGTTATTCAGTGCGGATTCGACACACCTGAATATATGCGTGAAGAGATTCAAACCGCGCGTTCTCTGACCGATAAGCCTTTTGCGGTCAATTTGATCATGGAGAACAATCGTATCGACGAGATCGCCGATGTCTGCATTGAAGAAGGTGTGCAGATTTGCACGGTTTCTGCCGGAAACCCCGCGACCATCGTTCCCAAGCTCGCAGAAGCAGGCATCAAAGCAATTGTTCTTGTGCCCCACGCTCGCGCGGCCAAGAAAATGGAAAAACTTGGAGCTGCGGCAGTTATTTGCGAAGGAATCGAGGGCGGTGGCCACATCGGATCAATGACCACCCTTCCCTTAGTTGCCCAAGTAGTTGAGGCAGTAGATATCCCTGTTATTGCAGCGGGCGGCTTTGCTAACGGCAGGGGTCTCCTTGCCGCCTTGGCTTTAGGGTGCGTTGGCATCCAAATGGGCACCATCTTCCTAACCTCCGATGAGTGCACGGTATCTGATATATATAAGCAACTCATCGTCGACTCCAAAGACAACGCCACCGTTCTTTCCGGCATCCCTGGTAAAAAGCAGGTTCGCTGCATCAAGAACCCCTTCACCGATGGTTTCTGGGAAAAGTATTATGCTGGCGCATCGGAAGAAGAGCTGAATGACTACTGCACGGGATCTATCGCACGCGCTCATAACGGCGACTACCAAAACGGCGCCTTCTCTGCCGGCATGATCTCCCCTGTAATTACTGAAGTTAAGCCCGTTGCAAAGATTATTTCAGACGTAATGGAAGAAGCAGATGCCGCCTATGCTGAGCTTAAGCGCATCTATGGATAGCTGAGGTAATATGTCTGACCCCATTCTTAGCCCCTCTGAGAAGAAAAGACTGGAACAAGACGAGAAAACTGTGATGGCCATGGCAGCTGTATTTTGCCGTGGCCATCACCGCATTTGCGCTCAAGGAGAAAAACTCTGCCCCGAATGCGCAAAGGTTATCGACTA
>FR884585.1:0-13952 GCA_000436075.1 Eggerthella sp. CAG:209 | reverse complement strand
GACGCTGCCCCCATAAGCACAGCGGAACCTGCGACACCTGCCCCACCCAATGCTATCGACCTGCCATGCGGCAAAAAATCAAGGAAATCATGGCCTACAGTGGACCTCGGATGATATTCCGCCACCCGCTTATGGCCATTCAGCACGTATACCGCAAAAGAAAAAACCTCAAGGAAAGCCATGAGCACCATAGATGAAATCCTTGCCCACAATAAAACATTCGTCGAAGAAAAGGGCTATCTCAAATACTCAACCGATAAATACCCCGATAAAAAGCTAGCAATAGTAAGCTGCATGGACACGCGCCTTACCGAACTTCTACCGGCGGCATTGGGACTCAAGAATGGCGATGCCAAGATAATCAAAAACGCTGGCGGAGTGATATCCCATCCTTTTGGCAGCGTTATAAGAAGCTTGCTGGTAGCTGTTTTTGAACTCGGAGTGAAAACGATCATGGTAGTTGGCCACAGCAACTGCGGTGCTCAGCACATGAATTCCGATGACATGATCTGCCACATGCTGAATGCGGGAATCTCGCAAGACCACATCGACATGATGCATTACTGCGGAATCGATTTCGAAACATGGCTTCAAGGATTCGACGATGGAGAAGAAAGCGTTCGTGCCACTGTCCGAACCATTGCCCACCATCCCCTTATCCCTGAAACAATCACAGTACGCGGGTTTATCATCGATTCAACTACAGGAAAACTAACCCCTGTCGAGGAGTAGAGGATCATCATGAGAATAGGCTTTGTTGGTGCAGGAAAAGTCGGCTGCTCGCTTGGACGTTACTTTGCGCAAGAACATGAGCTCATCGGATACACCAGCAAAACCTACGCCTCTGCCGAAGAGGCAGCGCAGTTGACGGGGTCACAAGCATATAAATCGCCGATCAATCTCGCAGCAAAATGCGATGCTCTATTCATCACCACGCCAGATGGCCAGATTGTACCTACCTGGGAAACAATTAGGGATTCAGATGACAACGAGATTCTAAATGGGATGCTGATTTGCCACTGCAGCGGGGCTCTTCCCTCTTCTGAGCTTAACGGATGCGGCGATAAGGGAGCATACGCTTATTCCATCCATCCCCTTTTCGCAATTCCATCGAAATGCACCAGCACCGATGAATTGCAAAAGGCCTTTTTCGCCATCGAGGGAGACAACGGAAAATTGAACGAAGCTATCTCGATTGTCGAAGCAATGGGAAACCCCTATCAGATTATTAAAACTGAGCAAAAGGCGCGCTATCACGCTGCAGCCGCAATGGCATCAAATCACGTTATTGCGCTCTATCGGCTGTCCTGCGACGAGTTGGTAAAATGCGGATTCAGCTCCGAAAGTGCCGAAAAAGCGCTTGCGCCTCTATTCCTGGGAAATGCCCAGCATGTGGCGAACGAAGGAACTGTTGCTTCACTTACCGGACCCGCCGAACGCGGCGACATGGCAACCATAGAAAAACACCTCGCGTGCCTTAACGGGCAGACACGCGAGGTGTATCAGATCTTAAACGAAACCCTTCTTCGCATCGCGGAAGAAAAGCATCGAACAACTAATTAGTTTTGGATTCGCCCTCTGGCCTTGCCTGGGAGTCTGTCTCTCTGTTTTGGGGCTGCTCTCCAGTCAGAAGTGGGTCATCGGGCGACTCAAGAACCTGCAAGCCGGTATTGTCGTCACCTTCAGAGCCATGGGTTAGCGGCTCTGAGCCGTGGAATTCTTGAGCGGGTTGAGCAATAGGCCCACCCGTACCAGCGAAAGGAGCGGTTTGAGCAAAACCAGATGGGACGCCATTGGGAATGGGGCCAACAGACGATTCGCCGCCATAAGCTGCGTCAGAAACATGGCTTGATGTCGGAGCGCACTGCGCAGCAAAACCCTGATGCGCAGAAACGTTATTGGAATATTGCATATCGTTACGCTCAAAGGGCATTGGGTCATCTTGGCCGTTCCAGAGGCTCACATCGAATTGACGGGTCCAATAGCCCAACGCACGAAACACCAACGCATTTTGAAGTACGTAAGCAAATAGTAGTAACGCAAGAAACGCAGCACCCAAAAGAACAATCAGGGCAGCGGCGACCATGGATGTCGACGAACCGCTCGACATCAGCCAAATCAAACCGCCGCAAATCAGAGCGAAGAACAGCGCGAGAACCATCGCGGAAAACGCGATAGCCACAGCAATCAAAATTGCCATCCCGACAATACGCAGCAACCCAATGAAATCATGTTTCATCATTGCCCAGATCTTTTGAACCTGAAAACCTGATGAAAGCGTTCCGTACAAAGAAACGCGCATCGCTCCAACCCAGAAAAACAAAGCAGCCAAGAACGACAGGGCTGCGCTAGCCGAATTGCCGGCAAGCCAGATCATGGAGCCAAAGAGCGCCGGCACATACGACCCATACAAAGCTGTGCCGCCAAATGAAAAGCCGGCAGACATGCCAATAAATAAGTTAACGAGCTCTGGAACAAGCGAAAACACCAGCGCAACAACGAAGATGAAAAAACCACGCCTATAGAGGCTTCCGTCTTCATTGGCAAATATCTTTCTCGGAAGGGGGCGATGAACATTCCATGCGATGTCACGAGCCCACGAAAAGAGATACCCGTACATCACCACAACGCCAAAGATGGGAATAAGGCACAGCAAACCCAGACGAAGCACAACCGATGCCCAACCAGGCGACTTAGTCACATCACCCCACGCTGCCGCAAAATAGCCTTTTTCCATCAAGGATCCTTTCGTTGTTAGTCATCCGAAGCACTTCGAGCGCTCAAGAATATCTTCAATGGTTACCCTATATGCAAAAACAGGCATTAGCAATCAAACGCCAAAGGCGTTTCCGAGCTGCAATATAGAAGAAGCCTCAAACATCAGCAAACAGCTAGCATCATCGCATAAAAAAGTGCCCAGCATAAGCTGGGCACTTTGAAGAAGATACTCGAAAAATGAGTTACTTCAGGGTTACAGCAGCGCCTGCCTCTTCGAGCTTAGCCTTGATTTCCTCAGCCTTGTCCTTAGCAACGCCTTCCTGTACAGGAGCGGGAGCAGACTCTACTACTTCCTTAGCTTCCTTCAGGCCGAGACCGGTGATCTCACGTACAGCCTTGATAACAGCGATCTTGTTGTCGCCGAAGCCTTCGAGTACAACGTCGAACTCGGACTTCTCAGCAGCAGCTTCGCCGCCAGCAGCAGGAGCAGCAGCAACAGCAACGGGAGCAGCAGCGGATACGCCGAAGGTCTCCTCGATATCCTTTACCAGTTCAGAAGCCTCGAGCAGGGACATTTCCTTCAGAGCTTCGATGATCTCTTCGCGAGAAACAGCCATGTTAGTTTCCTTTCGTTGGGCTGCAAACCCTTATGATTGCAGCCGATATTTCAAAATACTTGTTATGCAGCGAATTTCACGCTGCAAGGAATCCGCTTACGCAGCTTCCTTCTGGTCGGCAACGGCCTTGGCGACCTGAGCCAAACCACGGGGTACACCGTTGATAGCAGTAGCAAGACCCTGAGCAACACCGTTGATAGCAGCAGCGATGTGTGCGTAGAGTTCTTCGCGAGAAGGCAGAGAAGCAATAGCTTCAACCTCAGCAGCGCTTACAGCAGCGCCTTCCATCAAACCACCCTTGATTTCCAGGGTCTCATTGGTCTTGGAGAACTCCTTAACTGCCTTAGCGGCAGCAGCAACATCATCACCGGCGAATACGAATGCGCTAGGACCATGCAGCATGTCGTCGAGCGTGGGCAGCTCAGCGTCAGCGAGCGCGATGTGCATGAGGGTGTTCTTGTAAACCTTCATGGAAGCGCCTGCTTCGCGAACAGCCTGGCGAAGAGCCTGAGTCTCCTTTACGGTAAGACCACAAGCATCAACAACCCATACTGCACCAGCACCTTCGAGATCTTCCTTGATCTGCGCGAGCTTGGTTTCGTTCTTTACACTTGGCATATGTACACCTCCTTTATCTCAAACTCGGGTTCCGCCCCGAATGGGTGGAGTCGTGCTTGAGAAAAGAAACGACCCCTTCCGTCCTAAGACGCAGGGGCCGTAAAGCGCGATACTTATCGACCACCTCGGCGGGCCGCATATTGCGATTAAACCTTTCGGTACCTGCTGTCTTGAGCAGCGGAACTATGTAAACAAAATACTGTTTTTAACAGCCCTTATATTTTACTAAGAAGCACATCATCGTCAAGCATTTTTTCTACAATTTTCAGAAACATCCTTTTTATGTCCAAAGCCCTCTCTTTGCCGCCGTTCACTGACCATGTTCCAGCGCCTACGGCCGCGTTCTTGCCAATCGATGGGTAAAGCTTGAACATTAATTTGTTTATCGAGAAAGGACCCCAATGAAAGTCGCGTTCTTCCCAGGGTGCATGGTCGACATGCTTTATCCAGAAGTGGGAATCGCTGCCGTCAACGTACTTGAGAAACTTGGATGCGAAGTAGAGCTCCCCGATGACCAAGTATGCTGCGGCCAGCCCTTTTCAAATTCGGGCTACATCGAAGAAGCCAAGCCTATGATGAAAAAGGTTATCGATGCCTACAGCGGGTACGACACCATTGTTTCGCTCACTGGCTCTTGCGCTTGGGCAATCAAGGCCGAGTATCCTCATTTTTTCGCAGACGATGTCGAATACAGCAATAAAATTGCCGATCTTGCTCCGCGCATTTACGAATTCACCCAGTTCATCGTTGATGTTTTGGGCGTCACCAACGTTGGCGCCCACCTCGATGGCACGGTCACCTACCACAAGAGCTGCCACCTCACTCGCATGCTCGGCGTAGAAGAGCAGCCCCTTACCCTTTTGAAGAATGTAGAGGGGCTCAGCTACATTGAAATGCCCGAAGCTGACCGCTGCTGTGGGTTCGGAGGCACATTCAGCGTTAAAGAGCCTGAGGTTTCTGGACATATGGTCCAGGAAAAAGTTGCATTCGCACTTGCCACCGGAGCCGACTATCTCTGCGGTGCAGACCAGGCATGCCTCATGAACATCAAGGGCGCTCTCGATCGCCTCATCGAGCAAGGTGTTGTTTCCAGCAATATGAAGGTTATGCATATTGCGCAAATCCTCGACTCTCGATTGGAGGCATAGGAAATGTCGATCATCTACGACGATGCACCCCTCGAGGACCGCATCCACCGTGCGCTTTCCGACACGTTCAAGCATCGAGCCATCGAAACCGCTCAGGACGTTATTACCGGCAAGCGCGACGCTCTTGTTGCCGAAGTAGACAACTGGGAGGATTTCCGCACGCATGCCGCAGCCATTCGCGACCATGTGCTCGAGAACCTTGACTACTACGTTCGCCAATTTGCGACAAATGCTCAGAAAAACGGTGCACAGGTGCATTTTGCCCCTACCGACAATGACGCGCTCGATTGTATTCTTGATATCTTTGAAGCAGAAGGCGCTAAAAGCTGCGTAAAGTCCAAGAGTATGATGACCGAAGAAATCGGGCTCAACACGTTCCTGGAATCGCACGGGATCAAACCGGTCGAGACCGACTGCGCCGAGCACATCATCCAAACTGCAGGCAATGCACCTTCGCACATCGTTGTGCCGGCGCTGCACTTTGACCGCACTTCCATTCGCAATCTTTACCATGAGCAAAAGGGCTACGAGGGCACTAATGACCCCGAGGAAATCACCCGTTTCCTACGCAAAACGCTACGCCCCGAATTCATGAATGCCCCCATTGGCGTAACCGGCTGCAACTTCGGCGTTGCGGAAACCGGCTCTTGCACTCTCGTTTCCAACGAGGGCAACGCACGTATGGCTTCGAGCATCCCCGAAACGCAAATTGTCGTCATGGGCACTGAGCGCATCGTACCCGACCTGCGCTCCCTCGACGTAATGATGAAACTCTTGGTGCGCAGCGCTGTCGGTGCCAAGATCTCTGGTTCGTTCTCTATTAATACGGGATGCCGTCGAGAGGGCGAAGCTGACGGCCCAAAAAATGTGCATATCGTAATCGTGAACAACGGACGCACCGATATTCTGGCTCATGAATTCCGTCCCATGCTTCGCTGCATCCGCTGCGGCGCGTGCATGAATTCTTGCCCAGTATACCGTCACATTACCGGTCATGGATATGGCTCAATCTACCCAGGTCCCATGGGCGTTGTTTTGACTCCCCTCCTTGTTGGATACGAGAAAACAGCGAAGCTGCCCTACGCATGCTCTTTATGCGGACAATGCGCGGAGGTGTGCCCTGTGAAGGTGCCGCTTCCGAATCTTATTTCCCAGCATCGACGTAACGTGGTAAGCCAAGGCTACGTATCTCCTGTCGAAAAGGCCATCTTCACTGCGGCAGCCGCAACTTTCTCGAATCGCGTTACCTACGGAGCTCTTACGGCAGCGGCGGCACCTGCAATGAAGCTCATGACCGGCAAAACAAATCAGCTTGATCGCGGCAGCACTTGGATCCCTGTCCTGAACGGCTGGTTAGCATCGCGCAATCTTGACACGATGAGCAGCAAGAAGTTCCGTTCGTGGTTTGCGGAGCATAAAAAACAAGAAGAGGAGCAAAAGCGCGCTGAAACTGCCCAAGCTCTTACCGATGCCTGTCGCAACAACGCCAACCGAGAGGAGAACCAATGAGCACAGTAAGCCTCGAGGAGTTCCTGAAGCCCATATCCCAGGCGCTTGGCCGCACTGAACCCCCCGCATCCATTGAACCCTGTGAAGCAACTAAGGCACCGTTGCCTGGAGATTATCGCGATTACTCCACCGAGGAGCTCGCTCAATGGTTCACCGAAGAAGCAACCAAGATGGGCACCATCGTTCGCGAAGCAAAGCCGGAAGAAGTATCCCAGGTTGTGCTTGATTTGGTTAACGAGATCGGTCAAGGCGGACACATCGTTTATTCCGACGTTCCCGAGATCGATGGCTTTGGCATTCCCGAAGTTCTGAATAACGCTTCCTTCGAAGCCGTTCGCTGGAACCCCACCAGCCGAGAAAAGAGCATGGGGCGCGCTGAGAGTGCCGATATTGGCATCACCTTTGCTTCCGCAGGCATCGCAGAAACCGCCACCATCATGCAGCGTTGCACGGAAAAGTCTGGACGGGCAGTATGCCTTCTACCTATCGGCCACATTGCCCTGTTGCGCAAGAGCACCATCTTCCCTTATATGACACAACTCATGGATGATTGGGAAAAACGCATCGCTGGAGGCGAGGAAATGCCTTCTAACGTGACTTTCATCAGCGGCCCTTCAAACACCGCTGACATCGAGCTGGTTCGTGTCGTGGGCGTTCATGGACCCGTTTACGCAAGCGTAGTCCTCATCGACGACTAAGGCTCTCCGAATAACCACTCGACGAAAATAACGCTCCTCTATGTGAGCCAAACTTCTAATGAAGCACCTGGAATGAAGATTCATTCCAGGTGCTTTTTCGTTATGCATCCAAGCCATTATTGCAGAGCATTACTTTTCCGCAGCCTACACTCATAAAAAAAGGACCCTGTTCAAACAGGGTCCCTAGATTCACTTAGCGATACGCTATTTCCCTACGCAGAAGCATTAGAGCTGCCAGCATCATTTGCCTGAGATACAGCAGAGACAGTAGCAACATCACCATTGTCACCGCTTACCGTCAGGGTCACGCTATCGCCTTCCTTGAAGCGAACGATATCGACTACGTTGGCTACAGGACAGTCATAGAGCGTGCCGTCTCCATTGAGCATGACGTAGTAATGAGAATTACCGTCAAGAACCACAGGTGAAATCAGCGAAATAGTACCAGTTGCTGTTCCGTTCGTCTTAGTTGCTTTGCCGGAATCATCGTCGGTAGAGACGCCGTTTGCGCGAAGCAGTTTTTTATACGACTTCTCGGTTTCCTCGAGTGTGTCACCTACGGCTACATTCTGGTAGCGCTGGATGTCGATCATCGCATACTTCTTAACCAGGCCCGCGTTGTCCTTCAAAGCCATAAAGTAGGTCGGCTGATTGTCAACATTGATCAACAGCGGGAAGGTTGCTTCATACTTAAGATTTTGAACCTGGCCCTCTGCTGAGCTCATTGCAGATTCTTCGGTTGCACCAGCAACTGGATAGAACTTGGATTCGGCGGTACGCTGATTAATTAGAACAAAGCCAATGATGGAATTATCCGCAGTTGCCGAAGTTACGCCGGAATATACCCAAACGTCGTCATCCTTGGCAATGTAGTTGTAGCCAAGCTGGCCATCGGATCCAGGAGTGGTTTGTTTAACGCCACTCTGGCCCAACCAAGAGTTAATCCAGCCGCCGGAAAGTGCGCCGCTCCAGTTGTACTGCTGGATGAGCAAGTCGGCAGGATACGCTCGGTCAACCCACTGGGGCACTTCGTCGATGGCAAGATCCTGGCACTCGCCCGTGCTTGCATCGCAAAGAACAACACGCGAAACGGTTTCACCACCGAACAGACCAACCGTGTAGTCGATTACCGGATAGATCCAATACGGTTTGCCATTGTCGTCGATCTCAAACGACTTTTCACCAAAGATATAGAACGGATGGCTCAGCTGCACATGACGGTCAACGTTGTTGAAGAAAGGATCGGAATCAGAATAGTAGATCGGATCTTCAAGACGAACAATCTGGGTATCCTGGGTGCTCATATTGACAATTACGTATGCAGGAATACCCGTATTGTGGTTGGACCACCATTTGAACACGTCAGCATAATTCAGGGGGCTAACACGAACCGGTGCGTCCTGATAATTGATCTGAGAATACAGGTCGGAAATCTCGAACTGGCTAACGTAGTCTGCCATCGTGCCCATGGTGCGGTTGCCCAAAAGGACAGCGGAATCGCGATCGATAAACGGAATGGTAGAGTAATCCGCCTGTTCGATGTCGGTAGCAAAATCCCCATCCTCCGTGTTGAGGATGGTGGAATACTTTTCCGCATTACCGGGGAACAAGGTCAAAGAGGCAACAGCGCCCAAAACGCCAACGAGCGCAATGATTACGGGAACGACCATCAGGCCCTTGAAGCGTTTAGCCTTCTTTTCGTTCTTCTCGCGTTTGCCCATTCCGCGCTCATATATTTGGTGGAAGATGAAGAACACCAAAAAAGACGGGAACAGCACAAAGATAGCAAGGAACATCCAAAGATCGACGCTATGGATGTTGATCGGCGGATGGAACCACCAGTAACAAAATGCTGCGACGATAAGAATTACGACAGCTAAAACAACAATTGCTTTCTTGCTCATTTGAGCAAAACGGGTTCGCAGCATATCAAATTCGCTGCCACCGCGATGACCGCCGGCGCTGGGTCCTTGCGAACCGCCTGCACCGCCAGCACCGCCGCCAAATTGATTCAGCAAGTCGGCCCAACTCATGGGTCCTTGTTGATTAGGATCCGGCATAGGTCTCCTCCCTTAGTTTGTATATAACAAACAATTGTATAGGAAGCGGCTTTATATGCGAAACAAAAAAGCGGGACCCAAGGTTAAACTTACCCGGACCCCGCTCCATACACTTCCGTTGACTATTTAGGAAAGCTGACGTAATACATACTGCAAAATGCCGCCATTGTAGTAATAGCTTCCTTCGGTTGGCGTATCGATTCTTACGACAGCCGTGAAATCAATGCTGCTACCGTCTGGTTTTTCCGCCGTGACGACAACATGACTTGGATTTGGCAGACCTTCAGAGAAATCTATTTCGCCAACGGTGATGCGCTCGGTTCCATCAAGACCCAAGCTTTCGGCGTTCTGCCCTTCCTCAAACTGCAAAGGAAGGATACCCATACCAATGAGATTTGAACGGTGGATTCGCTCGAAGCTTTCGGCGAATGCGGCACGAATGCCCTGGAGCATCGGTCCCTTTGCCGCCCAGTCGCGCGACGATCCGCTTCCGTACATCTTTCCCGCCAGAACAACCAAGTCGGAGCCTTCCTCTTGGTAATGCTCGGCAGCATCATAAACTGCCTTGATTTCATCATCGATGAAATCGCGCGTCCAGCCACCACGCTTCCCTTCGGCGAGCTTATTCTGCAGCTTCACATTGGCGAAGGTACCGCGCATCATCACCTCATGATTACCCCGTCGAGCCCCATACGTATTGAAGTCTTCCTTTCTAACGCCGTGAACCTCAAGGTAGCGAGCTGCTGGAGAATCGTCTGCGATAGAGCCGGCAGGGGAAATATGGTCGGTGGTGATGAAGTCCCCCAAATTGAGCAATACGCGAGCATTCTTTACGCTCTTTGGCGCTACAGGATCCTTCCCCATGCCATCAAAGTAGGGTGCGCGACGAACGTATGTGGAGTCGGGGTCCCACGCAAACACATCGCTCGCTTCCCTACCAAGCGACTGCCATCTTTCGTCACCATCAAATAGACCCACTGCAGCACGGTCGAACACTTCCTTGGTTCGACTCTTCTCAAGAAGAAGGGTAACTTCTTCGTCATCAGGCCAGATATCTTTGAGGTAAATACTATTGCCTTCCGCATCGATGCCGAGCGCTTCGGTTTCAAAATCAAAATCGATCGTACCTGCAAGCGAATACGCAATAACCAGCGCAGGCGCACAGAGATAGTTCTGAGATACATCGGGGGAAATGCGGCCCTCGAAATTACGATTGCCCGAAAGCACACTGGCCAACTCGACCTCATTGGCGATATCGTGCATTCCCGGCAAAACCGGACCCGAATTGCCAATACAACTCATGCAGCCAAATCCGCACGTATAAAAACCAAGATCACGAAGCGCAGGCATAAGACCCGCAGCGTCTAGGATGTCCTCCGTCGCGCGGCTTCCAGGCGCCAGGATAGTCTTAACCCATGGCTTCGGATGGAGACCGGCTTTGCTAGCGTTTCGCGCCAGCACACCAGCCGAGATCATCATGCTAGCATCCGTTGCCGTCGTGCAGCTAGTGACAGCTGCAATGGCCAATGCGCCATGAGTGACTTCGTAATTATGGCCCAATACATCAACCGAAACCTTCTTGCTGCAATCGAGAGAACGATCGTTGCACAACTGGCTAAAGCGATTCTTAACATCGGCCAAATCAATACGGTCGTGCGGACGAGACGGACCTGCAACGCTACGCTGGACCTTCGAAAGATCAAGCTCGAGCACCTTGGAATAGATTCGCGGTTCACTTTGCGGATCGCTCCAGAAGCCCTGAGCCTTTGCATAAGACTCCACCAAAGCAATTTGCTCCGCGCTGCGACCAGTAAGCTCGAGATAATCAAGCGTTTTCTGGTCTACGGGAAACAGGGTGCAAGTTGCGCCATATTCGGGCGTCATGTTTGAGATGCATGCACGCTGCGTAGCGTTCAAGCTTTCGAGGCCTTCACCGAAGCATTCAACGAAGCAGCCAACAACCCCTTCTGCACGTAGCATCTGAGCAAACGTAAGGGATACGTCCATGGCGCTCACACCAGGCTGAAGGGAGCCTGTAAGCTTAATGCCAATTACGCGAGGCACCAGCGTAGTGATCGGCTGACCGAGAGCTGCAGCTTCCGCTTCAATGCCGCCTACGCCCCAACCGAGCACGCCGATGCCGTTAGCGGTAGGTGTATGAGAATCGGTACCAACGAGCGTATCGAAATACGCAAGGGGGCCTTCCCCACCGTCTTTCGTCATAGCCACCGAAGCAAAGCGCTCAATGTTCAGCTGATGGCAAATACCAGCTCCAGGAGGAACAATACGCACATTCTCAAATGATTCCTGGGCCCATTTGAGGAACTCATAACGCTCTTTATTGCGATCGAATTCTAGTTCCATGTTCTTCTGCAATGCGCCCGCACAACCCGCTTCGTCGGCAATAACCGAGTGGTCAATAACCAGATCGCACTGTACTTGAGGATTAATGGTTTTGGGATCCCCGCCGAGAGCCATGCATGCCTCTCGCATTACCGCAAAATCAACGAAGACAGGTACACCAGTGAAATCCTGGAAAAGAACGCGCGCAGGGCTGAACTCGATTTCGCTTCCGACTTCACCAGAAAGCCCCGCTTCAACCAAGCGTTGAGCCAATTCGCTCGCACGCTCGTCAGACTCAGCATTTCGGAGAATATTCTCGAGCAGGACCGTTAGAGAAAACGGGAGCTTCTCGTGACCAGCAACGCGATTAACTGGGTAATACGTATAGGTTACGTTTCCGACCTTCAGGACATCGGAACGACTTGACATAATTACTCCTTTTTCAACTACGGCAAATCAGACAATCAATTCGTTGGCTTAAAGCCGCAAAACTAAACAACAAAACAAAAGACAAGCTTTAAGCAAGACGGGTGAGCGCTGAGATCAGTTCGTCGGTAAATTGAGAGCAAGAAGCTGCTGGTTTATCTGAACCTGTTGCTTTACGGATATCGGCGGTCAGCACCTCGCCCTCAGCATACACCTTGCGAACAGCATCACGAATGCGCTGAGCCGCCTCAAGTTCCCCGAGATGATCAAGCATCATGGCAGCAGACAAAATCTCAGCAGTTGGATTGCAGATATTCTTTCCCGCAATATCGGGAGCAGAGCCATGTACAGCCTCGAAAATAGCGTAATCGGGACCGATATTAGCTCCCGGTGCAATGCCCAATCCTCCGACAAGACCCGCACAAAGATCGCTTGCGATATCGCCATAAAGATTCGGGAACACAATCACATCAAACTGCGAGGGGTCCATAACGAGGTTCATACAGAACGCATCGATGATATTGTCATTGAATTCGATGCTACCTTCATAATCGGCAGCAACCTCCCTTGCCGTGCGCAAGAACAAACCATCGGAATGCTTCATGATATTAGCCTTATGGGCTGCCGTAACCTTCTTTCGACCGTGCTTAACGGCATAGTCAAATGCATAGCGCACAATATTCTGCGAAGCGGTAACCGAAATAGGTTTGATTGATATGCCGGAATCAGAGCGAATAGTACCTGCATCATGCTGTTTGCAGAATTCAATTAGTTCTGCAGCTTCTTTGCTACCCTCTTCGAATTCAATACCAGCATACAAATCCTCTGAATTCTCACGGACGATCACTAGATCAACATCTTGATAGCGACCTCCAGCACCAGGAATCGAAAGCACGGGACGGAGACAAACATTTAGGTTCAGCGTTTTGCGAAGTGCAACATTTACGCTGCGAAAGCCAGTACCAACAGGAGTGGTAATGGGACCCTTGATCGCAACTTTATTGCGTCGTACGGCTCCGATGGTGGCTTCAGGCAATGGCGTACCGCATGAATCCATCATGTGAGCACCCGCTTCAGCAATTTCCCATTCGATATCGACGCCACAAGCCTCAACCACTCGCCTCATTGCCGCAGTTGTTTCAAGACCGATACCATCACCAGGAATAAGCGTTACGGTATGCTTTGCCATAGATACACTCCTTGCTCGAAATAGATAAGGACCAACATTCAGGGAAGAATGTTGGTCCTTTTATCCTAGTATTAAAATAGATTTTGTGGTGCAACAAATTTAAATTTAACTTAGCTGTAGCGATGAACGGGTTATGAAAGAGCCTCAATGATTTGCTGACTACGTCGCTTCAAGGCACCCTTACCGTGCTCGGCATCAAATTTCACACGTTCGGCAAGGCCTTCCTTTACCTCAGGAGCAATCTTCCCATCAGCGAATGAAATCAGGGCAATAAGCATATCCTGATACTCGTAGTCACCGTGGTAACACTGGATGGCTTCATCAAGAAGCGGCCAAACCTTCATTGAGCGATTTTCGGTTGTTGATCCCAATGCGCACAGGAAACGAAGAGCAGCAAGGCGGACAAAGCCATTATCTTCATCGAAGAGTGCAGCTTCAGCGCCAGCAAGAGCCTTATCGCAAGCTCGAGAGTCGATAGAAACAAGCTCGGTAAGAACATCCAAAGACTCCCATCGGGTTTGGGCCTCAGGGCGATTTAAGGCATCGATAAACTCGTCAGCATGGGGGGCAAGCTTTTCTGGGTCGATTTTTGCAACCTGAGCAAGCACAGATGAGGCATTCTGCCT
>FR884584.1 GCA_000436075.1 Eggerthella sp. CAG:209 | reverse complement strand
GCTGCGCGAAGCGGCAAGCGCGAAGGGCAAGCGAAGCGGGAGCATGGAGCTGATGCTCTCGAAGCTGCTTGGAATTGCCAAGCAAGACAGGGGCGTGTTCGGACAGCCAGTTGATGTCGCGGCAACGTGGCGGGACGTTTACAGGAGCCTTGCCGACCTGATCGACCGCCCGACATGCCAGCGAACCGAATGCGATCATCGTTACTGGCGGTGCTCCCGATGCGGCGCGTTCGTCCGCTGGGTTACGGCCACGAACCTCACGGGGGTAGTGCCGACGAGGTACTGCCCCAACTGCGGCGCGGTGGTGGTGAGCGACGATGACTAGAAAAGCTGGATTCTGCCCTACGTGCGGGGCATCGAAATGCTACCAGAGGTGGCACCAGCACGCCATGACCGACTTCTCGCACGAACTCGTGGACGATGCACGCTTGTCAAACATGAACACAGCAGACGTATTCAAATGCCCATCGTGCGGCTTCGTCGGGTGCGTGGTCGAGTACCACCAGAGCGGCGGCGGATTCTGGGATTTGGACATCCCGTGCGATTGCGAACCGCGATTCTGCCCCGAATGTGGCGAGAGGATGGTGGGCGAATGAGGGTTTATCGATGCGACCGATGCGGAAAGACCAAGGTGAAGGGTTCCATCTTGCTCACGCAAGGCCTGACGGTATGCAGAGACATCGACCTTTGCGGCGAATGCCTGAAGAGCTTCAAGCGCTGGCTGAAGGGCAAGGAAGAGGAAGGGGAAGAGCAGCAATGAGAATGTACAAGTGCGACCGATGCGGCAAGCTCGTGGAGCAGCTTCCGTGAGTGGTGCAGCGACCCCAAGGAGAAGGAGGAGTGTTAGAGATGGCATACAACGATTATGGAGCGTTCGTGTACCTCAATGGCGAGCGCAGGAAGGACAAGGAGGACGTAGGCGTATACGACACCGACGAGGCTTCCCAGCCCACTGGACTCCGCGTGTTCGCGAACCTCATGAAACTGGATGGCGGCGGCGAGTGGTTCGAGTTATCGCACCATGGAGTAATGGGAGACGGCAGCGTTCGCGTCGGGTGCTACAAGCAGGGATGGCCAGAAATCTACGAGTGGGAGGACGGCAAGGACAAGCCGATCCGATACACGTTCGATGACCTTTCCCGCAAGTTCGGATGGGACGATTACGTGGAGTACGGCGACAAGAGGTACGCCGCCGACGAGTACGACAAAGAGTTCGACCTCCTGGGATGGCACTTCCGCTTCTGGGGCGACAATTGCGGCGGTACTCCGAAGTACGGGGCGACCATGAGCCGCGACGGAGAGACCTGGGATTGCAGTTACGACTACATGTACGGAGCTGGTTTTGATGACATTTACTAGCGACGAGCTTCCGCAAGTGGCTCTACGATGCGAAGCTTGCGCAGGGGAAGGAGCCGAGAGAATGAGCGAGATCGAGCTTAAGCCATGCCCGTTCTGCGGGAGCGAGCCTGAGTTTCACGAAGCGAGCCAGATAAGCGAGACGTGGTTCGTTGCGTCTGTTAATTGCCGTAGCTGCTGTGCGCAGGTTGTGTCACAGGGCATGGAGACAAAAACCGTCGAGATGGCGAACGAATCGGCGATTGCAGCCTGGAATAAGCGGGTGATCGATCGGGACGAGCTTTTGAAGATTGCCGATGAGCTTGAGAACAAATTCTTCGTGGTCTACGACAGCCACGGAGAGATAGATCATGCGGATTGCTTCGTTGGGCGGATAATGAAGGCGATCGGCGAATGGCCGCGGACTGCGACACTGGCGGAACATAAGCGTTGCAGCGGGTTCTTTCACGTCACGTCTTTCTAACCGCTGCATCCTTTCGGCAACCCCCTGCCTTTTCGGTCGGCAGGGGGTTGTTCTTTTTTTTCTGCGCCCTGATACAGGCGCCGATCATCGGAAGCGGAGAGAAAGGAGCTGCATTGAGACAGCAACCGGAGTTGACGGTCGAGAAGGTTCCGACCGATGAGCTAGTGCCTTACGCGCGAAACGCGAAGGTTCACACGAACGAGCAGATCGACCAGATCGTTAAGAGCATCGAGGAGTTCGGCTTCAACGACCCCATCGCCGTATGGCACAACGAAGATGGCGAGATGGAGATCATCGAGGGGCATGGGCGCGTTCTGGCGGCTAAGAAGCTCGGTCTTGACGTTCTGCCCGTTGTAACGCTCGATCACCTGACCAACGACCAGCGCAGGGCGTACACGCACGTTCACAACCAGCTGACGATGAACACTGGCTGGGACTTGGACACGCTGAGCTTCGATCTTGACGAGCTTGATTTCGATTTCGAGGATTTGGGGTTTTCGCTCGATGCAGATTTCAGCGGAAGCGAATGGGACGGCACCGAGCTATCGACCGATGGAAGAGCATCGAATGAGGATTACGAAGCGTTTACAAGCAAGTTCGAGCCTAAGCTGACCACAGATGATTGCTATACGCCCGATTATGTGTATAAGGCTGTGAAGGAATGGGCGTGTGACGCTTACGGTATAGACCAGGACAAATGCGTTAGACCGTTTTTCCCTGGCGGCGATTTCGAGAATTTCGACTATCCCGAAGGCTGCACGGTGCTTGACAATCCACCGTTCTCGATAATGGCGAGGATCATCGACTTCTACGAAGAGCGGGGAATACAGTATTTTCTTTTTGCACCGCAGCTTACGCTTTTCAGCGGAAACCGTCCGTGCAACTACATATGCGCAGGCATATCGATCGAATACGAGAACGGCGCAAAGGTTAATACGGGGTTTGTCACGAGCTACGGAGACTGGAAGGTTGACACAGCGCCAGATTTGCATGAGCTGGTTGAGGATGCCCAGCGAAAGGCGAAGAACGA
>FR884583.1 GCA_000436075.1 Eggerthella sp. CAG:209 | reverse complement strand
GATCGCCGGCGCCAGCCATAAGTGCGGTGCACTTGGCCTGCAACGTCATGACCAGCGAAGTGAGCGTAACAACCAGCATGAACACCATGGGGATGTAGAACATCTTGTTGTTGCGGCCTGCGTTGCCCAGCCATGCGCATACTGCCAGAAGGGCAAGAGCGGCAAGCAGCTGGTTGGCGGCGCCGAACAGAGGCCAGATGATGGTGTAGCCGGTCATACCGAGGCCAACGCCCAGAACTACGGTAACGAGGGTTGCAACGTAGGGGTTTGTCAGAACCTTGCGAGCACCGGTGGCTTCGTCCATGGACTTACCAGCGGGAACCCACAGCTCCTGGAACATGTAGCGGCCCAGGCGGGTTGCCGTGTCGAGTGAAGTGAGGCAGAAGGCGGAAACAGCCAGGATCAGCAGGGTGTAGGCGATGCCCTCAATGTTTTCAAGGCCAGGGATGCAAGCCAGCATCTGGGAAAGGCCACCTGCGAAAACGGCGGTCGGGGATGCGTAGCCGCCTGCGCAGTACTTCGTCCAAACAAAACCAACGGCGCAGAGGGAGATGATTGCCAGAAGGCATTCGATCAGCATGCCGCCGTAAGCGATGGGGCGAGCGTTCTTTTCGTTATCCAGCTGCTTGGAAGTGGTGCCTGAGGCAACCAGGCTGTGGAAACCGGAGATAGCACCGCAAGCGATGGTGATGAACAGGGCGGGGAACAGGAAGCCGGATGCGGCAGCCTTATTTATCACAGCCTTGCCGGTAGCAGGGTCGATGATGGCGTTGCCGTTTGCGTCAACTGCAGCATTCGTTGCGTAGAAGTCGGTGAATGCGGGGATTTGCAGATTGGCAGCATCGCCGGTGATGGAAGCGCCCACAATGCCGATGAGCGAAAGGGCGATCATGCCGTACAGCAAGAACGAGCTCAGGAAGTCTCGGGGCTGAAGCAGAATCCAAACGGGGGCAACGGCAGCAACCATGATATATACGCCCAACAGGATCATCCATGTGGTGTAATCGAGCGAGATCAGGGGGAAGTTGTAGCCGACGGCAACCAGAACAACGATGATTGCGATGGCGATGATGATATTGGCGACGGTGGGGATCTCGCGGCCGCGGGTGGCCAGGCCGTATACGATTGCTACAACGATGAACAGCACAGAAATCATCGCGGTGCGCTGGTTTGCCAGGTTAGAAGCCTCGGTTGCGTTTGCCAAGTTAACGGCGAAGGTGTTGGCAACGATGGAAGCGAACGCGGCAACAACCAGGACCAGGGTCAGGTAAGCAAAGATGCAGAAGAGCTTCTTTGCGGTATCGTCGATGTTCTCGGCAATAACCGTTGCGATGGTCTGGCCCTTATGGCGCAAGGATGCGAACAGAGCACCGAAATCGTGCACAGCGCCGAAGAAGATACCGCCAATCAGTACCCACAGCAGAACGGGAACCCAGCCAAATACGGCAGCCTGAATGGGGCCGTTGATGGGGCCAGCGCCAGCAATCGAGGAAAAGTGGTGGCCAAGCAAGATGTAGGGCTTGGTGGGCACGTAGTCTACGCCGTCGTGCATTTCTTGCGCGGGGGTAGGGCGACTGGGGTCAACACCCCACTGCTTTGCCAGCCATCCGCCGTACAGCACGTAGCCGATTACGAGGATGGCAAGGCCGCCCAGAAGGACGATCATTGCGTTCATCTCTGAACCTTTCTTGTTTTGGGACCTTACTTGATCAATGCCAAGTTGCTGGAAAGTGCTTTTTTCAGCTGCTTTCCAGCGTTGTTGACAACCACGCTTTTATCCGTAGGCAGGGAAAGGTCTACTACGGCTAGGCGGAGGTCGGTCCAACCGCGGAACCCGAAGCGGTATTCCTTGTGGAAGCGCGTTCTCTTCGCGAGTTTGCGCGCTGCTTCGGTTGTGCGGTTGGCGATGATCACGAGCGAAAGGGCAGAGGACATATGGTTCGGTCCAGCATCAACTTTGCGAAGGGCTTTTTCCTGCATGAAGGAAATCTCTTCAGCGAGTTGTGTTTCGTCGAGCTCGTCAACGCATTCGAAGAACATGAAATCGTGTGTGTTCACTTCCCAGAGCTTTGCGCGTTTTACCAGCACATATTTTTCGCCGTAGGTGTGGTATTCCGCGAAGGCGGGGAAGGTGCGACCTTCAAAAAGATAGTCTCTCCTGATGTCGTAAAAAGACTTGTGAGCTGCAAGGACGCGTTCCAACAGGTCTGTGCGCATGTCTTTCGCCGTCACAGCAAGCCTCCTTCCGCATCACGAGGGGCCATCAATTCTCCGAAAGAATCGATCTCCTCTACTTTTTCACAAGTGGGTTGATTCTAAAACTATTTATTTGTTGCGTAACAAATAAATTCGATATCAGTACCGCAACGGGAAAATGTTGGAGTGAACGGGTTCATTGGTGCTCTTGCAGCGCAGTTGGCCCTGCAGCCGGTATCGCCCGCAGCCGACGGCATTGCCTCGTGCCCGCGAAGGCCCGTGGCCGAATG
>FR884582.1 GCA_000436075.1 Eggerthella sp. CAG:209 | reverse complement strand
ATATCTGCACGAACGGGACAGTTGCAGCGGCAGTCGGCAGCAGTCGGCGGCAGTCAGGATCCACACGAAAGCCAACTTGACAGGCTGAGGTCGAGCTCCAGCCGAACAAACCCGCCCTTAGTGGGCGAAACGCTTGATGAGTTGCATGGCCTCGTCAATTACTTCGGTATCGCCTTCGCGTACGCGTTCGGTTACGCACGTTTCCAGATGGTCGCGCAGCAGCATTTCTGACACGGTATGCACGGCGCTTTCCGCAGCAGAAAGCTGAATGAGTACATCGCCGCAATAACGGTTGTCTTCGATCATGCTTTTCACACCATTCAGCTGACCGATGGCGCGATTCAGACGCTTTTGCAATTCGCTTTGGAATTCGGCGCTGCGCTCCGTTGCCTTATGACGGCACTCGCATGTACGCTTTGGAGCTTCCGCTTTTTCCGAGCAGCATGCTTTGGACAATTCTTCGCTCATGGTGACCCTTTTCGCTGACGGGAACGAGAGAGCCTCTTCTCCCCTTCTTTGTTTTACGCTGCAACTATATACCCCTAGGGGGTATTGTCAATGCAAAAAGTACCAATGGGCTAACTTTTTTCATTGAGCGGAATGCTGGAGGTTCCGAGCGCGCGGGCAGCAAGCGGCCCTCACTCGGCGGGGCCGCTTGACCGGCGCCTCCTTGCCGCCGTCCCGCCCTGAACCCTCCCCGCGAATGCTGACTCTCAAGATTCGGCGAGATTATCGGCGTCAGAGACTTGCAAGCGGAGCTTCACTGATGCCAGCTTTGCCGCCAGCGCTCGACACCCCACAACACCACGCACTCCTTTGGCAGCGTCACCCCGCCCGACAAGAAGCCT
>FR884581.1 GCA_000436075.1 Eggerthella sp. CAG:209 | reverse complement strand
ACCCTTGGTGATGTCCTCGAGCGTACGGCCACGAGTCTCAACACCGAAGATAGCCAGCCAGATTGCCATGAAGATGCATAGACATGCATTGATGGCAAATACACCCATCGTACCAACCGAAGTGGTAATCAGGTAAGCAATCCACATTGGGCTGAAGATAGAACCAAGACGACCGAAGGCGTTAGCAACACCAGCGCCGCGGATACGGCAAGCCGTCGGGAAAGGCTCGGACAGGTAGATAGCTGCGGTAGTAACGGAGTTGGTGAAGGTGCAGACGCAGAGCAGGAAGCCAACGAACATGATGAGCGCCACATTGTCGGTAGGCAAAGATGCCCAAATAGGACCGATGATGGCGATAAGCACGTAAGTAGTGCAAAGGATAACCTTGCGGTTTACCTTCTCAACATAGAAGGTCAGAAGACCAACGCCAACAGGAATGCCAAGCTGCATTACCACGGTAAGAGTGGTAGACATATGCGGGTCGAAGCCATTCTTGGTCAAAATGGTAGGAGTCCACGAAATAACGGTATATACCAACACATTCATCGTGAAGCAGAGGAACATAGCCGTAAGCGTACGGGTGATCATCTTCTTCTTGAAGAGGAATGCCCAAGGGAGCTCCTTGACAACTTCTGCCTGCTCGCGCTTGTGGATCTCTTCCTCGGGTACAGCAGGTACGTTTACGCCCTTTGCGGAGGTCTTTTCTTCAAGACGAGAAACGATCTTGTCAGCCTCAGCATTGTGACCCTTCATTGCCAACCAACGAGGAGACTCTTCCAGGAACACAAAACAAAGAACAACAACGGCAAGACCGATGCAACCGCAGATAACGAACACGGGG
>FR884580.1:5348-7807 GCA_000436075.1 Eggerthella sp. CAG:209 | reverse complement strand
CAGCGCCCAGGCAAGCCAGCGTATGCCGCGCGTTGAAGGTCAGCGCCCCTCCGCGGCTCAACGCCAGCAGCGCCCCGTTCGTCGCGGTGCCGCAGCTTCGCAACCCAGCCAGAGCATGCGCGTTCAGGCAGCACAGCCGCAGCAAGGCCAGCCTTCACAGCAGATACCCGTAGTGCAAAACATGCGCGGCAACGACCCGTCTGCCTATTCACGCGCTAAATACCAGCGCACCAAAGAAGGCGCCCAAAAGGCTTCGCCCACCAACGCATCCACATACCAGGCAGCTCGCTACCTGGGCAACAACAACTATGCGCCCAAGCAGAAGGCCGACTTCTTTACGCGCGGCAGCCTTATCGCCGTTGCCGTTGTTGTGGTGCTTGCCATCGTTGGCATATTCGCCTTCAACAACTGGATGGGGTCGAAGCCGGTTGAGGTCACGCTAAACGGCGACCAGGTAACCATTTCGGGCGCCGAACGCAGCGTTGGCGGCCTTCTGGACAACAACGTGGTTTCGGTAACGCCTGGCAACTACGTAGCCGTCGATGGCAGCACCATCCGTCAAGGTGAAGGCACCCGCTGCACCGCAAAGGTGAACGGAAACGACACCGACGATATGGGCATGCACTTGAACGGCGGCGACAAGATCGAGATCTCCAATGGCACCGACATCACCGAGCCCTACACCGACAGCGAACCCCAAACCCTTCCGCACAAAACGGAACTGAAGGGCGTTGGCGCAGTTCACCTGTACAGCAACAATGCCCAGGACGGCGAACAGGTAACGCGCACAGGCAAGGAATCGGGCATCACCGCCACGGTTACTACCAAAGAACCGGTCGACAACATCGTTCAGTACTACAACGTGAACAGCAACGGCGACAAGGTTATTGCGCTCACGTTCGACGACGGCCCATGGGATAAGCAAACCGACGAGATCCTGGACATCCTTGAACAGAACGACGCCAAGGCTACCTTCTTTACCGTTGGCCAATGCATTAGCGGGCACGAAAAGGAATTGCAACGCGCTGCAAGCATGGGCTGCGAAATCGGCACTCACACGTGGGACCACGCAGAGGGCAGTGGCGAAGGCGTAAGCCTTATCAAGATGTCGACCGACGAACGCAAGCAGGAAGTGCAGAAGGGTCTGGAGGCAATCAAGAACGCCACCGGCCAGGAAGCAAGCACTATTTTCCGTTGCCCAGGCGGCAATTTTGACACTTCTGTTGCCACCGATCTTGAAGGCATTGTAACGGCAGAAATTGGTTGGAACGTTGACACCACCGACTGGAAGAAGCCCGGCGCCGATGTTATTGCCCAGCGCATCCAGAGCGCCGGCCCCGGCAACATCATCCTGATGCACGACGGCGGCGGCGACCGCAGCCAGACCATCGAAGGCCTTCGCCAGGCGCTCCCTAAGTTGAAGGAACAAGGCTACAGCTTCATCACCGTGCAGGAGCTGCTGGAAAAGTACCCCTATCAAGAGGGCCAAACGAATTAGAGAAAATCAGCATAAAAAAGAATAAAAAATATACCACTGCGAGCGAGCCGTGGTACAGATACATAGCATGGGGAACAATCGAGATGAAAGATTGTTCCCCATTTTTTTATATTTTCGATAAGTAGATTTACTTTTCGATTGCATAAACGCTGTACGTAATTTTTACGGTCATGTCAGACTCAGCGATGATTGCATCGAAGATGAGCTGTGTTTTATAGCTCGATACCTGCTCCACACGGGGTGATAAGTGGTATGCCGTTTCAATGGCAGCAGTATCAGATTTCACCATGCAGTCCATGGCTGTGTATGCTGACGTTTCGGTAGGGAACGAATGTGCCGTGTAGCCGGATTCGTTGCTGGATTCACGGATTAAGATATACGTAGGTTTTGCCATAACAGATACGTCCTTTCTGAAATGTGAAATATGGTTTTACACAGACCTGCACTCGGACGAGGTGCCGTATTAAACCGCTCTCCCTGTTCCTCGGGCACGAGAAGCAAGGAGAGCGGTCCTCTTCGCCTATGGTATAGCGGCTGACGCCGAACCTCGTACGCACGCTTCATTGCAAACGCGGCTCAGCTCGCAAAGTGGGAATCGAGCACCTACCCTTACTTTCCTGCCTGGTTGGTGCTAGTTCGGACTTCTACCGATTTCGCGATATAGGCAGGGCGGCGCTTGGTTTCGATGTAGATGCGTGCGATGTATTCGCCGATCACACCCAGCGTTACCAAAATGAGCCCGCCCATCAAAAGGAGCACGCACAGAAGCGTAGGGTAGCCCGATGGCATGGCGGGGTTGATAAATTGCTCGACAATGACTTCGACCAGCAGAACCAACCCGACAAGCGTGGCAACGAGACCCGCCACCGCGGCAATTTTCAGCGGAAACGTGGTAAACGAAAGCACTCCGCCGATGCCGTAGCGCATTAGTTTCCGGAACGACCACTTGGTTTCGCCCTCA
>FR884580.1:0-5314 GCA_000436075.1 Eggerthella sp. CAG:209 | reverse complement strand
GTGTAGGGAAACGGCAATGTCTCGAAACCTACCCAGGCAAACATGCCTTTCGAAAAGCGGAAGCTTTCCGGCATAGAAAGAAGCGCATCGGCCACCCTGCGGTGGAACACGCGAAAATCGGAGGCATCGGACATGACATTGAGCTTGGAGGTTGCGTCGAACGTTTTGTAGAACGCGTGCTTGAAGAAGCTCAGCACCGCACCTTCGTTTCGATGCTCTTGGAATGCGGCTACGCAATCGGTGCTAGGGTTGGCCTGCAGCATGCGGTACATTTCAAGCAACGTTGCAGGAGGCTGTTGCAAGTCTGCGTCCATCAGGCCAACCGCATCCCCTTCGGCATGCTGAAGGCCTGCGAGCAGGGCGCTTTCCTTGCCGAAGTTGCGGGAAAAATCGACCACGACGATACGTTCGGCCGATGCAGGAGTGGGCAGCTCATGCAGCAGGTGCGACGTACCGTCGGAGCTGCCGTCGTTCACCAAAACCAGCTCGTACGACACTCCCGAGGTGGCAAAAGCATCATCCACCGCGCCGAACAGCAGCGGCAGCGATCCTTCTTCGTTGTAGCATGGCACGACAATGGAAAGATCCACCGCAAGCCCCCTTTTCGCTTGATTACCGCGTCCGATTGTACGCCTAGCAGCAAAACAAACCCAGCGTGTTGCCGAAATGCAACATCCTAGAAAAATAGGGGCGGCTATCGTTTTCCCGCTTTCGATTTGGCGCCAGGTTGCAATGGAACCTGCGCGTGGGATTCGGTACCAGCCGCTATGCCACAAGCGAAAAAGCGAGACCTACCCCCCCCTATTTTCTCACCTGCTGGATTTCAGTTTCACAAACACGTTGTGCAGAGCGCCGTTCTTGGCGGCATGAATAGCGCCACCTAACGCCAGGCACTTCGACGCATTACGCTGCTGCAAGGGCTTCAAGCACAGGCGCAACGCCTGGCTGTCGGCTTGCGCACAGGGCACCAACTCGTTGAACAGATCATCGGCAAACACACCTTGCAGCCATTCCTTCTGCGCAGAGCCGCTCATGCCGCTTTCCTTCTGCTTGTTACGTTCCAACGCCGAAAGAATATAGCGAGCATACAGCGCACCAAGCGTGGCCTTGGCGCCGGCATCAAGCAAACCCCATGAATCCAGCTGGTTACGCAACATTTCAATGCGCGCGCGGTGCACCTCGTAGTAACGCGGCACAAACTTGCTGGTTAGGTTGCCCGCCTCGCGCTTGGCGTAACGATACAGCGGTGAGCCAATCACGTTCAGGCCAGGCAAATCTTGGAACACGCGGATGTTGAATTCAATATCTTCGATAAGCGGCAAATCTTCGGTAAAGGTAAAGCCGCCTTGTTGCAGGTAGCTGCGCTCGTACACCTTGTTCCAGGCGTAGCCGTAATGCGTTCCCTTTTCGAACTCCAACACGTGCTTACGCAGCTTGGTTTTCCCCAAATGCGCCGATTCCTGGCTGAAAGTGAATTCCTGCACGCGTTCCACCTTGCCACCAGCGTCGTAGAATTCTTCCACATGACCCACCATAACCACTGGCGCTTCGTGCTGCTGAAGCAAGTTATACACACTCTGCAGAAAGGTGAAATCGTAGCGATCGTCGGGGTCGGGGAACCACACATAGCACCCCCGAGCAGCGGAAAAACCCGTATTGCGCGCCGCCGAAAGCCCTCGGTTCACCTCGTGCGAAACAACGCGAATGCGCGCATCGGCGGCGGCGAACTGCTGCGCGATGGCCAAGCTGCCATCGGGCGAGCAATCGTTCACCACAATGGCTTCCCAATCGGTGAACAGCTGGTCTTGCAAATCGCCCAAGGCGGCGGCGAGGTAAGACTCGGAACCATATGCGGGTAGAACAACCGAAAAGAACGGGGCGGTAGAGGGTTGGGCTGGGACGTCTGCGGTGCTCACCGAGCCCGAAGCTTCCGCAGCACCCGTACCGCTACGGTCAGCATCGGCGTAGACAGCAGCATCGCCGCACCCATGCGCAGCGGCAGCGTCCGCGGCATCGGCGCTCACGGCGCCATTACGCCCCCGCGAGGCGGACGCACCGCTCGCTTCGCCCTTGCCGTGATGTCGTTTTCCCATATGCCCAGCGCCCCTCATGAACTCTAAACGCTTCGGCGTCAGCGCGCGCCGCTATTCCGAATACTTGCTTATGTCAGATATCTTAACAACTACAACGCCGTCGATGGTTGTCACCGAATCATTGGCAGGATACAGCGACATGTTCGCAAATTCGTTTGAGCGAATAACCTTGGCGCATTCGTCGAACGAGCAGTAGTTGAAGCTCTGCCCCGCAAACTGCTTCATTATCACGTCCCAAGAACGCATGTTGTTCTGGTAGTGGTTGTCCCAAACCATGCCCCACTTCGCATAGCTGCTTGCGTGAACGTAGGAATCGCTGGTGTTCGGAAAGTTGCCCGCTTCGGGCTTGCCGGCAATCAATACCTTCGCACCCGCCTGCACATCGGGGTTCGCATCAAGCACGCCGGCAATTCGGGTGGCCAAAGAAGCAGTTTGGTTCTGGCATGCCTGCATAGCCTCGGCATCCGCATTCGACTGCAGCGCGTACGACCACGCCCCTACGGCAATAAGGCAACAGCAGCCGACGGACATAGCCTTCGCGGGCATGCGCAGGCGCACATTGCCTCGGTCGGGCGAATCGAGCAAAAGCTGCACCAACAGGGGCAGAAGCAGAAAAGAAGCCATGAAACCGCCCAGCATAAGCAGGGTTGGATACCCGTAGCTGGGAACGATAACCAGGATAACGTTGGCGGCAAAGGGGATAAGCACAACGCAAAGCAGCGCCATAGCGCTCGCCCCCAAACGCTTCACGCTGTTGATCGCAGCAAGACGGACAAACGCAACCGCCGCAATAATCATGCCAACAGCCGCCACGTACACCCAGCCAAAATGGTTCCCGAAAATACCGTGGCTGAACAAGCCGTCGAAAAAGGCAACGTAAGCACTGGGGACAGACGACGTCAAAGAGCCCAGAATGCTGTCAGCGCCAACCGAGGAGGCTCCACCGTAGGCAGAAAGGCTGATGCCCAACGCGAACAAAGACAGCTCGGTTAGCGCGTAGTACAGCACAGCACCCGCCGCGCATACCGCAACGGCAACGCCGAAGAACACCGCAAGCTGCTTGGCGCTGAGCGAATCGGCACTGCAGCCTTCTTCGCGGTGGGGGTTCTGAGCTTCGCCACGAGCGTCGCATGCCAGCGACGTCAGCGATTCAGAGCCGCCGCCCATAAGCGAGCGAACCATCACCAGCAGCACCGCAACGCAAAACACGCCCAGGCTCGCTTGATAGCAACCGAGCGAAAACGCCAACAACGCAACCGCCCCAACAAGGGTAACCGGCTTGCGAACAGCCCCAACGCGCCCGATCAGGCATGCGGCCAGCACCGCACACAAAAACGAGAGCGCGTATGAATTCGAGCAGTAGTAGTACGTGATGCAGCAAGAAACGAAGGGCGAGGCGACGAACAGAATCGAAGAAGCATACTGCAGGCAAGCGTTCCTGATGCCAAGCTTGTCTATCAGTGCAACAACGCCCAGCGTAAACAGGGCAATGGTGATTGCGGAGGTAAGAATAGGCGAGCACAGCCCAAACTTAGCGCAGGCAGCAAACAGCAAGCCCCAACGCCTCAAGCTAATATCCCAAGCATGCGGAATAAAGCTTCCGTATCCATTGGGGTTGCTCAAAGAAACAACCGCATCGGGGTTCGAAAGGCCGTTCAGGTACATCTGCGCATGGCAGACCATACCCACCGCAAAGCACACCACCAGCAATTTTGCGTTGCGAGTAAACCAGAGCTTCACCTTGGAAAACCCCGTTTTCTCTGCCGTTGATTCACTTTCTAATCCCAAGATAACCTCCCGATGCTTTCAGCGAGAACCTGGTACCTGTCCCTTTTTCCATCACGGAAAGTCTACTCCCCCTCAAGGTTATTCGCCTCGAGTTTCAGATCCTGTTACCAACAAAGCACCTACACGCAACAGGTGAAACATCATTCGCCAAACAAGCCACCGGCACATGAGGCCCATTAGCCCCAGCCCATTTTTATCTCTTTTCGCCAGAAACGCACCAGCGGAACAGGCAACCCGAGCCATAACCTTTATCATAGAAATGTTAAACAAAAACGCACGCTGCGCAGCAATAGCGAAAGGATCCACCGTGCCAGCAATTAGCTTGCTTATACCCATTTACAACATGGAGAAATACCTGCGCGAATGCCTGGATTCCGTGCTGGCCCAAAGCTTCACCGATTTCGAGGCAATCTGCATTAACGACGGCAGCACCGACAGTTCCCGCGCCATTGTGCAGGAATACCTTGATGCAGACGGCCGCTTTCGCGTGATTGACAAGGCCAATTCCGGCTATGGAGCATCCATGAACCAAGGGCTTGATGCGGCAACGGGCGAATACGTAGCCATCCTGGAATCGGACGATGCGTTCACACCCGACGCGTTGGAAGTGCTGTATAACCTGGCGGCTACGCACAACGCACAGGCGGTAAAGGCTGACTTCTGGTTCTACTGGAGCAAGAACGAAAAGCTGGAGCCCTGCCATGTAATTAGCGAAGGGCTCTGCGACAAGCTGGTTAACCCCCAGGAAGAATTTGAGCCTTTCTATGCAAAGCCATCAATTTGGTCGGGTATGTACAACCGCGCCTTCCTACAGGAAAATGACATTCGCTTCCTTGAAACGCCAGGAGCTTCGTATCAGGATGCTGGCTTTGCCTTTAAGGTATGGGCCGCCGCCGAACGCGCTGCGTTTAGCTCTACTCAAATTTTGAAGTACCGCCAAGACAACGAAGCTTCATCGGTAAATTCCCCCGGCAAGGTGCATTGCGTGTGCGACGAGTACGCCGAAATGCAGCGCTGGCTTGATGCGCGCCCGGCAAAAAAGCAGCATCTACAAGGCGTGCTGGAGCGCATGAAATTCAACAGCTACCTGTGGAACTACGATCGTCTTTCCGCTGAGCTGCGCGCCGAATTTTTGAAGCACGCCGCACAGGAGCTGAAGGCCGATTTGGACGCCGGCCGCGTTGACCTGGCGTTGTTTGAGCCCTGGGCCGAAGCCGACCTTCGCGCGCTAATCAAAGAGCCTGAAACATTTGCAAAATGCCGCACCGAATACGCAACGCCCGGCAAGCTGAATACCTTCAAGCACTACTACCGCATTGGCGGCCTGCCGCTAATTGCAAAGCTGCTGAAAAACAAGGTGGCGAAGTAGCGATGGCGAGCGAAAAACCAACTGTCACCCGCGCCGAAGGCGCCCCCGAACACCCCGTCCTTTC
>FR884579.1:25109-25586 GCA_000436075.1 Eggerthella sp. CAG:209 | reverse complement strand
GCCACGGCCAGGTAATGTGGGTGTCGAGGGGAGGGCTTCCGATCGGCCTACCGATTGGAGGATACCACCATGGCACCACCCGCCAGGCCGAGGGTCGTCATAGGGCTCGACGTCGGGAAATCGGCGCACTGGGCGTGCGTCGTCACGCGCGAGGGCGAGCTCCTGGCAAGCAGGCCCATTCCCAACAGGGAAAACGCCATCGACGGGCTCTACGCTCAGTACCCGGGCGCGCTGGTCGTCGTCGACCAGGTCCGCAACATCGGCTCGCTCGCGCTTTCGCGCGCCAAGCTCGCCGGGATGCCGCGCGCGTACCTGCCCGGGCTCGCCGCGCACGGCGCCTCGAGGCTGTTCGCCGGAGACGCCAAGACCGACGAGCGCGACGCGATGGTCATAGCCAAGACGGCGCTGGGCATACCCGACGCGCTGCTTGCGGTGGCCGACAGGCCGCCCGAGGTAGAGGCCGCCAGGTCGCTCGCC
>FR884579.1:0-25077 GCA_000436075.1 Eggerthella sp. CAG:209 | reverse complement strand
CTTTCTGACCTGCGAGAACACGCGCAGCAAGAACAGGCTCCGCAGCATATTGCTCGAATCGTGCCCGGAATTCGAGGCGCAAGCCGACCTCTCGGACCCGGCGACCCTCAAGCTCATGGCCGCCGTCGGCGGCCCATGGTCGATATCCGAGGCCTCGCCGCAGTCCGTCGGGGCGCTCACGCGCGGCTGCAGGCGCGCCAAAGTGGCGGCGCTGGCCGGATCCGTCGAGTCGTCGAGCAGGCCGCGCCCGGCGGCCGTCGCCTGCGAGGACCGCGCCGTCCGGCTGCTCGCGCGAAGGATATCGGAGAACGACGCCGAGATCGGGTCGCTGACCTCCGAGATATCGGCGCTGCTTTCCGCCGACGAGACGTACAGGTGCCTGCTCACGGTGCCCGGCATAGGGCCGCGAACGGCATCCGAGCTGGTCATATCCATAGACATAGCCGACTTCCCAAGCCACGACAGGCTGGCCTCGTACTGCGGGCTGGCGCCGCGCAACCGGCGGTCCGGCACGTCGATATCGTCGGTGTCCGCGTCGCGGCAGGGCAACAAGAGGCTGAAGAACCTGCTCATATTCTCTTGCAACTGCCTTGCGCGCAGCCGCAACCGATGGGGCGAATATTACGCGCGCTGCCGCGACAGGGGCATGCCGCACGGCAAGGCCCTGAAGGCCGTGGCGAGGAAGCGGCTCAAGGTGATCTACGCGGTCATGAGGGACAAGGTTCCGTACGCGGCCTAACGGCCGGCAGAGATCGCAGGCCCGGCAGGGCCTGCGTCAGCATTGCCAAAAACGCCCATCGAAAGGGCGAATCTCCCTTGACAGAACTATAGGAACACCCCCATAAACGCAAAAAGAGGAGCTCCCCCTAGAGCTCCTCTTTTTAATGTCATGGATACGCCTGAAACGGCTAACTTTATCAACTAGTCGTCAAGCAAACCCTTGGTGCCTCATTTCTGCGACAAGAGAAATGAGGGGGGGTATGTGCTTGTTCGGGATTTGTCCTCAATGGGTCAATGAGGCTTAATTCTTATTTGGATTTTGGCAGGTGGACGGTGAACTCGGTGCCTTGGCCAACTGTGCTATTTACTTCGATAGAGCCATTACCACGTTCTATAGCGTGGCGTACCAGCGATAAACCTAATCCAGTTCCGCCGACTTCGCGGCTTCTCGCTTTGTTTACGCGGTAAAAACGCTCAAAAATGCGTGATTGATCCGCTTGGGGGATGCCGATTCCGGTGTCTTTTACCGAAATAACCGTTTCATGTGATCTTGGTTCGAGAGATACGAGAATGCTTCCTTCATCGGTATACATAATTGCGTTTTCTATGAGGTTGTCAAAAATCAGAGACGCATCGGAAGGCTCCATATTGGTGTAGCAATTGTCGTTTGGAGTTGATCGATCATCTAGCACGAGGTCAATGCCCTTGTCTTCCGCTTCTCCTTTGTGCGCAAGGTAGCTTGTAGTTAGAGTGCTATGCAAGTCGGCGCGAGGTGTACGATCCGAGTTCTGTTGCTCTTCGAGGCGAGATAAATCAAGCAGATCGATCACTAGGCGCTGAAGGCGCTCCGCTTCGTTGTCTAAGCGGTCGATGAATAGATGCAGGCTCTTTTCATCGCCTGCGTCAGATGCGTCGCGGATTGCTTCCGACAGCAATCGAATGCCTGCAACGGGAGTTTTCAGTTCATGGCTCGCGTTTGCCACAAAATCAGATCTAACTTGGTCGAATTTCTTTAAGGGTGCCTTTGATTCGCGATAGGTGAATAGGGCGATGGCGACAAAGGCGATGATTCCTAATCCGCATATGATGAGGGCAGTGTTGCGTGTTGCATCGGCTGCTGTCGTGATGACGGTGGATGGCTCACTGAGGCGCAATGCCGTCCGTTCGCCTTGATACGTTGCTGGAACGGCAACGTAAAGCCTGCTGGTGTCGTCAGTGGAGCTCAAGCGTTGGGCTTCTCCGTTTTCGCCCTGAAGTGCACTGTCGACTTCTTCTCTGCCTAGGTGATTTTCGAGTGTTGCGGGATCAACCTCAGAATCCGCTATTACTGTTCCATCTTGCGCGATGAGCGTAATGCGCAAGTCTGACCCCTCAGCAGCTTCTTCTGTGAACTCTTGAGCGTTATCAACATATTCAAGAGCATTTGCCTCTGCTTGGGCGGTCGAGGTGAGGTTCGAACTTTGTCGTTCTACGACCTTGTTGTTTATAGGGTTAAGGGCGAATGTGGCAAAGCATGCGGCGAACACGATAGCCACAATGAGATATACGAGAGCAAAGCGCTTTTGCCAGCGTTTTGTTGGAGAATCGCTGGCACATTTCCCTCGAAATCGAGCGTCGTTCATTATTCTTGCGTTTTCTTGATCGGCTCAAAGCGGTATCCCATGCCATGTACGGTATGGATGAAGCGATAGTCGCTGTACTCATCAAGAACCGAACGGAGCCGACGTATATGAACATCAATGGTGCGTGAAGTGCTGAGGTAGTCTTCTTTCCATACTTTTTGAGTCAACCAGGTACGACGACAGAGCATCCCTTCGCGTTCCGCCAACGCAAATAGGAGTTGAAGCTCTTTGCTTCGGAGCTTTAGCGTTGTGCCGTTTATGGTGGCTGAGCTGTTTTCCATGTCAAGAGTAAGATCGCCAAACGTTTGGGGCGTTGAAGTGTTTACTCCGTCAAGCTCAGTTCGACGGAGATTCGCTCGAATGCGTGCAAGGAGAACCTCTGCGGAAAAGGGCTTTGTTACATAGTCGTCTGCACCAGCATCGAGGCCCTTGATCTTGTCTTCGTCTGAGTCGAGAGCGGTAAGCATGAGGATAGGGGATTTGAATCCTTCGTTGCGCAAGTTGCGCGCAACCTCGAATCCGTTCATTCCTGGAAGCATAACATCCAGAAGTACTAAGTCAGGCTCAATGGAGAGTGCTGTTTCGTAGCCCGATTGACCATCATCGCATGAACTCACCGCGTATCCGTGTTTGGTTAGGGAAAACTCTGTGGTAAGGCGAATGGTGGGATCGTCCTCGATAAGCAAGATGGTAGTCAACGCATGTTCCTTTCCTCGTATTGTTAAATTATCGTGGCAAATTCAGCATGCGCTCCCTCGTTTAACAACTTTTTTTCAATAGCTTTTCAGTTAACTAAATGCTTACTTGCTTTCAAGTCTGTGTAACCAACGGCAATAGGGGTTTCTTCACTATTGGTCATGCAATCTGATGCTTTCGTTTACGAGGGCATCGTTACCTAGGAGAAAGAAGGAACTCGAAAGTGAGTACGGTAAGGAACAAGGTTCTGATTGGTGCGTTTGCGCTCTGCTTCGCCGCTATGTGCGGATTGTTGGTTGGTTGCAGCGGAAATAACAGTGATTCCAAGAGTGAGTCTAACGATGCGTCCATTAACGTAACATCTCGTGAGGATGGATCTGGCACGCGGGGTGCGTTTATTGAGCTTTTTGGCATTGAAGAAAAGGACGATAGCGGCAAAAAGGTCGACAAGACCACTTCTTCTGCCGCAATCACTAACTCTACTGCCGTTATGAAGACTACGGTAGCTAACGATGCTGATGCTATTGGCTATATTTCGTTGGGCTCTCTTGACGATACCGTTAAGGCGGTAAAAATTGATGGCGCTGAGGCTACTGCTGAAAATGTAAAGAGCGGTTCGTATAAGGTCTCTCGTCCATTCAATGTTGTTACCAACAGCGGCAAAGAACTTTCTCCTGTTGCTCAGGACTTCATGAAATTTGTCTTGAGCTCGGATGGCCAGAAGGTCGTTGAGGAAGAGGGTTATATCCCGATGGACGCTTCTGGTTCCTATGCTGCCAGTGGTCTTTCCGGCAAAGTCACCATCGCTGGTTCTTCTTCCGTAACTCCCGTCATGGAGAAGCTTGCGGAAGCTTATAAAGCCTTGAACCAGAATGTTACCGTTGAGGTAAACCAGTCGGATTCCACCACAGGTATTACTTCTGCAATTGAGGGTGCCTGCGATCTCGGTATGGCCTCCCGCGATCTGAAGGATTCCGAGAAAGATCAGGGTGCAACTGCTACCGTTATCGCAACCGACGGTATTGCTGTCATCGTGAATAACGGTAACAAGGTTGATGGTCTTACCGCTGATCAGGTTAAGCAGATCTTTACCGGTGAAGTTTCCAAGTGGAGCGAGATCGGCTAATCAATGACCCAAGCAAAAGAGCTCATTGCTAAGATGCTTTTTGCCTTTGCTGCAGCCATCTCGGTGGCTGCAGTTTTGGTAATCTGCATCTTCATATTCGGCAACGGTATTCCCGCTATTGCTGAAATTGGTTTTTCAAACTTCCTTTTTGGGACTACCTGGCAACCATCTAGCGATATCTATGGTATCGGCGTAATGGTGTTAGGAAGCTTCTACGTTATGGCCGGTGCATTGGTAATAGGGGTTCCACTGGGCATTCTGTGCGCTGTGTTCCTTGCTTGCTTTAGGAGTGACCGTGTGTCGAGTATCGCTAAAAATGGTGTCCAGCTTTTGGCGGGCATTCCATCGGTTGTGTACGGCTTTTTCGGTTTGGTTGTGCTCGTTCCATTCATTAGGAGCAATATCGGGGGTACTGGCCAATCGATTTTATGCGCTTCGCTTGTGCTTGGTGTGATGATACTTCCAACCATCATCACGCTTTCGGAATCTGCCCTGAGGTCAGTTCCGCAGTCCTATTACGAAGGGGCTTTGGCTTTAGGGGCCGACCACGAACGAAGTGTTATGCACGTTGTGCTTCCTGCTGCTGTTTCCGGCATCCTTGCTTCGGTGATTTTGGCGATTGGCCGAGCTATTGGCGAAACCATGGCGGTCATCATGATTACTGGCAATCAGGTGAAAATGCCCAGTGCGATTACCGACGGTGTTCGCACTATGACCGCCAATATCGTACTTGAGATGGGCTATGCGGCTGATTTGCATCGAGGTGCACTGATCGGGACGGCTTGCGTGCTGTTCGTGTTCATTCTGATCATTAATATTGCATTCTCGGCGTTGAAGCGGAAGGGAAGCAATGGCTAACAATTCGATTCTTACTCGCACGAAGCCATCTAAGCCTTCTTCATGGGTGTTCCGCGTTTTGGTGTATGCCAGTACGGTTTTGACGGTTTTAGCGGTGTGCTTCATTATTGGCTACATTTTGGCGATGGGTGTTCCCCAAATTAAACCTGAAATGTTTGAGCTTACGTACAATTCGGATAATTGCTCATTCATGCCGGCATTGTTCAACACCCTGATCGTTATTATTCTTTCGGTCTCATGCTCATCGGTGTTTGGTATAGGTGCTGCCATTTTCCTGAATGAATACACCGACAAGGGCAACTGGTTCGTGCGAGTTGTCGCGCTGGCTACCGAAACACTTTCCGGCATCCCTTCAATTGTGTATGGCCTATTCGGTTTGCTATTTTTCGTCTACTACCTACAGTGGGGGCTTTCGTTGTTGGCGGGTGTTTGCACTATGGCAATCATGACGTTCCCCATCATTATGCGAGCAACCCAGGAAGCGTTAGCAGCTGTGCCGGATCTATTCCGTGAGGGATCATTCGGTTTGGGGGCTGGTCGTTTTCGCACAGTATTTCGCATTGTCCTTCCCACTGCTATCCCTGGAATACTCGGGGGCATAATTTTGGCAATCGGGCGAACGGTGGGTGAGTCTGCTGCATTGATTTATACAGCAGGATCAATTGCCGCAGTTCCAGTTTCGATGTTCAGCTCAACCCGAACGCTTGCTGTCCACATGTACCTTTTGGCAAGTGAGGGTCTGCATATCGATGCTACATACGCCACGGCAGTGCTGCTTCTTGTTTTTGTTCTGCTTATTAACCTTGCAACCTCTGCTGTTGCAAAACGAATCAGCAAAGGAGGAATGACTGATGAATAGTCCTGCGAAGATGGACGTTTCGCATATGGATTTGTTCTACAGCGATTACCAGGCTTTAACGGATATTAATATTTCATTCGACGAACATAAGGTAACCGCCATGATTGGCCCTTCGGGCTGCGGTAAATCTACCTTGCTTAAGTCTCTTAATCGTATGAACGATTTGGTAGAGGGATGCAAGATAACGGGCCGTATTACTCTTGATGGGGACGATATTTATTCCGGCTACGATGTGAATGTACTTCGTAAAAAGGTCGGTATGGTTTTCCAGAAGCCGAACCCTTTTCCTATGTCGATTTACGACAACATAGCTTTTGGGCCGCGAACCCATGGCATTAAGAAAAAATCGGAACTTGACGATATTGTTGAGGATTCCTTGCGTAAAGCTGCGATATTCGACGAGTTGAAAGATCGCTTGAAAAAGAACGCTTTGGGGCTTTCTGGAGGACAGCAACAACGTTTGTGCATTGCTCGCGCTTTGGCGGTAAATCCAGAAGTATTGCTGATGGATGAGCCGACAAGTGCTCTTGATCCAATCTCTACTTCAAAAATTGAAGAGCTGGTTGGTGAATTGAAAACGACTTACACCATCATCATTGTTACGCACAATATGCAACAAGCTGCCCGTATCTCGGATACTACAGCGTTTTTTTTGCTTGGAAATATGGTTGAGTGCGCGTCAACTCAGACAATGTTTTCGAACCCGCGTGACAAGAGGACTGAAGATTATATTTCAGGGAGGTTCGGCTAGTATGGCACGTCCAATATTTGATGAAGAGCTTCATCAGCTCCGTTCCGATGTTATTGAAATGGCGGAATTCGCAAAAGAGGCTATAGAAGGTTCGTTCGATGCAGTTCGTCAGGTTAGTGCTACAAAAGCGTATTTGGTGGCGAGCAACGATTCCTTGATTGATGGGAAAGAACGCGAGATCGAATCTTTGTGTTTACGCCTTCTTCTTCGCGAACAGCCAGTTGCTTCCGACCTTCGCTCGGTTACTGCTGCCCTGAAAATGATTACCGATATTGAACGTATCGGCGATCAGGCGGCGGAAATCTGCGAGATCGCCACTACGCTTTCGGAGGATGCCGATCTTTCCCTATTCCCTATGCTTGGTGCTATGGCTCAAGCTGATTACGATCAGCTGGATTCCGCAATTCAGGCCTATGTTGACCTCGACTTAGATAAGGCGCAGTCGTGCATCGAGGGGGACAAGGAAGTTAATGCTTTGTTTGAAGAGGCGAAACGTAGCATTACTCGTCATATCATCGATCATGAACCCGATGAAACCTATGCGCTCGATGTATTGATGATTGCTAAATACCTTGAACGTATCGGCGATCATGCGGTCAATATTGCAGAGTGGGCCGAATATGCCATTACAGGTAATCACAAAGGAGTGAATATCGCCGAAGGGGAGTAGTAGTGCGATAATAGGGTGTCCGCATGCTTCGGTGTGCGGGCATCGGTCGCGCCAGCTCGTCTGGCTATAATTTCAGGAGGAACGTATGACTCAATCGCTTTCAGGGCGCCATTTTCTGAAACTGCTCGATTTTTCTTCCGAGGAAATCGTATCGCTTGTTGATCTTGCGCAGGATTTGAAAGAAAAGAAACATGCTGGCGTGTTGCATAAGGAGCTCGAGGGCAAGAATATCGTCCTTCTATTCGAGAAAACCTCCACGCGAACCCGTTGCTCGTTTGAGATTGCAGGTCATGATTTGGGCATGGGCGTGACATATCTTGACCCTGCGGGTTCGCAAATGGGTAATAAGGAATCCATTGAGGATACAGCCCGCGTTCTCGGTCGCATGTTTGATGGCATCGAATATCGCGGCTATGGTCAGGAAATCGTTGAAACGTTAGCTGAATATGCGGGCGTTCCTGTTTGGAATGGTTTGACTACCGAGGCTCATCCTACTCAGTTCATTGCTGACGCGCTGACCATCCGGGAGAATTTCGGCGATGTTCGCGGGCTTACCGTAGTGTTTATGGGCGATGCAAAAAACAACGTTGCTAATTCTTTGATGGTTGGCTGCGCTAAGTTGGGCATAAATTACGTTGCCTGTTGTCCTGAAGCTGATGCGCCTGATAGCGAATTGGTTGAGAAGTGCCGTGCTATTGCGGCCGAGAACAATTGCACCGTTACGGTAACAAGCGATGTCGATGAAGGCACTAAGGGTGCTCATGTTATCTATACCGATATTTGGGTTTCCATGGGTGAGCCCGCCAGCTTGTGGGAACAGCGCATTAAAGAGCTTTCGCCTTACCAGGTGAATACTAAGGTTATGGCAAACGCTGCAGATAATGCCATCTTCATGCATTGTCTGCCTGCATTCCACGACACCAAAACCACGGTAGCTCAGGAGATCGAAGAAAAGTTCGGCCTTACCGAAATGGAAGTTACCGACGAGGTCTTTGAGGGTGCTCAGTCTCGTGTTTTCGACGAAGCCGAGAATCGTATGCATTCAATCAAGGCCGTTGTTTTGGCTACCCTTCGTTAATGGTGCACCATGAAGAATATTGGTTACTACAATGGAGAGACCGGCCTGCTAGAAGAGCTGAAGGTTCCTTTTCTTGATCGAGTGAGCTTTTATGGCGACGGGGTCTACGATGCCACTATGGCCCTTGATGGGGTTGTGGTATTTGCCGAGGATCATATAGATCGATTCTTCAATAGCTGTGCCAACATGGAGATCGATCCTGGTATTGGGCGGGAAGATCTTCAGCATCTTCTAACTGACCTAGTTGCGAAAGTTGATGGCTCGTATCATTTCGTCTATTGGCAGGTAACACGCGGCACCGCCCATCGCAGCCATCCATTTCCAGAGGGAAATGCTAATTTATGGGTGATGGTAGAACCAGAGGAAAAGAACCTCCAACCGGCACCGATCCAGCTTTTAACGGTTGAAGATACGCGTTTTTTCCACTGCAATACCAAAACGCTTAACCTTCTACCTAATGTAGTTGCGGCGCAGCATGCCAAGGAAGCTGGATGTGAGGAAGCGGTGTTCATTCGCGATGGGTTTGTGACGGAATGCGCCCATAGCAATGTCCATATCCTGAAGGATGGGGTTTTCGTAACGCACCAGGCGGACAATCTCATTCTTCCAGGCATAGCACGCAAGCATATTATCTCGGCTTGCGAAAGGCTTGGCGTGTTGGTTGAAGAGCGTCCTTTTACTAAAGCAGAGCTTATGGACGCTGATGAGGTTATAGTCTCTGCATCGTCTGAGCCCGGTGGGGTGTTAGCGAATATGATTGACGGCATTCCCGTTGGTGGACGCGCTGCAGAGTTGTTCAACCGTATACAAAACGAAGCGGTGCGTGAGTTCGAAGCGTACGTTGAAGCGCGTCGAGCATAACGATGGTACAATAAAGCACGCTGCCAATTTGATGGTGGCGTGCTTTTGTTTTTCCAAGGAGTACAACGCTCCTTTGGCTTAGTACATAAGGAAGGTAAGGTTCCATGACCATTCGCGAATCGCTTGAGTCGGTGTTGTATCAGGCCCTTAAGGCTGCCGTTGAGGCGGGGGAGTTGCCCCTGAACGAAATTCCACAGCCCTCTCTTGAGCGTCCACGCGAAGAGGGCCATGGCGACTGGGCGTGTACAATTGCCATGCGATTGGCGAAGGCTGCCCATATGAATCCTCGGGCTATTGCTCAAGTAATTGTTGATCATCTGCCCGCGAATAACCTTGTCGAATCGTTCGAGATAGCAGGTCCTGGATTCATTAACCTGAGCTTAACGAATGCATCGTTTCAAGCGGTTGTTTCCGAGGCTCGTCAACAGGGTTCTGATTTCGGTAAATCTGAGCTCTCTGAGCCCTGTAAGGTAAATCTTGAGTATGTTTCCGCTAATCCCACCGGTCCTATGCATGTTGGTCATGGTCGCTGGGCTGCTCTTGGCGACGCTATTGCTCGCGTTATGCGCCATGCTGGCTATTCTGTCGACGAGGAATTCTACATCAATGACCAGGGTAACCAGATGAATGTATTTGGTAACTCTATTGTCGTTCGCTATCAGCAGCTGCTGGGGCAGGATGTTGAAATGCCAGAGGCTTGCTATGGCGGAGCCTACATTAAAGATATTGCCCAGGCAATTATCGATGCAGATGGCGACAAATGGCTTGATGCGAATGAGGACGAACGTCTTGTCGATTTCCGTGAGCGTGGCTATGCCATGATGCTTGATTCTGTTAAGGATACGCTTTCTGCTTTTGGGAATAACTTCGACACGTGGTTCAGTGAGCGTTCTTTGTTTGTCGCCGATGAAAACGGTGAAACCAAGCAACAGCGTGCCTTTGATGTGATGAATGAAAAGGGTTTGCTATTTGAGGCTGAGGGCGCAACGTTCTTCCGTTCTACCGATTATGGAGACGACAAGGACCGCGTTCTGGTGAAAGCCAACGGTGATCTTACCTATTTCATGAGCGATGTTGCCTACCATTACGACAAAATGCAGCGCGGCTACGATCACCTGATTGATATTTGGGGCGCTGATCATCATGGTTACATTCAACGTTGCAAGGCCATGATGGCTGCTTGGGGATACCCTGATGCCCTAGAGGTGGTTCTTGGTCAGTTGGTTAATCTTTTGCGTGACGGCGAACCTGTCCGTATGTCTAAACGAACTGGAGAAATGGTCACTTTCCAGGAGCTTATCGACGAGGTTGGCGTAGATGCCACCCGTTATTTGATGCTTTCGAAGTCCGCCGATCAGGCAATTGATTTCGATATCGAGGTGGCTAAGAAGCAAGATTCGTCCAATCCTGTTTACTATGTACAGTATGCGCATGCTCGAATTTGTTCAATCTTGCGTAAGGCTGGCGAGGCTCGTGGCATGAACGTTGAGAGCGCTGGCATCGAAGAAATCGTTGCTGAGTTGGGCTTGGATGATATTGATCTTTCGCCGCTTGCGCATGAATCTGAACTTGCGCTCATGCGTAAGATGGCTGATTTCTCGGAGTTGGTTGCTGGTGCTGCCCGAGATCGAGCTCCATTCCGCCTTACTCACTATGCTCAAGAGCTGGCGGGTCTTTTCCATTCGTTCTACGGTAATTGCCATGTATTGGGCGAAGAGGAGTCAGTAGAGAAGGCTCGCCTTGCCTTGGTTGATTCGACCCGTATCGTTTTGGCTTTGTCTTTGGATCTTCTGGGAGTATCTGCTCCCGAACGAATGTAGAGGCTAACGATTTACATCTTTTCGCGAGACGCCCTTCGGGGCGTTTCTTTTTACAGTGGTTTTCGGAGCCGCTTGCCGTAGTTTTCGTCAGCTTCCCCATTCAGTTTGTTTCTACCGTGTTACAGAAGTATTGCGATAGGTTTGTATCGTTGTTTCGGAACTATTATTGATCACGTTTCTATAAAGGAGGTCCCATGAGCTACGTTGACTCCGTCATCGAGCAGGTAAAGGCCAAGAACGCAAACGAGCCTGAGTTTATTCAGGCTGTTACCGAGGTTCTTACGTCTTTGAAGCCTGTCATCGACGCGAATCCCGAGTATGAGAAGGCAGGTCTGCTTGAGCGAATTGTAGAGCCTGAGCGCGTTATTATGTTCCGTGTTCCTTGGGTTGATGATTCGGGCAAGGTGCAGGTTAACCGCGGCTTCCGCGTGCAGTTCAATAGCTGTCTTGGACCTTACAAGGGCGGTCTTCGCCTTCATCCCTCTGTAAACCTGGGCATTATCAAGTTCCTTGGTTTTGAGCAGATTTTCAAGAACAGCCTCACCACGCTTCCTATGGGCGGCGGCAAGGGTGGATCTGACTTTGATCCCAAGGGCAAGTCCGACGCAGAGGTTATGCGTTTCTGCCAGTCTTTCATGACTGAACTCTGCAAGCATGTTGGCGCCGACACCGACGTTCCTGCTGGCGATATTGGAACCGGTGCTCGCGAGATTGGCTATATGTTCGGCCAGTACAAGCGTATTCGCAATGTCTGGGAAGGCGTTCTCACTGGCAAGGGTCTGTCCTATGGCGGTTCCTTGGCTCGTACCGAGGCTACTGGCTATGGCCTGATTTATTTTGTTCAGGAATACCTCAAGGGCAAGGGTGACTCTTTCGAGGGCAAGACTGTTGCGGTTTCTGGTTCCGGTAATGTTGCTATCTACGCAACCGAAAAAGCCCAGCAGCTTGGTGCTAAGGTTGTTACGCTTTCTGACTCCACGGGTTGGATTTACGACGCCAATGGTATCGATCTTGATCTGGTAAAGCAGATCAAAGAGGTTGAGCGCGGCCGCATCTCTGAATACGCCAAGCGTCGCGAAGGCGTTGAATATCATGAGGGTCGTGGCGTTTGGACCATTAAGGTTGATATTGCCCTTCCTTGCGCAACTCAGAATGAGCTGTTTATTGAGGATGCAAAGATGCTTGCCGCCAATGGCTGCCAGATCGTCGCCGAGGGTGCAAACATGCCTACCACTATGGATGCAACCCAATATCTCCAGGAAAATGGTGTGGTATTTATGCCTGGTAAGGCGGCAAATGCTGGTGGCGTAGCAACTTCCGGTCTTGAGATGTCTCAGAATTCCGAGCGCCTTTCCTGGTCCTTCGAAGAGGTAGACGCCAAGCTTCAGGGAATCATGGTTAACATCTTCCATGCTGCCGATGATGCTGCCCGCGAATACGGCGTAGAAGGCGACTATGTAGCTGGCGCAAATATCGCTGGCTTCAAGAAGCTTGCTGACGCAATGCTCGCTCAGGGTATCGTTTAAGCTTTGCCCGTTTCCTCGATTCAGAGTCTTATATTGAAAAAAGGAAGCTCAATCGAGCTTCCTTTTTTATTTGCAGCAATTTGGAGCGAGGATTGTTAATTGTTTTGGATGGAGAGCAATATCGTATTCCGTGGATAGAAACTCTTCGCCGTCAATCTGGGTTGGGATTTCTGAAGGAAGCGTCAAATGAGCTCTGCGCGCCTTTGAAAAGGTTAGGTTGGGGTGCTTAGTGTGGTTTCCATTCTTAGCTCTCAGAAGCAGCCTTATGGCTTCTGAAGCGGAGAGCGTTGGAGTAGCGAAGCAGATATCAAGCAACCCGTCGGTAAGGCTTGCTTTGGGACAGATTTTGAACCCTCCACCGTAACTAATGCCGTTTTGTATGGCCAAGAGATAGAAACCGAGCTGTTGGGGCTTATCGTCGTCAAGGGTCAGTGTGGCCTGTCTGATTTCGCGGTGATTGACGAGTTGATCGATTCCGCACTGAAGGTAAAGGCTCGTGCCTGTGCGCTTGGTTTTCTTTCGTAGATCTGTGGTTCCTAAGGCGATGGCGGCATCAAGGCCGAATGAAAGGGTCTCCAGGAACCAAATATCGTTAGCGCGTCCTACATCGATCGTTATTGGAGTCAGTGCTAATGATTCTATTTGCTTGAGCGATTCGTTTGGTTTTCGGCTCATTCCTATGGTTCGAGCAAAGTCGTCACCATTGCCACAGGGGATAAGAGCGATCGTTGGGCGTTTATTGATCGGAAGACTCATGAGTCCATTTGCCACTTCGTTTATTAGTCCGTCTCCTCCGAGCGCAACTACGGTGTCGTAATATGGGCCTTCGTGTTGTGCGATTTGCGTTGCGTCTTTGGGTCCCACGGTGTAGCGGAACGTCAGTCTCATGGGTTGAGACTGACGTTTTTGAATCCGGTCGAAGACGAGTGCTGCATGCGCTGCGACTTCGGCAGCTTTACCGCTGCGTGCTGCTGGATTTACTATGACGAGCGTTCTTCCGAACATCATGCCTCCTTTTGCTTCAATAGCATTATGAACCACTGCTCTTATCTGCGCTAAAAGCTAGACTCGATAGATCTGGATTAACACTACTCCAATTTTTTTTCAAAAAGGGGTTGCACGTTTTCCGGAATCCTGTATAGTACTTACCTGCGCCTACGGTGGGTATAGTTCAGTTGGCTAGAATGCCAGATTGTGGCTCTGGAGGTCGTCGGTTCGAGTCCGATTACCCACCCCAGCGCAACCTTGATAATTCGCATCTATGATGCATAATAGATAGTCGTTGAAACACACGGCATTTCTCATGGACCGTTAGCTTAGTTGGTAGAGCAGGGGACTCTTAATCCCAAGGTCCGGGGTTCGAGTCCCCGACGGTCCACCATTTGAGATTTTCACGTTCGCTCTGAACGTTTCCATGGACCGTTAGCTTAGTTGGTAGAGCAGGGGACTCTTAATCCCAAGGTCCGGGGTTCGAGTCCCCGACGGTCCACCATTTAATTGTTAAGCTCCTTAGGGGCTTTTTTATGCACAAATACGTAACGCCTCGTATCTTTTTCAAGTAAGTATCTATTTGGCTATGCTCCGCTTTGTTTTCTTGGGCATCTCTTCACTATGAGATGACGTGGGTTCGCTTTCTCCTATTCAGGGGAATAGCGCGGAATATGCCATGTTGGATTTTTCTGTCGATTGCCCACTCGCGTTTTTGACGCTAACGCCGTACGTTACTTTTAATAGGTACCTTTTTTGTGACAGTTAGGGGATGCCTGTGGAAGTTTTTGAGCTGATTTTGATGCTGTTATTGGCAGTGCTGCTCTCTTCCATTCTCGATCAGGTAGTTCCTCGCATTTCGTCACCGCTTATTCAGATTGCTCTTGGTATTGGCATTGCTATGCTTGCTATTTCTCCGATTGAGGTGAATATCGACCCGGAGCTGTTCTTGGTTCTGTTTATTGCTCCTTTGCTTTTCAGCGATGCGCTCGAAGCGGATAAACGCAACCTATGGGAAAACAAGACTACTATTGTTTCATTTGCTATAGGTCTGGTTATTGTTATCACCTTGTGCGTTGGATTCGTTCTTCACTGGCTTGTTCCCTCTATTCCTCTTGCGGCTGCATTTGCGTTGGGTGCGGCACTTGGTCCCACCGATGCGGTTGCGGTTCAGGCTTTGAAGAAGGAAGCCAAGCTGGGCAAACGTGAAGGAGCTATTCTCCAGGGCGAGGCTCTTATTAATGACGCATCGGGTGTTGTTTCATTTCAGTTTGCGGTTGCCGCAGCGGTTACCGGTGCATTTTCTCTTGCCAACGCAGCGACTTCGTTCGCTATTGGATTTATTGGGGGCATAGCGCTTGGCATCCTGCTTGCTGTCGCTTTCCTTTACATCAACAAACGTATTCGCGAAATGGGTTTGGACAACGTCACATTTCATGTGCTCTTTGAGGTCTCAATGCCCCTTGTCGTATTTCTGTTCTCTGAGCTTGTTGGCGTCTCGGGCATTTTGGCTGTTGTTGCTTGCGGCATTATGTGGTCGATGTACCGCGATCGCAAAATCTCTCCCTATCAGTCTCGCTTGAACATTGCCCTTACCAGTGTGTGGAAGGTAATCGGCTTTGTGCTCAATGGTGTCGTGTTCGTTCTCTTGGGTATTCAGCTCCCCAATGCCATGCAAAGCACCTGGGATAATTTATATATCGATAATTTTGTTTTAATCGGGTACGTTCTTTTGTTGACTGCTCTGATTGTTGTGCTGCGTTTTGTTTGGGCGCTTATCATGACGCGTCTCATCAAAAACCCCGATACGGGAAAGCGCGATAGGTTTAGCTTGAGCATGGTAAAAGATTCACTTGTCACCACTGTTGGTGGCCCTAAGGGCGCTATCACGCTTTCTATTGCCTTCACCATTCCATTTCTTCTTGCTGATGGATCAACCTTCCCACAGCGATCGCTCATTATTTTTTTGGCGTCGGGCGTTATTGTATGCACGCTGCTCCTTGCTAATTTCCTCCTTCCCGTCCTTGCTCCTAAAGAAGAAGCCGAGGATGACGAGGAGGAAACCGAAGAATTAATGCGCACCAAAATTGAGATCATGCGTACTGTCATTGAGCGTCTTATGGCGGATTCTACTGAGGCGAACGACCGTGAGACGAAAATCGTTGTCTCTTCTTACAACAACCGTATTCGCAGTATTCGCTCTATTGCGGATATCGAAGAGCCTGCGGTTGCCAAGCTACGTATCGAGGTCATTGACTATCAGATTGAACAGCTTATTCGTGCTGTTGAACGGCATGAGGTCGAGGCATTTGAGACATTTGAGCATCTGAATCGGCTTTCCAAGCAAAAAAATCTAATTGCTCATTCCAATGAAAAGGCTTCGTATGCAACAAGTTTGCGCGTAGGCCGCCTTCGCATTATGACCTCAATGTTGATTCGTAGCGTTAAGAGCATCTTCTCTTCCGGAAGCGACGAAGACCACGAAGCGGTGGATAAGGTTCGTGAGCTTGCTGAACGTTTTGCAATTGAGTACCTTCAGAGGCTCGTAAATAATCCAGATTATCCCAGTGAGGTAGTTGCAAAACTCATGATTAATCACGAGCGCGCCCTTTCGGTGTTTGACAAGTCTGAAGCCACTATGACTTCGGAGGCTGTTCAAGACGCTACCGTGAGCATCGATGAGATTCAGCGTCGTGGCCTCCATCTCGAACTTGAGGTAATTCAAGACTTCTATGCGTCAGGCAGTCTAACGCGTGAGCAGGCGAAGGATATGCGCGATAACGTGTCGTTGATGCTTCTCGATTTGGAAGAATCGCTTTAAGGGATTTTAGGTGGATCAGGACAATCTCCAACAAATCAAGGAACAGCTCAATAGTGTTCCAGCCGAGCCTGGTGTATATCTTTGGAAAGATAAGTCGGGCACGGTTATTTATGTCGGCAAGGCAAAACAGCTTCGTGCCCGTATGCGCCAGTATGTAAATTTCCAAGACGACCGTGCGAAAATCCCTCTCTTGGTGTCGCAGATAGATTCCTTTGAATATGTTGTTACCGCCAATGAGCATGAGAGCTTAGTTCTAGAGCGCAATCTTATCGAACAATATTCGCCGTATTTCAATGCCGATTTCAAAGACGATAAAAGTTATCCATTTATCGCTCTTACTAAAGGTGATGTTTTTCCTGCAATCAAGTACACGCGTGAATCTCATAAAACCACAACGCGTTATTTCGGTCCCTACACGGATAGCCGTGCTGCGCGCAACCTGGTTGATATTGTGCGCAGGATCGTTCCCATCTGTTCATCGTCATGCTCTGAGTGGCGACGTCTTAGTCGCAAGCTCGATCAGTTTCCCTATGATGAGCTCGAGCTGGATGAGCGCCCGTGTTTCGACTGTCATGTTGGGCTTGGACCTGGTGCATGTTGCGGCGATATTTCTCCAGAAGCGTACCAAGAGCAAGTTCGTAAGGTTGAGCGATTCCTTTCTGGCTCCCATAAAGAATTCATTGATGAGCTCAAATCCGAAATGGCAATTGCTGCTCAGAACCTCGACTTTGAGCGTGCCGGACGTATTAAAGCGCGTATCGATACAATTGAATCGCTTGCTCAAACCCAGCACGCTGTATCATCTCATAGGCTTAACGCCGACGTGATTGGCATTTTTCGCGAGGAGACCATTGCTGGCATAACGGTGCTTATGTTGCGTGAAGGCCGCATCATGAATACCAATGAATTCGTTTTCAACAAAGGCAAGGATATTCCTGCATCTGAGCTGTTTCGCATGTTTGTACTGCGCTATTACGGTTCCACCGAATCGATTCCGCATGAGCTCATTGTCGAAAAGGTTCCAGAAGACAATGACGTCATTTGCGAATGGCTTACCGAAAAACTTGCAAGCGTTCATGGTGCCAAGGTGTTTTTTACCGTACCCCAGAGGGGCGAAAAGGCAGCGCTTATGGACATGGCTTCGAAGAATGCTCGTCATGTTCTTATGCGCTACAAAGCCCGAAGTAGCTACGACGATGACCGTATCAACGATGCATTGTTGCAACTGGAGAGCGCTCTTGCCCTCGATGCGCCTCCGCTGCGCATCGAATGCTTCGATATTTCCACGATCCATGGTCGCTACTCAGTTGCTTCTATGGTGGTGTTTACAAATGGACGGCCCGATAAGGGGCAATATCGCCGTTTTAAGATTCGGATGGAATCAGATGAGGCTAACGACTTCGCTATGATGAGTGAGGTTATTGCGCGTCGTTACTGCAAGGAACGTTTAGATGACGAGCGGTTTGGGAAACGCCCCGATCTTATTATCCTCGATGGCGGTAAGCCCCAGCTTTCAGCCGCCATCAAGCAGCTCAATGAGCTTGGGGCGGGCGATATTCCTGTATGCGGTCTTGCAAAACGAGACGAAGAACTCTTTGTGCCTTGGCAGGAAAGCGGTCCTGTGGTTTTGCCAGGAGGGAGCCCCAGTCTTTATTTGGTTAAGCAGGTTCGAGACGAGGCTCATCGCTTTGCTATTACCTTTCATCGTGAACTTCGCGGAAAAGGCATGACTACGAGCATCCTTGACGATGTAATAGGCATGGGTCCAAAGCGGAAAAAAGCGCTTTTGAAGGCGTTTGGTTCATTTGGCGCATTGCGCAATGCAACCCTTGAAGAGATAAAGCAAACACATACCGTGCCTGAACAGGTTGCCGAGGACGTGTATGCTGTTCTTGTGCAATATAACTCAAAATCAGAAACACATCCGCAGGAGCAACATAGGTAGACCCTGCGAAGCAATACAGGGGAGAGGTTTCGATGACCCAGACATTTTCCAATGGGGACACGCCGCAAGATCATTCGGAGACTTCGAGCACTGCGCCTGATGTGGTTATCATTACGGGCATGAGTGGTGCTGGCAGAACTGAGGCAATGCATACGTTTGAGGATTTGGGCTATTTCTGCATCGATAATCTGCCGCCTTCGTTGATTATGAACATGATCAGTCTTGCAAGTCTTCCGGGGCAAAACGAGATCGGCAGAAAACTTGCAATCGTATGCGATGCGCGCAACAGAGAATATTTCAAACAGTTGGTAGGCGAGCTAGCAAACATGGAAGCTGCAGGGGTGACTTTTAGGATGGTCTTCCTTGACGCCGCTGACAGCATTCTTATTGCACGTTACAAGGCTTCGCGCCGTCGCCATCCTTTATGCATCAATAACAAACGTTCTATTGGGCAGGCAATTTCGTATGAGCGTAGTCTTACTCAAGAGTTGCGATCGTTGGCTGATTCTTATATCGATACCTCCAATATGAGCCCCCGTGAACTGCGCGAAGAACTTCGTCGTTTGTACTCTAAGCAAACTGCAAAAGAAGGAATGAACGTAACGGTATATTCGTTCGGCTTTAAACATGGTGCTCCGACAGATGCCGATATCGTTATCGATGTGCGTTTTCTTCCGAATCCGTTCTATATCCCTGATCTGCGTAATTTAACCGGTCTCGATAGTAAGGTGGCAGATTATGTTTTGGGTAACGAGGAAACTCATAAATTTTTAAATGCCTGGGAAAACTTGTTGAACTGTGTGATGCCCGGCTATGTTGCCGAGGGCAAACAGCAGCTCGCCATTGGCGTAGGATGCACGGGTGGTCAGCATCGAAGCGTTGTGCTTGCCAATAAAACTGCTGAGCTGTTGGCGGCGCAGGATTACAACGTTAATGTGTATCATCGCGATATCGCTTTGGCAGATACCAACAAAGAGGTGGAAAAATGAGTCAGGGCGAACCTCGTTTGGCGGGGCATGGCTTTCGCCTCGATGCATCATCCACCCAGGCATTCAAGGCAATAGGCTCACTTCATCTGCCCAATCCCCTTAAAGGCAATGTGGATCCGACTGAGCTGCGTGCGGTTGTTATTGGTGGAGGCACTGGCGCCCCTATGTCGATTCGCACCTTGCTGGCTTTAGGGGTTAACACATCTGCTGTTGTTGCCATGGCCGATGACGGCGGTTCTACCGGCATATTGCGCGAAGAGGCTCATGTGACTCCGCCAGGTGATGTTCGTAAGTGCTTAGCTGCATTTGCAGCGAATCCGGAAGATCCTCTTACCAAGGCTTTCAAGTACCGTTTTGATTTTGCTCGAAACCATACGCTTGGAAACCTTATGCTTTCAGCTCTTGAAAATGCCACGGGATCTTTTCCTGAAGCTATAAAAATATGTGGTCAGCTTCTTGGAGCTCGCGGGCATGTTTACCCATCGACATTGAACAATGTGACACTTTGTGCGGAAACGCGCGACGGTCGCATTCTTCGCGGGCAATCGGTGGCGGGGAAGTCGTCCACTGCGCTTGAACGTGTGTGGCTTGAATCTCCTGAGCTTTGTCTCCCCTATATGGAAGCATTGCGTGCCATTCGCCAAGCCGATGTGGTCGTACTGGGTCCTGGTTCGCTCTTCACCTCTATTATCCCGAATCTCCTTGTTCCTGGTATTGTCGATGCCATTCGTCAATCAAATGCTCGTACGGTGTTTGTCTGCAGCCTGGCAGATCAGCAAGGTGAAACTTGGGGCCTTTCCGCACGTGAGCATGTAGAAGCTTTGTTGCGTCATGGCATGGAGGGGTGCCTCGATTACGTTTTGATCCATTCTGCTCAGCCGCTCGAGAGCCCACGTCACGCAACGGGTGCTTTTCATGCTTTGGCTGGGCTTGGATCGCACAAAAGCGCAATGGCAGAGCGCCGGGATGGCACTTCGCTCGAATCTCGCATTCGACCAGTCAGGGCATCGAAGGAAGACATCGATGCTATCCAGGCTCGTGGGCCGGTTGTTCTTTTGCGCAATATGGCGGATCCTCAGCGTCCTACATGGCATGATCCGCAGGCGCTTGCTGATGCATTTATGGGGGTGTTCAAGCTATGTCGTTCACCACGGAGGTAAAAGAGGAGCTTTCTCATGTGGAGCCAACGTGTTCGCATTGTGATGCTGCGACGCTTGCTGCACTGATTCGCATTGAAGGCACGATCTTTCTTAACGGTCCTGGTCATTTTCGTCTAGAGATTTCGACAGACGTTCCGCAGGTTGCCCGTTTCATCATCAGTGCGCTTCATAGCATGTATTCGCTGAAAACAGATCTTACTATGCGTCGTAGCGTTTTGCACAAGACACCCAACTGGCTTATTGACGTGCCCGCCCAGCCTGGCTTGAATGAGGCGCTTTCCGAATTAGGCATTGTCGGCGAAAGCGGCCTGCAGCGTGGGATCGATCATGACCTCATTAAGAAAGAATGCTGTGCTTCGGCGTATCTGCGGGGGGTTTTTTTAGGGAGCGGGTTTATCTCCAATCCACGTGGCGATTTTCATTTCGAGCTTACTGTTGAGTCGCAGACCATGGCTAACGACATTGTCGAGTTGATGGAGGCCAAGGGGATTCACGCGAAGGTTGTTGAGCGTCGTAATTCCCATACGGTTTACCTTAAAAGCGGCGCTTCGATATCGGCTTTCCTTGCTTATGTTGGTGCTCATCAAAGTGCATTGAAGATGGAAAACGAACGTGTATTAAAAAGTGTGCGCAATGATGTAAATCGTCGGGTAAACGCCGAAATCGCAAATCAGGCTAAAACCGCTGAGGCTTCTGTTGATCAAATTCAGGCGATCCGTACAGTTCTGGAGCACCAGGATATCAAGTCGCTGCCTCATGCTTTGCAGGATTACATTCGCTTGCGCGTGACGTATCCTGATGCAACGTTAAAAGAACTCGGCGAAAAGGCTAATCCACCGCTCTCCAAATCGGCGATTTATCATCGGGTGCGTCGTATTGAGCAAATGGATAACGATATTGGCAAATCATAGACCGACCACCGCTTGCTGAATGCCGCTTGCGGCTGCTATTCGTTCGCTTACTTTTCGTGCGTCTTGCTCTATTTCGGCAGTTTCTTTTTCAGGTACAATAAAACAGCACGTGTTCACATACGTCGCATTGTTTTTAAATCAGGCATGAAAGGGGAGCCTCATGGCAACCAAGGTTGGTATCAACGGCTTCGGTCGTATCGGCCGACTTGTTTTCCGCGCGATGGAGAAGGATCCTGCCTTCGATATCGTTGCTATCAACGATCCCGGCAGCACCGAGGCAAATGCTCATTTGCTTAAGTACGATTCTATCCACGGGCGTGTTTACGATGATGTTAAAGTCGAGGGAGACAACATCATCGTTGACGGTCACAAGGTACGCGTTTTCGGCGACCGCGAACCGCTCAATATTCCTTGGGGCGAAATGGGTGTAGAGCTTGTTATCGAATCTACCGGTTTCTTCACCGATGCTAACTTGGCTAAGAAGCACATTGAGGCTGGTGCCAAGAAGGTTCTTATTACGGCACCTGCTAAGAACGAAGACATCACCATCGTTGTTGGCGTGAACGATGATAAGTACGATTACGAGAAGCATAATATCGTCTCTAATGCGTCTTGTACTACGAACTGCCTTGCTCCTTTTGCAAAGGTTCTCATGGATACCTTCGGCATTAAGCGTGGCTTCATGAACACTATTCATTCATACACGAATGATCAGAAGATTCTCGACCAGGCTCACAAGGACCTTCGTCGTGCTCGTGCTGCAAACCTGTCCATGATTCCCACCACTACCGGTGCTGCTCGCGCGGTTTCCCTGGTTCTTCCTGAGCTCAAGGGCAAGCTCGATGGTTTTGCAACGCGCGTTCCTACACCTGATGGGTCCATGGTTGACCTCACGGTAGAGCTCGAGCAGGAAGTTACCATTGAAGAGGTTAATGCTGCTATGAAGGCTGCTGCTGAAGGTCCCCTGAAGGGTATTCTTGAGTATGTCGAGGATCCCATTGTTTCCTCTGATATCGTGGGCGACGACCATTCTTCTCTCTTCGATAGCAAGCTCACCATGGTCCTTGGTGGTAAGGGCAATCTCGTAAAATGCGTTTCTTGGTATGACAACGAGTGGGGTTATTCCAACCGTGTAAAGGATCTTGCGAAGATCATGATGCAGGCATAGGCCAACGCGCTGGATGCGAACTGTTAAGAGAGCTTTCTGAAAGGGAAGCTCTCTTTTTAATGTGAAAAGAAAGGCTAACTATGAGCAATGTAAAAACGTTTACTGATGCTGACGTTGCAGGGAAGCGTGTATTGTGTCGCGTAGATTTCAACGTACCGCTTGATGGAACTACTGTAACCGACGATACGCGTATCAGGGCCGCACTTCCCACCATCGAGTCTTTGATGAAGCGTGGCGCTAAAGTGGTTTTGTGCAGCCACTTGGGCCGCCCTGAGGGAACTGGGTATCAAGCCGAATTTTCCCTGAAGCCCGTTGCTGAGTATCTTTCAAAGGTTCTTGGCAAACCAGTTGCTTTTGCCGAGGATACCATCGGCGAATCTGCTAAGGCAACTGTTGCTTCTCTGGGCAATGGGGATGTTTGTTTGCTTGAGAACCTTCGTTTCGATAAGCGTGAAAAGAAGAACGATCCCGAGTTTGCGAAGGAGCTTGCAAGCCTGGGCGACATCTATGTAAACGATGCGTTTGGCGCTGCTCATCGTGCTCATGCATCAACGGCTGGCGTCGCTGCCTTCCTTCCTGCTTATGCTGGTGCACTTATGACCAAAGAGGTCACAACGCTTACATCTATGCTTGATAAGCCCAATCATCCTTTTGTTGCTATTCTTGGCGGATCTAAGGTTTCCGACAAAGTTGCTGTTATCGATGCGTTGATCGACAAATGCGACACATTGATCATCGGTGGCGGTATGTGCTTTACCTTCCTGGTTGCGCAAGGTTACACCGTTGGAACATCCCTTATGGAGCAGGACTGGGTCGAACGAGCTGCTCAAATGCTCGAAAAGGCAAAGGCTCAAGGTGTGAGCATCCTGCTTCCTTCTGATGTTGTCTGCGCTGATGCGTTTGCGAATGACGCTAACACGGTAACATGCGGTGTTGATGCAATTCCTTCCGATATGATGGGACTTGATATCGGCCCCGCTACCACCAAAGCTTATGCTGAGGCTATTGCTGGCGCAAAGACAGTATTTTGGAATGGCCCTATGGGTGTATTTGAAATGTCTTCCTTTGAGGCGGGTACCAAGGGCGTAGCTCTTGCTGTGGCGGCAAACAAGGAAGCTGATACTATCATTGGTGGTGGCGATAGTGTTGCCGCTGTTAACAAATTCGATCTTGCCGACCAGATGACTTTTATTTCCACGGGCGGCGGAGCATCGATGGAGCTGGTGCAGGGTGAAGCCCTGCCTGGCGTTGAGGCGCTCAAATAAGGAGGCTCTTCATGCGTACTTATCTTATGGCGGGTAATTGGAAGATGAACAAAACCATCCCCGAAACCGTTGTACTGACTCAGCAACTCTGCAATCAGTACAATCGCAAGTGGGATAATGTCGATATCGTTCTTTGCCCGCCGGCAATTGATATCAAGGCTGCTTATACGGTTCTTGATTTCGACAAGACAAACATTTCTCTCGGTGCTCAGAATGTGCACTGGGAGGAATCTGGTGCTTTCACTGGAGAAATTTCTATCCCTATGATCAAAGATGCCGGCTGCGAGTATTGCATCGTTGGTCACTCTGAGCGTCGTGAGATGTTTAATGAAACCGATACTACTGTCAATCTTAAGGTTAAGGCATTGGTTTCTGCTGGTGTTGCTCCAATTGTTTGCGTGGGCGAGTCTCTCGCAATGCGCGACTCTGGCGATTACGTGGAGTTCATCACCGCTCAGGTTCGAGCTGGCCTTGCTGGGCTCGACGCTATCGATATGAAGAACGTTGTAGTTGCTTACGAGCCTATCTGGGCTATAGGAACCGGTCGCACTGCTACTCCAGAGCAGGCTGAAGAGGTGTGCGCTGCTATTCGTGCCACGCTTAACGCTGAATTCGGCGGTGATGTCGCTAATGCAACGCGTATTCTGTATGGTGGCTCGATGAACGCTGGCAATGTTAAGGCTCTTCTTGCTCAGTCAGATATCGATGGCGGTTTAGTCGGCGGTGCGTCTCTTAAGGCTGATTCGTTCCGTCAGCTTATCGAAGCAGCTTCTGAGGCTCAGTAGTTCTGGTATGAATTCTCTTGTCAAGCGGTTCTCTGATTCTTATAATTAGTGATTCGTGAGACTATTTAGGTAAGGATGTTACGTTGTCTATCGTTGCAATTATCTTTTCTGTTCTGCTAGTTGTATCTGGCATTGGGCTTATTGTTTTTGTTCTGCTTCATTCTGGCAAGGGCACGGGCGTTTCTGACATGATCGCAAGTTCTGTTTACAACAACCAGAGTGGTTCAAGCATCATGGAAAAGAACCTCAACCGCATTACTATTATTTTGGCGGCTGTATTCCTTATCTCTTTGATTGTGCTTATGGTGGTATACCCGCAGGGTACTATCGGATAGTATTTATCTAACGGATCTTTAAAAGGCGACGCTACCGCGTCGCCTTTTTTCTTTGAAAACAAATATCTGCAGAGAGAAACGCTATCAGCTCTAAGGGTCCATGTTTCGGCGGCGTATGCCTTTG
>FR884578.1:220-6606 GCA_000436075.1 Eggerthella sp. CAG:209 | reverse complement strand
TGCAACGACTTAAAGATAGGAGGAGGCATGTTCGACAAGAGGCTCTTCGCACTTCCCGACTCAAAGAGCGCTATCGCCTGGTGCATTGCCACCTCCCTTCTTCTAGCGGCGCTCATGGTGGGTCAAGCCGCAGCCCTGGCCTGGGCTCTGACCCTTCTTTGGGGAGGAAGTGCCCTCTCCGGCGTCGCAGCTCAGCTTGGAGCCTTTGCGCTCTGCTTCATCGGGAAACAGGCAGCCACTAACATTCAGGCCAAACAGCTCGAGCTCTTTGCGGCAGCACGCACTGAAGAGTTTCGCCAGGAGCTGTCAAAACGCCTTTATGAAGGAGGGGCCCCCTTAACCCAAAAGCTAGGAACGGGCGCAGCTTCAACACTTTGCCTTGATGGCATCGACAACATTGAGCACTATTTGAGCACCGCTTTGCCTCGTACGGTGGCGCTGGTCACGGTGCCCTTTGTTCTTCTTGCCGTAATCGTCTTCCAAGACTGGGTTTCTGCTCTTATTGCGCTTCTGGTGTTTCCCGCCATCATCCTTCAAATGGTTCTTATCGGAAGCACCGCACAAGAGGAAGCCGGCAAACAACATCGCGAATACCAGCGCCTCGCAAACCATTTCATCGATTCGCTGCGCGGCATCGATACCCTGAAGTACTTCGGCCGCAGCAACGAACAAGCTGACCGCGTATATGAGACAAGCGAAAAATTCCGCATAGCAACGATGAAGACACTGCGCACCGCAACGCTTTCGGGTGCTGTGCTTGACGCATTTTCCACCATTTCCCTCGCAGCGGTTGCCGTTATGCTCGGCTTTCGCTTGGTGGATGGGTCCATTACCCTGCTGCCCGCACTGTTCGTCTTGGTGATCATGCCCGATTATTTTCGCCCAATCCGCGAATTCGCCTCCGATTACCACGCTACGTTAAACGGGAAAAACACCCTTACCCAAGTATTGGAGGTATTGAAATGCTCCGCTGAAACCGCAGCGAAGAAAGAAAGCCGCACGCCTGGATTGCAGGTTGACGCCCCCAAACTAGAGCCTTGGCAAAAACTCAGCGTGCTCACCTTCGAACATATAGGGATCTCCTACGAGGGGGAAACAGCCCTGAAAGACGCTTCTTGCTCTTTCGAGGGTTTCCGCAAATACGGCATTGTGGGACCATCCGGCTGCGGGAAAACCACCCTTGCCCAACTACTCGCCGGCGTCGTGCAGCCCACCCAAGGATCCATCGTTGTCAACAACCACGCAATCGAGACGCTTTCGATGCCCAACTGGAGAAAACAAGTGGCTTATCTGCCTCAATCTCCCCATATTTTCAGCACCACCCTCCGAAACAATCTGACGTTCTACCAGCCCGATGCAACCGAAGAAGAAATCGCCCACGCGCTTGAGCTGGTAGGGCTCACCAGCCTGGTTACTGAGCTGCCCAAGGGATTGGATACCGTTGTTGGGGAAGGCGGGCGGTCGTTGAGCGGCGGCCAGTCACAACGCGTCGCCCTTGCACGTGCGGTGCTGCATCGAACCTGTCGAGTCTTGGTGTTCGACGAGCCAACGGCCCATCTCGACATTGAAACAGAATGGGAGCTCAAACAGCGCATGCTTCCCCTGATGGAAGGTAAATTGGTTTTCTTTGCAACCCATCGCCTTCATTGGCTAAGCGAAATGGACGAAATCCTCCTACTGGAAGATGGGCAGGTTAGAGACTTTGGCTCCTACGAGGCGTTGAGCAAAGCAAGCTCTTTTGCCTACCTGTCAAACCACGAGAAGGAGGGCGGCGATGTATAGCAGCTTGAAAGAAGCGATTGCCCTGCTTAAACGCGATGAGTGGGTTAAACCCTATCTGGGCCGCTATCGCAAAATCCTTGCACTGGCCCTTGCTCTAGGCTGCTGCACGGTTCTTTTCGCCGCCGGACTTATGTTCACTTCAGGATGGCTCATTGCAGGCTCTGCCGAAATGCCCTATTCGGTTCTGATGCTGGGCACACCTTTGCTTTGCGTGCGGGTATTCGGCGTGGGAAAACCCATTCTGCGTTACTGCGAACGCTTAGCGAGCCACGATTGGGTGCTGCGATTCACTTCAAATCTTCGCAAGCAGCTTTACCGATCCTTTGACGCAGAAGGCGTTTTCTTCCGTGCCAGCCACCGCCTTGGCGATGCCCTAGGGCTTCTTGCCGAAGATGTTGAGCACATCCAGAACCTCTATCTTCGCTGCGTTTTCCCAACCGCAATAGCCCTGGCAGCTGGCGTGGGACTATGCGTTCTGTTCGGTTGTTTTTCGCCCCTTGCATGCTTGGCGTGCTTCGTCTTTGTATCGCTCGAGCTCTTTGTTGTACCCGCCGTTTCTGTGAGCATCAACGGCACGCGCCAATCGACAGCAAAAGAGCTTGCCGCGAAACGCTATGCCACCTATGCCGACAACATTCTCGGAATCACCGACTGGACGCTTTCGGGCAGAAAAGCCGATTTCTTAGCGCAATGCAAAAATGGGCAGGAAGACCTCAACCGCCTAAAAGCCCAGGTGCACGCTTTCGATCGCAGACGCGACCTGGCTCAACAAGCGATATTTGCATGTGCCATCATTGCCCTTATATGCTGGGCGACACTCACCTTTGGCGGAATGCAAGGAGGACAGGCAAACTGGATTCTGGCTTTTGTGCTGGGAGCCTTTCCCCTCGTTGATGCCTTTGCAGTGATGCCCATTGCCGCAACACAGGCTCAGGGGCACTTCGGCTCCATAGCGCGGCTCAACGATCTCCCCCTGCCCGTTGAAGAGGAAACAAAAACCAATTCGGAAGCCAAGCATGCACAAAACATCGACCTTGGCCTGAAGCATCCGGTTGTCGAACTGAAAGACGTTGAATTCGCCTACCCTGGCCAGCCCCCTACGATTTGCGGAATCAGCCTCTCCCTTTCGCCGGGACAACATCTAGCACTTCTGGGCAAAAGCGGATCGGGGAAAACCACCCTCGCGCATCTGCTGCGCGGGGACCTCGCCCCCACCTCAGGCAGCATCACCGTAGGAGGGCTTCCCTGCTCGGAGCTTGGAAACGATGCGTCTCGAATGTTTGGCGTCTGCCAACAGGCCACGTACCTGTTCAACGACACTCTGCGCAACAATCTGCTTATAGCAAAGCCCCAGGCAACCGACGAGGAGCTTGAACGCGCCCTCAAGCGCGTCGGACTGAAAAGGCTGCTTGCGCGATTGCCGAAAGGTCTCGACACCTTACTTGATGAAGCGGGATTGCGCTTTTCGGGCGGCGAGCGTCATCGTGTCGCCCTGGCACGCATCCTTTTGCAGGATGCGCCTATCGTCATCCTCGACGAACCAACGGTTAGCCTCGATCCCCGCACCGAACACGAGGTGCTGGGCACCATGTTCGAAGTACTTGCGGGCAAAACGGTGATCCTAATCACCCATCACCTCCAAGGGGTATCGGACATGGACCGTGTGCTGTTCCTGAAAAGCGGCCGTATAACTCTTGACGGGGCGCCCGAAGAACTCGAGCGCAACAACCAGCACTACCGAACCCTTCTCGAACTCGAGCAGGGGTTTTAATCAGGCGCGCAAGCACGGGACAAGCATGCAGCAATATTTCTAATGAGCCTCAGCCCAGTTGGCACCAGCGGACACATCAACCAGCAACGGAACCGACAATTCAACAACCGACTCCATCACGCTTGTCAGGAGGTCCGAAACCTCTTCCACTTCCGACTCGGGCACCGAAAGGTCAAGCTCGTCGTGCACCTGAAGCATGAGCCTCGCGCCAAGGTCTCGCGCCACAAGTTCATCTTGTACCTGACGCATGGCAAGCTTAATGATGTCGGCAGCAGTGCCCTGCATAGGATGATTCATTGCCGTACGCTCACCAAAGCCACGCTGGGCCGCATTCTTGGCTTTCAGCTCGGGGATATAGCGGCGACGACCGAACAAGGTGACGGCATAGCCATCCTTGTGGGCCTGCGCCACCACTTCATCGAGATACGTACGCACACCAGGATGAACCTCGAAATAACGATCGATCATTTCTTTCGCTTCATAGAACGGGATATGGAGCGACTGCGAAAGGCCATATGCCTGCTGACCGTAGACGATGCCGAAATTAACCGCTTTTGCTCGACTGCGCATTTGCGGCGTAACATCGTCCATCGGAACGCCGAACACGCGCGAAGCCGTGCTGGCGTGAAAATCCTCACCAGAATTGAACGAGGCAATAAGATGCTCATCCCCTGAAAGGTGCGCCAAGAGGCGCAATTCGATCTGAGAATAATCGGCAGAAACGAACACTTCTCCCTCGTCGAGCGGCACAAAGCAGGTTCTTATCTGGCGTCCGAAATCAGTACGAACCGGAATATTTTGCAAATTCGGATCAGAAGAGGAAAGGCGGCCAGTAGTGGTAACCATTTCATTGAACGATGTGTGGACACGCCCGTCTTCGGCCCGCATGCGCGGCAGAGCATCGATGTAGGTCGACTTGATCTTCGCGTATTCGCGATACTCCAGCATGAGGCCGGGCAGTTCATGCTCTTCGGTTAGCTCTTTCAAAACAGAAGCGTTGGTGGAATAGCCGCTTCTTGTCTTTTTCTTCGGAGTGAGGCCCAATTCGTCAAACAGCACCTCTGAGAGCTGCTTTGGAGAATCGACATTGAACTCATGGCCCGCTGAAGCATAAATCGCCGCACGCAGACGATCAACTTCAGCGCCAGTGCTTTCGTTCAAGGCCTTCAGGTGGTCAACATCCAAAGCCGCGCCGGTGCGCTCCATACAAGCGAGTACGCCCACCAACGGCAAGTCAATATCATCGTAGACCTTGCGGGCACCCTCCTTTTCAAGCTCTTGAGCCAAAGGGTCTACCAAGGCGCCAATCGCAGCAGCCTGCAGCGCCACTTGCTTTTGCGGATCCTTTTCATCGGGAAGTACTGCGCCCGCATAGCGTTCCATGAGGGCATTTAAAGTGGCGGCACCGTTATTGGAGTCGGCAACGTAGGCGGCAAGGGCTACATCGAACATATGTGCATCGAGTATTTCCCCACGGGAAACAAGAGAATCCTGTGCGGTATCAGCGGGGAATACCACTTGAAGCAGCGACTTAGCATCTGCTGTAGCAATTTCTCGTTCGCGAACAAGGAAAGCAAGAGCCTCTTTGGCTTCCTCGTCATGGAAGAGTGCGGTTGAATCCCCCAGGTTCACTGCCAGGGCCAGCCCGTCGCCAAAAAGCGATGCCTGAGGATCAAGCGCCCACGCAACCGGAACGTAGCCCTCTGCAGGCAGCTCGATGGCCGCCTTCGCTTCATCGCCTTCAATGAAATTATCCCAAGAGCCCAAATCAATGGAGGCTGCTTCGCCCCCCTGGAGTTTCAAGATCTTTGCCAAATGGGCCATCATACGCACGTCGGTGAATGCCTCGGTAACCTGCTCCACATTGAAATTCGGGAAGCTGATCGATTCAAGATCGAGTTCAAAATCGGCGTCGCGCACAATAGTGGCTACCTGACGGGAAAGGAATGCATCGTCTTTGTAGTTGGTCAGGTTCTCCAACTGCTTTCCCTTGAACTTGTCAAGGTTGGCGTAGATGCCCTCCAGGTTGCCATACGCCTGAAGCATCGAGGCGGCCTTTTTATCACCGATGCCGGGAACACCAGGGATGTTATCGGCCTTGTCGCCTTTGAGACCCAAAAAATCCGTGAATTGGGCAGGCGTTACGCCGTAGCGCTCCTCCACTTCTTCAGGGCCATAGATAACCACATCGGTAATTCCGCGCTTAGTGGTTACGATTTTCGTTAGGTCGCTGGCTAGCTGATAAGCATCTTTGTCTCCCGTGACCAAAAGCGTTCTATAGCCCAATTCCTCATCACGCGCAGCAACGGTACCCAGGATGTCGTCACCCTCCCAACCAGGAAGCGCCACAACCGGCACGTTCATAGCAGCTAATAGGTTTTCGATAACGGGAAACTGGGCCTTCAGCTCTTCGTCCATAGGGGGTCGCTGCGCCTTGTACTGCTCAAGCGCCTCCATACGAAACTTAGGACGACCCTTATCAAACGCGCAGACCAAAGCATCGGGCTGCTCTATTTCGATGAATTTCAGCAGCATGGAAAGGAAACCGAATGCTGCGTTAGTAGGAGTGCCATCGGGTGCCGTCATGGTTGGCGGAACAGCATGATATGCACGATGCATCAAAGAGTTTCCGTCAATTACGGCAACAGTTTTAGGCATAGGAATTCCTTTCACGTTTGAACGTAACGATTATACCGCGCGCAAGCAGCACCTCCGACGCCCTACAAAGCAGAAGCAACGAAGATGATTCGAAGGACCTCATTCCAATAAGGGATAAGCCGGCATTCGTTTCTGCGATGCACATTCGGATCGCCATCTACCCATGCGCCACATC
>FR884578.1:0-193 GCA_000436075.1 Eggerthella sp. CAG:209 | reverse complement strand
TCCCGCCTCGGCATCGTCCCGATGCAGACCAAGAACCAAAAACAAAATAGCGACCAGAATTGCAACTTTTTTGCGATTAGGGATTGCTACGGATCCCTCCAACCGCAGACTGGATCGTAAAAGCGCAGGTGGTCTGCTGCAAAGTGGCTATTTTTCGCTTTGCAGAGGCGGAGGGGGGTGCGGACGTTTTTCC
>FR884577.1 GCA_000436075.1 Eggerthella sp. CAG:209 | reverse complement strand
AGCGTTTCGCTGGCCGTTTTTTCGAGGTTATGAGCTGAGCGCAGATTATTCGGCGCGTTCTTTCAGACGACGATCAAGCTCGTCGGCCAGCTGATGGCGCTTGACCTTGCCGGATTCCGTCATGGGAATAGCATCGATAAACTCGATGTGCTCGGGACGCAAGCGCTTGGCTACGCCGATGGAATCAAGGTACTCTGCGATGGAATCGAGCGTGGGCGTAACATCGCCGGTTTGTACGATGAAGGTGCAGATGCGCTCGCCCAAACGATCATCGGGTAGGCCGATGGTGGCATGGGCGCCAACACCAGGGCAGCCATCCAGGTTGTTGTCCACTTCGTTTGCGGAGATGTTGATGCCGCCGCGAATGAGGATTTCCTTCTTGCGGCCGTTGATCTTCACGCGGCCCTCTTTGTCCTGAATGCACAGGTCGCCCGAGAAGAACCAGCCGTCGTCATTCAGGTCTTTTGCGGTAGCCTCGGGATTCTTCAGGTAGCCGCTGAACATATGAGGTCCGCGGGAAATTTCTTCGCCCTGGGTGCCGTGAGGCACTTCGTTGCCGTGTTCGTCGACAACTTTGACCTCGATGCCCTCAAAGGCAACGCCCGACCAGTTGCCATTCCATTCCAGACAATGCTCGGGGGGAACTGCCAGGTGGGGGCAGCTTTCGGTTGAGCCGTAGCATTCGCACAGCTTCAGGCCGTGCTCGTGCGCGCGCTGCACCATGGTGCCCGGTACGGGAGCGCCGCCGCAAATGTAGAGCTTCAACGTTTCGAACTTCAGGTCGTTTTCCTCGGCGCAGTTAAGCAGGTCGAAGATGAACGGAGTGGCGCCCATCGACCAGGTTACGCCTTCGTTGTTCATGATTTCGATTGCCTCGCGAGCGCGGAATTCTTGCTGCAGAACAACGCGACCACCCAGAAGCAGCGGCGTGATAAGACCATGGTTGAAGCCGGTGGCGTGGTTCAGCGGTGCAGGCATGAACATGACGTCGTCCTGCGTAAGGTGCAGGCCACGGCTGAACGTGGTTTCGGAGAAAATAAGCGCATTGTGGGAAATCAGAACCGCCTTCGGGCGACCAGTGGTGCCGGAAGTGGAAAGGATCAAGACCACATCGTCTGATTTGCTGCCAGGGTTTTCGCGGTAGGGCTCGTACGTTTCGCAGATTTGCTTCAACGTGATGGTGCCGTGCGATTCGACTGTTTTGTCGTGAACGCAAATAGCATCTTTGGAAAGCGTGGGAATGCGATCGACTGCGGAAAGAATCTGGTCTTCGAAGTTGGTCTTGTGATGGAAGGTGGGGCACATGAATGCCTTGCTTTCCACCAGATTCATGGAGTAGATCAAGTCTTCGTCGTTAAAAGTGACGGGAAGCGGATGGCTTACCGCGCCAACTTTCAAGCAGGCAACGTAGAGGATGCAGAATTCTGACCAAGGTGGCATCTGGTAGGAAACCACGTCGCCGTTTTTCACGCCAACTTCGTGGAGCCAAGCTGCCAGGCGCGATGCTTTGTCGTCGATTTCGGCGTAGGTGTAGCGTACGCCTAGGTTGTCGCTTACGTATTCGCGATCAGGAAAAGCGGCAACCTGGGTATTCCAGATGTCGTTTAAGGTACGTTCGGTCCAGTACCCCTTCTCGTAATACTCTTTCTTGTTTTTTTCGTTGACCTTCAAGTCCGTAATCATGATTCCTCGCTTCATGAGGCAGACCCACGGATTTGTGGCTGCCTGGTTCCTTGGAACGAACCTCCCCCTGCAAGCGCGCGTGCAACCCATCGTAAATTCCTGCTTACGTGCGTATGCGCGCTTAACCCAAAGTATACCGCTAATCTTGAGGGGGTTGGGCGCTGCGCCTGGGTGCCTGAAATGGGCTTTAAGGTCTGTTTTGTCGCATATTTCACTCTGCGGAACACGAATCTGATGTTTTGTGGCATAAACTGTCGCGAATGTGCGAAATGCAGTTCTGGTGCCGCTGCATTTAGATGCTTTTGTTGGACAGAATTTAACTTTTAGCCACCAGATTTCCGTACAATTAAAAACTAGTGAGCACTTTAGGGCTCAGTTTTTGACAAAACGTAGGCATTTTCGGCCTGATCCTTTCCTCTCGTGCGCCGAACGATGGCAAGATCTGCGCGCCGTGCGTGATTCGAGGGGCCCGTGCAGCGAAAAGGGGCCCTTCCTGGCAAGATCTTCGCGTGGTGTATCCTCCAACGGCGATTTGCGGGGCATTTCGGATGCATGGCGCGCATATCTTGCCAAAGCCAGCCCTTTTTCGGATGCATGGCGCGCGAATCTTGCCGCGAACTGGCGATTTTCCCGTCCGAGGCCGCTTTCGGGATGCATGGAGCGCAAAACTTGCCACGGACTGCCGCCCGGGAACGCACCGCGGCGAAATCTTGCCACGGCAAAGCGCCCGGGAACGCATTGCGCGAGAACCTTGTCACCGTCGGACGCCGGGGGAACGCATTTCGCGGGCATTTTGCCATCGGCGAGTGCCCGGGAACGCATCAGGGCACAATCTTGCCATCGCCAGGCGCCCCATCAACACGTCAATGAAGAACTTGCATAACCGGCATCTAACAATTGTGTATAAAAGCCTCACCCGCAACCAAGCCGAGTACAATAAGGAGATTGGATTTTAGGGAGTTTTAGAATATATGACCAATTCAAACGAACCACCGCGCCGACCAGCGCGTCGCCAACCAACCCGCCGCTCCACCACGCCCCGCACTTCCGTGCCCAGTGCACGTGACGAGCTTGAGCGCGAACGCGAGTTATACAGCCAGCACGACCCCACGGCTTCGTTCATGCACGAACGCGTGCAGAACAAACCAGCAAGTCAGGAACGCGGTGCATCGTCCGCATTCCCTGCGTATGCAGGTGCCGGCAACGATCATATTGCCCATTCGCGCATTGCCACGAACCAGCCTGCCCAAACAAACCAGGGGTACACGGCCGATGGCAACATGTCCAACGTGTCGGCCTGGGATCAGCACGCTTCCGCAAGCGCAAGCCAGACGGATTGCCGCCCGGGAACGCACCGTGGTGAAATCTTGCCACGGCAAGGCCCCCGAGAACGCACCGCGCGAGTATATTGCCACTGCCAGTCAGGCCAAGAGTGCATCAGGGCGCAATCCTGCCACTGCCAGTCGCCCGAGAACGCATTTCGCGCATATCCTGCCATCGCCGGGCGCTTGGGAACGCATAGCGTCGATATCTTGCCATCGGCAGACATCCGAGAATGCACAGCGTCGGCATACCGCCACTGCCAGTCGCCCGTCACGCAGCGCTCTCCACGTGGGGGAGTGGGTTCAGTCCCTTGGCTGTGCTGTGGGGTTCGGCGCGCAACACTTTCTGTGCGAGGGAGTGGGCATTCCGCCTTCTCGGGGCTTAACTGCTGGGAACGATTTCGAGTCTGCGCTGTTTCGGTGGGCAACCATGAGCCCGCTTCGCGTTCCGCAAAGCTGTGCCGTATTATGTGCTGAAGCAAAAAGCGCTTTGACCTTTATATAAGGCCAGCAAATGTTGTGGAAGGGATGTCATGGGCGTTCGCAAGGCAATGGGAAATATGGCAAGCTCGCTGAGCACGTGGGGTTTGCGTCACCTGGCGCACAGGCCTGCCGCTAATATGCCTGGCAAGATTGCCTTGAAAATTGATCCACGTATTATCGCCGAGTCCATGGACAAGATTACCGAAGGCTCCATTGTTGTGGTGGGCACCAACGGCAAAACTACCATTACTAATATGATTGCCGATGCGTTGGAGCGCCAGGGCAAGAGCATCGCGTGCAATCGCACGGGAGCCAACCTTGCCTATGGCGTGGCTACCACGTTGCTGCAAACCAAGGGTACTGTGGAATGGGGCGTATTCGAATCGGACGAGTTGTGGCTGGCCCACACCTTGCCGCAGGTACAGGCAGATTACGTTTTGCTGTTGAACCTCTTCCGCGATCAGCTTGATCGTTGTGGTGAAATCGATCGCGTGCAAGACGCCATCGCTACTGCCTTGGAGCAGTCTCCCAACACCACTCTGCTATACAACGCCGATGACCCGCTGTGCGCCATCATTGCGCAGCGTGTGCCCAACAAGTCTGTTGCGTTTGGCGTGGGCGAAGACATGCACCAGCGTCAAAACGTCGTGGCAGACGCTCAGATGTGCCAGCGCTGTTCGGCTATGTTCACCTACGGCTACCGACAGTACGGTCAGCTTGGCACGTATGGTCAGCTTGGCACGTATTCGTGCCCGAACTGCGGATTCAGCCGCCCCGATTTGGATTTCGCCGCCAAGAGCGTAGTGTTCGGAGACGAAATCACGTTTTCGGTTGAAGAAGTGGCAACGGGCAAAAGCGTCGATCTTCACGCGCAGCGCGCGGGGTCGTACATGGTGTACAACGTTATGGCTGCTTGGTTGGCCTCCCATTGCGCTGGCGTTTCCGACGCGGTGTTCCAAAAGGCGGTCGATCTTTTCGACCCGCAGAATGGACGCTTGCAGTCGCTTACCATCGAGGGGCGCCCTGTCCTTTTGAACCTGGCGAAGAACCCGACGGGCTTCAACCAGAACATGAAACTTATCACTCAGGCGCCGGGCAAGAAGGTTGCGGCGTTCTTCATTAACGACAACGAAGCCGATGGTCGCGACATTTCCTGGATTTGGGACTGCGACTTTGAGGAGCTAGCCAGTCAGGAAGACGTCATGGTGTTCGCTGGCGGAATCCGCAAAAACGACCTGCAGCTGCGTCTGAAGTATGCGGGCATCGACGCCAAGATCGTCGATAGCGTCAACGAAGTGGTAGATGCTGCGCTGAAGCTGCCTTCCGAATGGAATATCTACGCTATCGCCAATTACACCTCGCTCCCCGCAGTGCGCTCCGCCCTGATGGCGCGTGCTGATAAGGCGGCACCTGCCAACCCGACATCGGGCGATGCCAAGCCAGAATGCAGTAAGAAGTGGGTTTCGGGCGCTTATGTGCACCAAGCTGAAGCTGCCAAGTTCGACGAGCAGCCTCTGCGCATCGTGCATCTGTTCCCCGATCTTCTTAATTTGTACGGCGATGGCGGCAACGTGCGTGTGCTTGCTCAGCGTTGCGCATGGCGCGGCATCCCTGTGCAGGTGGAAGCAGTTCACTACGGGGAATCGGTCGATCTTACTTCGGCCGATATCGTTTTCTTGGGCGGCGGCCCCGACCGCGAGCAGAAACTGGCATCCGAAGTGCTGCTGGGCATGCGCGAAAAATTGCGCACCTATGTAGAAGGCGATGGAACGCTTCTGGCTATTTGCGGCGGCTACCAGATTTTGGGTAGTAATTGGCTTATGGGCGATGAATCGGTGGAAGGCCTCTCCATCCTCGACTTGAAAACAGTCCGTGCCGGCGCTGGCTTCGATCGTCTTATCGAAAACATTGCGTTGGAGTCCGAGCTTTCTCCGCAGCCAGTGGTGGGATATGAAAACCATGCCGGTCGTACGAAAATCGGTGCGTCCTTAAAGCCATTTGGCAAAGTAGTTTCCAATGTGGGCCACGGCAATGACGACGATTCGGGTTGCGATGGAGCCTTGTATCGCAACTGCATCGGCACCTATCTGCATGGTCCGCTTTTGGGCAAGAACCCAGCTATTGCCGATCACCTTATTGCTGCGGCGATGGAACGCCGTTTGGACAGCAAAGTGGAGCTCGTTGCTCTCGAAGACGAAGTCGAGCTCGCTGCGAATGCGTATATGGCAAAGCGCCTGGATGTGCCCGGGGCATAAATAGCAGGTTGTGATTTCACGCTATTTTTGCCGAGACCTTTACCTTTTAGGTTGCCTGGGGCGCCGTTCCTTTTCCGTGCCGTGTCCGAGCTGAAGCGCTTCACGTTTTGTTCATAAAAAACTCAACAAATAGTATATGTCTGTACTAATAATGCGTGAATTGCCTTGTTTTCATTCGCGCATACTGTGGTTTTCGCCGAATTAATTTGCATGGTATTAACGTTTCTTTCATCATTTATTGCATGTTTGCTTCGAATAACAAGCCATCAAAACGATCGGCTCGTGCTGAAAGGAAGGCGGCGCACGCTTCCTCCTCGCGCACGCCGCATCGCTCAGCGGGAAGTGCTTCTGACCCGTATGTTCGTACGTCTCGCGCGTCGCATGCTTCGCGTCGCCCTAGCGGCTCGAGCACAAATGCGTATGGAGCCAGCAACTATGGTTCCTCCACGCATGTTTCCCCTGTTCACACACAACAAAAGAGCAATTACCGTTCGGTCGGTGCTTATGGTTCGCCCACCAAGCGCGGCCCGTATACTCCTTGCAATGCACATGATCGCGAGATCCTTCGCGCTAAGCGCGAGCGCACGAAGAAGCGTCGCAAGCGCATTGCGCTCGGTGTGGTTGCCGTTTGCTTGACTTTGGTTCTTGGTGGCGTAGGCGCTGCCTGGGCTTACCTTAATAACCTCGACAAGGCGCTGAACAAAGACGTTGACGCAGACCTTCTGAACTCTCTTACGGTTACCGATTCGGCATCGGACCCGTTCTATATGCTGCTTATCGGCATCGATAAAGACGAGGGCCGTGAATCATCGGATGAATATGGTGGGTCGTATCGCACCGATTCTATGATTCTTGCGCGTATCGATCCCAAGGATAAGGAAGTTACCCTAGTGTCCATCCCTCGTGACACGCAGATTCAGCTTGGGACGCACGGCACTCAGAAGATCAACGCGGCTTATGCATTTGGTGGGCCTTCTGGCGCCATCAAAGCTGTTGAAGACTTGGCGGGTGTCTCTATCAGCCATTACGCGGAAATCGACCTTGATGGTTTTGCGGCGGTGGTTGATTCGCTTGGCGGTATCGACATTAACGTTCAATATGAGATTAACGACCCGAATTACATGGGATATCTCGCGGCTGGCCAGCAAACTTTGAACGGAGAGCAGGCGCTTATCTATTGCCGCAGCCGTCATGCTTACGATGCTATTGGCGATGGTGATGCTATTCGTTCCGCCAACCAGCGCACCATGATTTCGGCCATTATGAAGAAGCTTATGAGCTCCGATATCGGTACTCTTACCAATACGGTGAGCACCTTGGCCCAGTACATCACCACCGATTACTCTGTTGCGGACATTCTTGGTTTGGCGCAACGTATGTTCGGCATCGATATCGATAAGAATGTGTATTCCGCTGCGGTTCCTACAACCTCGTCATATGAAAATGATGTTTGGTACGAGAAGGTGAACACTTCCGAATGGAACAAAATGATGAGTCGCGTGAAGCAGGGCTTGTCTCCCACGGAAGGTGACGTGACGGATGAGACAACGGGAACTGTAATGGCATCGTCTGGTAGCGGTGGCTCCGGTTCGGGTGACTCTGGTTCAGGCGGTGCGTTAGGCTCTTCTCTTTCCGGCACAAAAATTTCTGTGAAGAACGGAAATGGCACTCAGGGCTGCGCGAGCGATGCGGCTGCTAAGCTCACTCCTCAAGGAGCGGTGTGCGAAACCGGCAACGCAGACGACTCCAATTACGCTAAAACCTTGGTAATCTACGATGGCGACAACGCCGATAAAGCGCAAAAGGTTGCCGATTTGCTGGGATGCGGCACCGTGATGAAGAACGATGGGCGGTATACCTACACAGGGGACATTCTGGTGGTTGTCGGCAAAGACTGGAAATAAACTGCAAAAGGCGGCTTCGGCCGCCTTTCTGTTTCTTGGCTATGGTTATCTCCATGAAGCTTCTGGTCTCATTACTTTTTGTATAATTGCCCTTGCATGTACCAAAGAAAAGGAAGCTATTTGAGTTCAGCAGGCAAAACCTATTCCGTTCCTTCGCGCGATAACAACATTAATTTCCTACGTTTTATTGCGGCAAGCCTGGTTGTCTGGTTCCATATGGCTTCATTGCTGGCTATTCCCGAGCCCTACATAATGGGGCAGGGCTTGGGCCCTATTGCGGTGAACATTTTCTTCGTGCTCAGCGGATACCTTATCGCGAAAAGCTGGACCCGCTCTTCAAGCTTCGGCAGCTATCTTATTCGCCGTATTGCTCGTATTTTTCCTGGTCTTGTGGTAGTGATCTTGCTAAGCGTTTTCGTTATGGGACCGATTGTCACGAGCCTCCCGCTGGGCGATTACTTTGCCGACGCGGGGACGTGGAAGTATCTTTCTTTGATTGTGCTAGCTCCTATCAGCAATGTTTTGCCGGGAGTTTTCGACGCGAACCCTCTTCCGTATGCTGTAAACGGGTCACTTTGGACTCTGCGCTATGAGTTTTTGGCATATTTGCTTACGCCATTGCTCTATGCGGCAACAAAGAAGCTATGCGGTGGTAGAAAGCTGGTATTTGCCGTTGTTCTTGCGGTTCTGGTTCTAGTGCATTTTCTTTCTTATTCGGGTTTGTACCCGCTTCCCAAGGTGCTCGACAACCTTTTTAGGCTTTTCGCCTATTACATGGCAGGTGTGGCAGTTTTGGAGCTTGGCCTCGATAAGTATTGCGACAGCCAGTTTGCGGTTGTGGCTCTGCTCGTGATAATCGTTTTCCGTGATCAGGTGGGTATCTTTTCCTCGCTGATCATGTTCGTATGTGTATGCACATTCACTTTAGGTTTTTCGCTTACTAGCAATCCTCGTTTCGCTCCGTGCTTCAAGAAAAATGATTATTCGTACGGTATCTACATCTATGCATTCCCCATTCAGCAATGCGTGGTTTGGCTTGGCGGTGCATCGTTGCCATGTGCGTATCTTTCCTGTTCAGTTATCTCGTTTGGCATAACGCTGCTTTTTGCGATTGCCTCGTGGTTTCTTGTGGAAAAGCCCGCCATGGATGCAGGGCGTAAGCTGGCAAAGAAATGGACTTCGAGAAAGAGCAATTAGGGGAATGGGTATCCCCTCTTTTCCTTTGGGGGGAAGTGGCAAGAAATGCTTCGCGCTTTCCTCGAGGCTTAGAGCAAGAATGCGAGGCATCCCTTTGTGGAGTGCCTTCGGCATTGAGGCAAGGGATTCAAAGGGGCTGGGTTTTTATCCAGCTGGAGCGTTCGGAAACGAGCCGTATTTAGCGCAGGCCATGATGGGCATCGACGTTGACAACAACGTATATTCGGCTCAAGTCTCCACCACTTCAGTGTATGAAAACGATATTTGGTACGAAAAAGTGAATACCCAAGAGTGGCAGAAGATGATGAGTCGCGTGAAGCAGGGGCTTTCACCTACGGAGGAAACCGTTGTTGACTCTGCGACTGGCACGGTAATGTCTTCGGTGGGAACAGGTGGCAGCGGTTCTGGCGATAGCGGCTCCAAGAATTCGAGCTCTTCCTCTTCGCTTTCTGGTGTGAAGATTGCTGTAAAGAACGGCAGTGGCATTCAGGGTTGTGCGAACGAAGCGGCATCGAAACTCACCCCGCAGGGCGCCGTTTGCGAAACGGGCAATGCCGACGATTGCAACTACAAGAAGACGATCGTTGTATACAACGGCACCGACTCCAGCCAAGCGCAGAAGATCGCCGACTTGCTGGGCGTTGGCACTGTTAAGAAGAATGACGGCACCTATTCCTTCACGGGCGACTATTTGGTAGTGGTTGGCCAGGACTGGAAATAGGATTCTTCTAGCAAGTCGGACATAAGTTCACTTGGTTTTTCTGTGGGCTGGGATTCGGGTAAAAGTTATCCTGGTGCTCTGAGCGCAAGCTTGCGAAAGCCGAAAACCTGCAGTTTCTTGGCACTATGAAGTTTTCTAGCGCGCAATGCGAGATTGATTCGCATTGCGCGCTTTTCTTTTTGAGGGGCGAACCCTTGATCGCAGACGAAAAGCGTGTCCGATTTAAGCCTGGATCTGCAGGCGTGCTACGAATACGAGTCATTTGAAAAAGCGGATGGGATTGAGGCGCCCCCCCTATTTCGCGATATTGACTTCGTTGCTGTTGTCGGGAGCCTATCTTTTGCGGGATTCGTTCTTCTGCGGCAGATCCGCCCGTTGTCAAAACGAAAATCCAGGTACATTTGCAACTTTTTTGCGATTGGCAACTCTCTTTCGCCCCATGCAAAGCAAGAATCGGATGTTTCATGGCAGATCACCTGCGCTTTTGCGCCATGATCCGTGATTCGACGGCTCGGAACAATTGCCAATCGCAAAAAAGTTGC
>FR884576.1 GCA_000436075.1 Eggerthella sp. CAG:209 | reverse complement strand
CCTCACCCTGCCGCGCGGGTCCCGCTGCGGTTCCGGTAATTCCCGCGAAATGATGCGGTGATACAATTGCCCATACAAGAAAACTCCGTTTTTAAGGACAAGCAATGAGCTCTATTTTTGGCGACAAGCCCGTAGTGGGAATCATCATGGGATCCGAGTCCGACATGCCTACGATGGAAGCGTGCATGAAACAGCTTGAGGAACTGGACGTTCCCTACGAGGTTAAGGTGGCAAGTGCCCACCGCAAGCCCGCAGAGGTGCACGAATGGGCATCTTCTGCAGTAGACCGCGGTATTCGCGTTATCATCGCTGCTGCTGGCAAGGCTGCTCACCTCGGCGGTGTTGTTGCGGCCTATACGCCGCTCCCTGTTATTGCCGTCCCCATGAAGACCAGCGATTTGGGCGGTTTGGACTCGCTGCTTTCCATGGTTCAGATGCCCAGCGGCGTACCTGTCGCAACGGTTGCTATCAATGGCGCAAAGAATGCGGGCATCCTGGCTGTTCAGATGCTCGGCACTGGCAACGATGAGGCACGCGCTAAGATCGAAAAGCTCAAAGCCGATATGGCTGAGGCGTAAAAGGATATAGCTTAATGGCAAAAGAATTCTTGACGGGTAACGAAGCATTCGCCCATGCCGCCCTCGAGGCGGGCGTGCGTGTGTGCGCCGGATACCCAGGCACGCCTTCTTCCGAGGTCATCGAAACGGTGGCCAAAGAACATGCCGCCGGTCGCGCCGAAGGCGTTCATGTTGAGTGGTCCACGAACGAAAAGGCGGCTTTGGAATTGTTGGCGGGTGCAGCCTATTCTGGCGCGCGCACGCTGTATACCTGCAAACAGGTGGGCTTGAGCGTTGCCAGCGATGCCCTGATGTCGCTGAATTATGTGGGCGTGAAAGGCGGCACTGTCCTGTACGTTGCCGACGACCCGGGCCCCATTTCTTCCCAGACCGAGCAGGATACGCGTCGTTTTGCGGCCTTCGCCAAGGTGCCGGTGTTCGACCCGGCAACACCCGAGCAGGGATGCCAGATGATGAGCGCCGCCTACGAGTTGTCTGAGAAACATCAGACTCCCGTGCTGGTGCGCCCCACCACACGCGTATGCCATGCCTCCACCTACTTCGAGGTAGCCGAACATACCCAGGCGCGCACGCCCGAAGGCTTCAAGCGCGATTCACGTTGGGTTATTTTCCCGAAGCGCTCCTATGCTGCGCACAAGGAAATCAACGAGCGCCTGGTTTCCATTGCCAACGATTTTTCCGAGAGCGAATTCGACGCATTCAACCCCATGTTCACTGAGGGCGAAGATGCTCAGTTCGGCATTGTTGCCGGCGGCATTTCGTATGCCTATGCGCGTGAGGCATTGCGCTTGCTGGAAGAAGAAGCTCAGGCGGGCAAGCTCGTGTGGGCGCAAGGTGCTCCTGCAGCGCCAATTCTTCCGCCGCAGTGCGAAGGCGGTTACTGCACCATGGGTGGCCCCGCTTACGGCAAGACGGTGGATGCTCTTCCTGCATATCGCATTATGCAGGTGGGCACGCCATATCCGTTCCCCCAGAAGCGCGCCGTGCGTTTTGCCGAGGGCTTAAGCGATGTGATTGTGCTCGAAGAGCTGGATCATGTTCTGGAAGACGAAATGCTGAAAACGGCAGGGTGCGCGCATGCCGGCTATCGCGTGCATGGCAAGCTGACAGGTGAAACCACCGACCGCGGCGAAAACACGGTAGACGCCATTGCTGCTCAGCTGCGTGCATTCTTCGGTGTGCAGCTGGCCGAGTCCCGCAAAGTGTTCGGCGCTGAAGCTGCCACCGCTGCAAGTGTTGGCGAAGAAGTGGCTCAGATTCAGCCGCCCGCCCGCCCTCCGCTGCTATGCCCGGGCTGCCCGCATCGTGGCGCATTCTACGCGGTGAAGTCCGCGTTGAAGAAGCCAAGCGACGGCATTTTCTGCGGCGATATCGGCTGCTATACGTTGGGTAATGCGAAGCCCTTGAACGCTGTCGACACTTGCTTGTGCATGGGCGCGGGCATTACGGTGGCACAGGGCTTTAGCGTGGTAGAGCCTGGTAAGAAGGCCCTTTCGTTCGTAGGCGATTCCACCTTTTTTGCCAGCGGCATGACGGGCATTGCCAATGCGGTGTACAACCAGCATGACATCACAGTATGCGTACTGGACAATGCCACCACGGCGATGACCGGATCTCAGCCTCATCCGGGCACGGGCGTTACCTTGATGGGCCCCAAGTCCGAGCCTATTTCCATCGAAGCGGTGCTGCGCGCATTGGGCGTGAAGGTTATCACCCGCGCCAATCCGCTGCGTTTGGACGAAGCATGCGAAGCGGCTCGTGAGGCAATCTACTACGATGGTCCTTCCGCCATCATCTTCGAATCGCCTTGTGTGAAGCTGATCAAGCCTGGTGCTCCTGTTCGCTATCGCGAAGAGGCGTGCACGGGCTGTGGCAAGTGCGTGCTGAAAATCGGATGTCCCGCGCTTTCTTGGGACGCCGAGAATCGCCGCCCTGTTGTTGACGCTTCGCTGTGCAACGGCTGTGGTTTATGCACGTATCTGTGCGAAGATGGCGCCCTAGAATGCGACGGGAACGAAGGGAGCGCGAAATGATCAACGTTTCTCTTGCCGGCATCGGCGGGCAGGGCAGCGTACTTGCTGCGAAGATCTTGGCCGAAGCCGCCCGTTCAAAGGGCTGGCAGGTGCGTACGGCTGAAACCACGGGCATGGCACAGCGCGGTGGCGACGTTATGAGCCACGTGCGCATGGGCAACAACGGCGAAGAGGTGTTTTCTCCGTTGCCTGGCGATGCGTCCGACGATGTGATTATCGCACTTGAACCTGGCGAGGGTCTGCGTGCTCTTCATCTGCTGAAGTCTTCAGGCGTGATGGTGGTTGCTCGTTCGGGCGTTGCCCCTACGGTGGGCGATTTCAAATCGCCTTCGTACGACCCCGCCAAGATGATCGAGGCTTTGCAGGCATCGGGTGCTCATGTGGTCGTGGTAGACGATGTTGCCCTGTGTGATGCGTTGGGCTCCCGCAAGGCACTGAACATCATCATGTTGGCAAGTGCCCTTAAGGCGGTAAACGCACCCGAAAGCCAAAGCGCCCTTCGCGGCGTGCTGACGCTTGATGATATGCGCGCCGTTGTGCCCGCTTGCGTGAAGGAACGTTTCGTCGAGATGAACCTTCGAGCTGTCAGCTTGGTCGAGGGTGTGTAGGCAGGTTGCTTGCGCTTTCGGCTTGGTTGGGCGCATGGCCGGATCTGGATTGGCTTTCGCGCCGACAACGGTTGGGGCGTGGTTTTGATTGGTTTTCGCGTTGCGGGTCTGGCTGTGGGCGCGCAGGCCGATAGGACCTGCACCATCAGCCCAGTTGGGGAACGTGCGGCTCGATTGCTGCTTGTGCCGTTAGCTCGGCTGAAGGCACCTAGCTCGATGGGCACACCGTCAGCCTGGGTTTGGGTGCGTAACTCGATTATTCCGATGCGTTTCGCTTTATCGTGCTAGAGTGTGACGCATCATCTGTAATTTGGTTAGAAGCCGCAAGGGGGTACCCCCTATTTGCGGTTTGTTTTCAGCGTAACAAGGCAACCTGCTACACAGAAAGGCAGATCCATGGAATTGACCGACGAGCAGTTCTCCCTCATCAAGGAGCAGTTCAAGACGCTGAAGGAGCGTTCGCCCTTCTATGCGAAGAAATTCGAGGGCATCGATCTTTCTGACGTTCAGACCCAGGAAGATTTTGAGAAGCTGCCTTTCTCCGAAAAGGCCGACTTGCGTGAGGCCTATCCGCTGGGTTTGGCCGCCGTGCCCGAGGAAAAGATCGTTCGCATCCATTCTTCTTCTGGCACCACGGGTATTCCGGTGGTGATTCCCTATACCCGGAAGGATGTTGACGACTGGGCCACGATGTTTTCGCGCTGCTACGAAACGGTGGGCATCACCAACAAAGACCGCATTCACATTACGCCAGGCTACGGTTTGTGGACGGCCGGCATCGGCTTCCAGCTTGGTGCCGAAAAGCTGGGCGCCATGGCGGTTCCGCTGGGTCCGGGCAACACCGAAAAGCAACTCACTATGATGGAAGACCTGCAGTCTACTGTTTTGTGCGCCACTTCCTCCTATGCTTTGCTCCTCGCCGAGGCAATTGCTGAACGCGGCATCCGCGACAAGCTTGCTCTGAGGAAGGGCGTTATAGGTTCCGAGCGTTGGAGCGAAAAGATGCGCCATCGTATTGAAACCGAGCTGGGCATCGAGATCTTCGACATCTACGGTCTTACCGAAATCTATGGACCGGGCATTGGCATTTCTTGCCACGAGCACGATGGCATGCATCTGTGGAGCGACTACGTATATGCTGAGGTCGTTAACCCGAAAACAGGCGAGCCCGTGCCCGATGGCGAGGTTGGCGAGCTGGTTCTTACCACCCTACGCAAGGAAGGCGCTCCTCTTATCCGCTACCGCACGCACGACCTTACCCGCATCATTCCGGGCGACTGCGCTTGCGGCATGAAACACCCCCGCATTGACACGCTGGTAGGCCGCACCGATGATATGTTCAAGGTCAAGGGCGTTAATATGTTCCCCGCTCAGGTGGAAGAGGTTATCGCCGCAACCTCGGGTACGTCTTCCGAGTACCAGGTAATGATCGAGCATATTATGGGCCGCGACGTGCTTACGGTGCTGTTTGAAACCTCGCTTGAAGGCGAAGCTTTGCAGCGTTGCGAAGAAGAGCTGGCGCTCATCTTCAAGGCAAAGATCGGCTGCACTCCCGATGCCAAGGGTGTGCCTATCGGCGAGCTTCCCCGCTCCGAGAAAAAGACCCAGCGCATCTTCGACAGCCGTTACTAAGTTCTACCAACGCCGCCCCTCCCACGGGCGGCGTTTTTTATGGCGTAGGCTAGGCGCGTTATTGGGGCGCCGAAAGATGTGCCGCTTTGGATTGGGGGTTATGTGCAGAAAGCGGCTTGCCGGTTATGGCAACCCGCACCTTGCAGAAAGGGGCTTGCTGGTTGCGGCTGTTCTTGCCTTGTTGAAAATGCCCTGTAGGTTGCGGTGGCATACATTCGGCGGAGCCGTTTATGGGTCGCAGCGACCCGCATCCGACGGAGCCGTTTATGGATTGCGTCTGCCTGCAACTCCATAAAAGCCGTTCGCAGGTTACAGATTTCAAGAACGTGTTACGGCATGCTATGATGTTACGGTCCTAAAAGAAGTAACATCGACGCAGAAGGGGACGCGATGCAGGAAGCCGCGCTTGATCCCGATTACGAATCACTTTCCTGGTCTGATTCTGATGACTACGATCAGTACGTAAACGAAGAGCTGGCAGACTCCCGCTCGGCGAAGTGGGTCGCCCTGGTTTCTCGCTTGGCGGGGTGCTTCCTTGAAGGGAAAACCGTCCTCGATTTAGGCTGCGGCCCTGGGTTCTTTCCCTGCGCGCTTGGTGCAGAAGGCGCCAAGGTGTATGGCATCGATACCTCCGATAACATGCTGGCGTGCGCACGTGCGAATGCCGAAAAGCGCGGCGTTAACGCTGTGATGCTCCATATGGACGCCGAAAGCTTGAGCTTTCCCGAGGCAACCTTCGATCTGGTTGTGACGCGCAACGTTACGTGGACGCTGCCGAACCCGGTTGCCGCCTATCGTGAATGCCTGAAGGTTCTGAAGCCTGGCGGAAAGCTGCTCGTGTTCGATGCGAACTGGCACCACGAGTTCTACAGCGAAGCTGTCGCGCAGAAGGTACGCGAAAATGAAGCGGCGTATTATCGGAAAACAGGCATCCACACAGCCGTGTGCACCAACGACAAGCCTTACTACGACTCTCTTCCCCTTTCGTCGGTAGTGCGCCCCGCATGGGACGCCGATGCCCTGACACAGGTGGGCTTTGACGGCATCACGGTAATCGAAGATGCTGGTAAAGAAGTGTACCTGGACTGGGAATATGAGCTTTATGGCGCTTCGCCTCTGTTTGCTGTGGCTGCGGAAAAACCCGTTGCTGCTGTAGAGGGAAACGAAGCCTTCAACGTGCTCAAAGCCACACGTGACTATTGGAACGAGCGCTCCAACACGTTTGGGCTCGATGGCTCCATCGATAAATGGGGCGACCTCATTCAGCAAAAACTCCTGCAGCGTGGCGTTACGTCACCTTGGGTTCTTGATGCTGGCTGCGGCACGGGCGCCATGGCGCTTACTCTTGCATCGCGCGGGTATCGTGTGTGCGGTGTTGATTTTTCTCAGGGCATGCTGCTTCACGCCCGCATGAACGCAAAGCATCAGGGTCTGGAAATTCCTTTGGTATTGGGCTGCGTCGATCAGCTTCCGTTCGTTTCTGAAACCTTCGATGTGGTGGTAAGCCGCAACGTGCTTTCCAACTTGGCTGTTGCCAAGGAGGCCTTGGAAAGCTGGCGCGATGCGTTGCGCCCTGGTGGCTACCTGGTATATTTCGATTCCTCCTGGTGGCACTACCTCCACGAAGAATCGCTGGACGCTAAGCGTGCCCTTGCGTATGGTACGGGTTCTTCACCCATCTTCAACGTCCTGGAAGAACTCGCGAAAGACATGCCCATTGCTGCGGCGGACCGCCCTGCGTGGGACGTGATGGCCCTTCGCTCGCTTGGCTTCGAAGTTGAAGCAGTTGAAGATGTTTCTTCGCGTGTATGGACTGCCGAAGAACAGCAGCGCTATGAATTTGCTCCGCAGTTTATGGTGGTTGCGCGAAAGCCCGTTCGCTAGGCGCCCCATGAAAAAAATGATCGTACAGCGACTGCTGCATCTTGTGGTGGTGCTGTTTTTGGTGACGCTTGTCTCGTTTTTCCTGATGTACTTTTCTCCCGGCGATCCAGTTACGGCGCTTTTGTCGCGCGGCGGCACGGTGCCCGACCCTGATGTGGTTGCCCAGAAAAGGGCAGAGCTTGGCCTAGATAGACCTGTGGCGGAACAGTACGTTGCGTGGTTGGCGGGGATATTCCAAGGGAATTTGGGAATATCGATCGGCTCGGGGCGGCCCGTTGCATCGGAAATCGCTGCGCGCATGCCAGCAACGTTGTTCTTGGCCGTTACCTCTCTTGCGCTCACGCTTGTGGTGTCCATTCCTCTTGGTTGCCTGTGTGCTCTGAAGAAGAACCGCGCAACTGATTTGATTATTCGCTTCGCTTCCTTTGTGGGGGCTTCGGTCCCGGGCTTCTTGATGGCTCTGATCTTAATATTTGTATTTTCCCTGACGCTTCACTGGTTGCCCAGTATCGGAAGCATGAAGGGTGTTGGCTGGGTTCTGCCTGTGCTGACGCTGGTCCTTTGCGAATCAGCGATGTACATCCGCCAGATCCGCACCATTGTGTTGCAAGAAATGGAACAGGATTACGTTGAAGCGGCACGTTTGCGCGGCATTTCCGACGTTGCCATTCTGTCTCGCAGTGTGCTGAAAGCTACGGCACCTACCATTTTGGTACTGACGGGCATGACGTTTGCACAGCTTTTAGGCGGCAGCGCCATTATCGAAAACGTATTTAGTTGGCCGGGCATCGGCTTCTATGCGGTGCAGGCAGTATTCGCGCGCGATTACCCGGTAGTTCAGGCGTACGTACTTATCGTTGCGGTGCTCTTTGTCCTGGTCAACCTTTGCGTTGACTTGCTCCAGGCTCGCATTGACCCCCGTGCCCGTTTGGCGCTGGAGCAATCTGCCTCCCAGGACAGGCGGGGTGGTGTGCGTGCTTAGGGGTAAACGTCGAAGCGGCGGTTTGGCTGGGCGTCGTGCGCTCTGTTGCGGCATTGTTGCGCTGCTTATCGTTGCGTTCTCGTTCGTTGCGCCTTTGTTGTGCCAGCACGATGCCGAACTTGCCAACCTTGCGTTGTCGAACCGCGCACCCGACGGGGAATTCCTTATGGGCACCGATTCGCTGGGGCGCTGCATTTTATGTCGTGTGCTAACGGGATTGCACACCACCGTGCTTGCCGCTTTGGCGGTCGTGGCTTTAAGCGTTGTTATCGGCTCGGTTCTGGGTGCGTTGTCGGGGTATATCGGCGGCGTGTTCGATTCCGTGGTAATGCGCATCACTGATGCCTTCATGGCGTTCCCGACCTTGGTTTTGGGCATTGCCATTGCCGGCCTTCTGGGCGGCGGTTTGCAGAATGCGGTTATTGCGCTGGTGGTTCCTGGCTGGACACGCTTTGCGCGCATTGCCCGTTCTTCCGTGCTGGCGCTGAAAGAGCGCCCCTTCATTCAGGCAGCAGTTATTGGCGGCCTGAGCAGAATGGCAATTGCTCTGAAGCACGTGCTGCCCAACATTCTTCCGCCCCTGATTGTTACGGCGTGCTTGGACATCGGCGGTTCGATACTCAGTTTGGCGGGACTTTCTTTTTTGGGCTTGGGTGCATCGCCTCCTTCGCCCGAGTTGGGCGCCATGATCAATCAGGCGGCGTCGGGGTTCCAGACTGCACCTTGGGCGGTATTCGCACCGGGCTTTGCCATCTTCTTGGTGGTTGTGGTGTTCAATTATTTCGGCGATTCGGTAAACGAAGTGTTGGGAAATAAGAGCTCTCTGTTTGTAAGGGCAAAGAAATAAAACCATCGAAGAAAGGAAAGCGAGATGGTGAAAGCTAAGAAGAGGTGGGCAAAGCGCATTGCCGCTGTAGCTCTTGCCTGTGCTTTGGGCACGGGCGCCGTGGGCGCGCTTGTGGGGTGCTCGTCGGATTCCAAGAGCAACAGCGATGAAATGAGCGTTGCCTGGACTTCCAACGCTGGCGAGTACAACCTTGATCCAACCAATAACTACATGGGTTGGCAGGGCTCCTATTTGGGCATCTACGAGCAGCTGTTTCGCATCGATGCAAACTTCGACCCTCAGCCCATGTTGGCTGAGTCCGCCGAAATGGTGAACGATACCACGTGGAAGATCACGATTCGTGAAGGGGTAACGTTCCAGAACGGTAACGAGCTCAATGCTCAGGCGGTAGCGGATTGTCTGAATCGCACCATCAGCATGAACGAGCGCGCCAAGAAATCGCTCGATATTGCCAGTATGGAAGCTGACGGCAACGTGCTTACCGTTACCACCAATTCCCTTAACACCGCCTTCAAGAACGAACTGTCCGAGCCCGTTGCATCTATCATCGATGTGAACTCGGGCGCTGCCGAAGACGAGCCTGTGGGCACCGGCCCTTACAAGATCGATTCGGTTGAAGGCAATGGCGACGTTGAGCTTTCTGCCTACGATTCCTATTGGCAGGGCGAGCCGAAAATCAAGACTGTGCATGCGAAGTACCTGACCGACGACCAGTCGAAGGTATCCGCGCTGCAGTCTGGCGAGGTTTGTGCGCTGATGAATGTTGCAGACGACCAGCTTGGAAACTTGAGCGATACGTCCAAGTACACTTTGCATCAGACCAATCAGGCTCGTGCCCATATGCTGTACTTCAACATGAAGAGCGAAGCTATGCAGGATGATGCGGTTCGCCAGGCCGTTGACATGTGCGTCGATCGCGATTCGTATGTAAGCTCCATCTACAACAATTCCGCCGAAGCATCCCACGCTGCATTCCCTGATTCTTCTGGCTATGCCGATGGTGTGACCTGCGATAGCTTCGATGCTGAAAAGGCAAAGCAGATTCTGGCCGATGCCGGCTACGCCGATAACGATGGCGATGGTGTGCTGGAAAAGGATGGCAAGAAGCTTTCCCTGAAACTGATTACCTATCAGGCAAACGCTGCATTGCCCATGGACTGCGAAGCGCTGGCATCACAGCTTTCCCAGATCGGCATCGCTGCTGATATTGAGGTAGCCGAAAAGATCACCGTTCGTTTGGCCGACAGCGACTGGGACATTGGCACCATGGCTTACTCCACGCTTCCCACGGGCAATCCCTACACCTACCTGTCTGCGGTTATGGGCTCCGATGGCACCAGCAACTATGGTCATTACAGTAACGCCAAGGTTGACGAGCTTCTTGGCCAGCTGAAGAAGACCGGCGACGAGGCCAAGCAGAAGGAGCTGGTGAAGCAGATCCAGCAGGTCGCGCTCGATGACCATGCTTATGTCTACATGGTTCATACGCTGGTAAATGACGTTACGGCAGCCGACGTTGAAAACCTTGCTATGCAGGGTCAGTACGACTGGCTGAACTATCAGATGTCTTACAAGTAGGGTGTATGTCTGCGATTTTCGAAATAGAAAACTTGCGTGTTGCGTACAACGGTGACGCCGTGCTTCACGGTGTCACCGTTTCCCTTGAGCAGGGCTCTATTGTGGGCATTGTTGGCGAATCGGGCTGCGGCAAAACCACGCTGCTTCGCGCCTCGCTGGGAATGCTTGGGCAGGCGGGCCAGGTTTGCGGCGGCTCCATTCGTTTTGCTGGGAAAGACGTTTCCGGCATGACGCAGGCCGAGCATCTTTCCTACGTCAGCACGGTGGCGTCGTTGGTGTCGCAAAACCCGCAGCGGGCTTTCAGTCCTGTGCGCACGTTAGGCTCCCAATTCGAGGAAACTGCCCTTTTGCGTGGCGGGCTTTCGAAGGGGGCGGCTCGCGCGCGTGCGGCGTCTCTTCTTGGAAGGCTGGGGCTATCCGATCCTGAGCGGGTTTTGGACAGCTATGTTTTCGAGCTTTCCGGCGGTATGGCCCAACGTGCTGCTATTGGCCTTGCGCTGATGAATTCCCCAAAGGTAGTTTTCGCCGATGAGCCTACCAGCGCTCTTGATGTGGCGGTTCAGGCGCAAGTGGTAGAGGAGCTCGTTTCGGCAAATCGCGAGTTTGGGGTGTCTCTTTTAGTGGTTTCCCACAATATTGCCGTGTTAGCCCACATGGCCCAGTATTTGTATGTCATGAAAGACGGGGAGGTTGTGGAGCAGGGGCCTTCCGAGCAGGTTGTTGCTCGCCCCCAGCATCCGTATACCTGTCAGCTTATCGCTGCTGTTCCTAAGCTAAGGGGTGCTCGATGAAGGCGCTGGAGGTTAACGGTGTATCCAAGCGTTTCTCCGGCATGGAAAAGCCGGCGCTGAACAGGGTGGGCTTCACTTTGGAGCAGGGTGAATGCTTGGGTATTGTTGGCGGCAGTGGCAGCGGCAAAAGCACGCTTGCCCGCGTTATCACGCTGCTTGAGCAGTCTGATGGTGGCTCGGTTTCCCTGTTCGGAAAAGAAATCCTCGGTTTGCCGCGCAGGCAACGTAAAGATGTGTATTCGAGCATTCAAATGGTGTTCCAGATGCCGCTGGAATCGTTCGATCCCAGTTATACGTTAGGCGCCAGCATCGCCGAGGTGGCGCGCAGCTTTGGTGCCACGCGTGCGGAAGCGAAGGAGCAGGCCCTTGAAAAGCTTCAGCTGGTTGGCTTAGACGAGAGCTTTTACCAGCGTTTTCCTTCTCAGGTAAGTGGAGGTCAGTGTCAGCGTGCGGCATTGGCAAGGGCGCTTACTGCCAACCCTTCGGTGCTGATATGCGATGAGATAACCAGTGCCCTTGATGTGTCTACCCAAGCACATATTGTTTCGCTCATCGAACGGTTGAAGGGCAAGGAATCCATCGTGTTTATTACTCACGACTTGGCTCTTGTGTCGGAGCTGGCCGATAGGCTCCTGGTGCTCGATGAAGGGGAAGTTGCCGAATGCGGCGCAACCGAAAGCGTGGTTGCCAACCCCCAAAGTGCTTGCGCGAAAAAGCTAATGAGCTCTGTGCTTTCCCTTGGTGGTTTGGGCTTGCGTGCTTTTGGTTCGAGAAGTTGAAACGGGCTGGGCGCTTTGATGACTGGCGCTGAAGCAGCCTTGGCGTTTCGGGGCTGGGACTCCGCAGCGGATTGTGCCCCTAGTGCTGAAATGCCCCGGTCGCTTTGGGATTGGGACTCTGGGCGGACTGGGCCCCGTGAAGCCGAGGCATCGCAGCGGATTGTGCCCCGTGAAACTGGGGCTTGTGGTTATTCAGGTGCTTTTCCCCAGAGGGCATTCGTGGAAATGACAATGGCGGACGCGGAGGCGAAAGCCGTTGGCTTCATCAAGCGTACTCTGCCCAACGGGATTTGCCCAACGGGAGCCGCCAGGGCGGGATGGCAAGATTTGCACGACAGAAACCATTGAGCGCGATAAGATTCGTCCAGTGGAGCCATCGAGCGTGACAGGATTCGTCCAGCGGGATCCGTCGAGCGTGGCAGGGTTCGTCCAGCAGGATCCGTCGAGCGTGGCAAGATTCGCTCGTCATGCATGATTTGAGGGATTCGGA
>FR884575.1 GCA_000436075.1 Eggerthella sp. CAG:209 | reverse complement strand
CTGAGGAAATCTCGGACCCGACCCTTTTGTTTTGCTTTGGGACAATGGGGACGGGCACTGTTTTCTCGCGCATCCTTTCGCATTGGCCTTTTGAGTCCTGGAGAAATCCAGGGCTTTTTGCTTACCCGTCTAACAAGCAGAGCCCTGCTTGCGACCAATTACGCGAGCAGGGCTCTGCTCTTGTGCGTGTTGCCAAACAAAAAAAGGGCGGTCGCTTTTGCGAACGCCCTTAGTAAAGCTGGAAATTTGGTATCAGTCCCTATATTCCCTCTTACGCCATGAATTTGTAGACGGCTTGGGTGTAGGCCACCGGGTCGTCGATAGGCAGGCCCTCGGTGATCAACGCCTGATCGTACAGAATCGTGGCGTACAGGTGCACCTTTTCGGTATCGCCATCCTCGAACGCCTTCTGTACTGCCTTGAATACGGGATGCTCGGCGTTCAGTTCGAGCACTCGGTCGCTCTTTACGTGCTCGCCGTCGGGACCCTGCGCCAAGATCTTTTCCATTTCCAGCGTGATGGGACCTTCTGCGGTTACGCATGAAGGGGTATCAGTCAGGCGGGCGGAAACGGCAACGCGCTTAACCTTGCCATCGAGTGCCTTCTGCATTTCGGCGAACAGGCCCTCGTTTTCCTTCGTAATGGCCTCAGCTGCGCTCTTTTCGTCCTCGGTCTCCAGGCCCAAATCGCCACCGGCAACGTTCTTGAAGGGCTTTTCCTGGTACTCGTTCATCGACATGAAGCAGAACTCGTCAACATCCTGCGGGCACAGCAGCACGTCGAAGCCCTTGCTCAGCACCGTGTTCACAATGGGGCGCTTCGCCAAACGGTCAATGGCCTCGCCCGTTGCAAAGAAGATCGACTTCTGGTCCTCCGGCATGGCCTCCACGTACTCGGCCAGCGTCACCATCTTCTGCTGCTTGGCGGAGTAGAACAGCAGCAGGTCAGCCAGCACATCCTTCTTCATGCCGTAGCTGGTGTAGATGCCGTATTCCAAATTGCGGCCAAAGCCCTTGAAGAACTTTTCGTAACCGTCGCGGTCGTTCTTCAGGAACTTCTCCAGTTCGCTCTTGATCTTCTTTTCGAGCTTGCTGGCAATAGCGCGCAGTTGGCTGTTCTGCTGAAGCGTTTCGCGCGAGATGTTCAGCGAAAGGTCCTGCGAGTCCACCACGCCCTTCACGAAGCTGAAGTAGTCGGGCAGCAGATCGCCGCACTTTTCCATGATCAGCACATTCGAACTGTACAGTGCCAGGCCCTTTTCGTAGTCCTTGTTGTAGAAGTCGTACGGCGGGCGCTTGGGGATGAACAGCAGCGCATCGTAGGTCAGCGCGCCTTCCGCGTGCACGGAAACGGTGCGGGCTGGGTCCTCGAAATCGTGGAAGTCGGTCTTGTAGAAGGTGGCGTATTCCTCGTCGGTTACCTCGGATTTGCGGCGCTTCCAGATGGGGATCATCGAGTTGATAGTCTTAACCTCGCGCACCGTTTCGAACTCGGGCTTGTAGTCGTCGCCGGCATCTTCGGGCTTGGGCAGGGGCTTACGCTCCTCCATTTCCATGTGGATGGGGTAGCGCACGTAGTTGCTGTACTGCTTGATGAGGGCCTGGAGCTCATACTGGTCTAGGAATACGTCGTACTCTTCTTCGTCGGCGTTGTCCTTCAGGTGCAGGGTGATGCTGGTGCCGTGGTCGGCGCCCAGTGCGGCGGCCTCCTCAGCGGTGGCGGGCTCGATGGTGTAGCCCTCAACGCCGTCGGATTTCCAGGTGAACGCCTCGGCCTCGCCGTATGCGCGGGAGGTTACGATAACTTCCTTGGCAACCATGAACGAAGAATAGAAGCCCACGCCGAACTGACCGATGATGTCCACATCTTCGCCCTGCTTTTCGGCGTTTTCAGTCTTGAACTCAAGGCTGCCGGAATGGGCGATGGTACCCAGGTTGGTTTCGAGCTCGTCGCGCGTCATGCCGATGCCGGTATCGGAAACGGTGATGGTGCGTGCGTCCTTGTCGAAGGCAACATCGATGGAAAGGTCGTCCTTCGAAACGGCGATAGAGGTATCGGTAAGGCTCTTGAAGTAGAGCTTGTCCACCGCGTCGGATGCGTTGGAAATAAGCTCGCGCAGGAAGATTTCCTTATTCGTGTAGATGGAGTTGATCATCAGATCGAGGAGCTTTTTGCTCTCAGTTTGGAACTGCTTCATTCAGATCCTTCCTTCTTTGGGCGAATGGCACGCGCCACACGGCACAGACGCGGCAACACCCTATTTATATTGTAGGCAAACGCAAATTAGCACTCCCGCAAGAGGAGTGCTAATACGAATTCTAGTATGGGAATTGCACCTGTCAAGGAAGGCGAAGGCCGCCCGCCCGTTTGTAACGCGGCTGTTGCCTTTCGGGCGGTTTGCGGCGAACGGGCGCGGGCGATGGCAGTGCGCAGCGCGTCAATCACCGTGCCGCGGAACGCGCCCTTTTACAGAACCACAACTCCGCGAATGGTGGAACCGAAAGGCGAGCACACCTCGTCCTTCAACTGGCCAGGATGCTTGCCCGATTCCAGCACCAGCTTCGCAGAACCCAAAACCGCCTGCGCGGCAATCTGCTGGGCCTGCGGGCGATCAAGCCCTTCGGCCACGCCGACGTCGCAGCCTTCGCCTATTACCAGCGAAAATAGCAGCAGCCCTAAGCGTTTTAGGCGCTATTCCTTCTCTTCGCCTTCTACCGTCTCGGGCTCCTCCTCGAAGCGGACATCGATCTTGTCGATGCGCAGGCCGTCCATCACACGAGCCATCATCGTGATCTTCGTGCCCTCGTGATGTAGCTCGTACGAATCGCCCTCGGCGGGGATCTTGTCCAGCAGGTCGAGCATCAAGCCACCCGCGGTCTCGTAGTCGAACACGGGCACGGGCTCAAATCCAATGAACTCAACGAACTGGTCAACCGGCAACGAGCCGTCAACCAAGTAATGATGCTCGCCTACCTTCAGAATTTCATCCTGATCATCGTGGAGATACTCGTCTTCCATACGGCCGATAATCTGCTCGACCACATCGGTCATGGTAACGATGCCGGACGTGCCGCCGTGTTCATCAACCACCACAGCGATCTTCGTGTGCTTAGCCTGCAGCACCTGCAAAAGCTTCGCGATGGAAATGCTTTCCGGCACCGCCTGAATAGAGCGAATCTTCAGGTCTTTCATCGTGGAGCCCTCAGGCAGCAAGTAGGCATCCTTGATGTGCACGAAGCCCACGATGTTGTCCTTGTCCTCGCGGAACACGGGGTAACGCGTGAATTTGTTCTTCCCCATGAAGTCGAGATTCGTTTCAAGGTCATCGTCGTAGTCGATGGCCAGCACCTCGGTGCGGGGCGTCATGATAGCCTTCGCGTCCTTATCGTCCAGGTCGAAAATGTTGTCCAGATACTGGTACTGATCCTGCTCGATAGATCCACTCTCAGCGCTTTCTTCAAGCAGCAGCTTAATTTCTTCCTCGGAATAAGCCTCGGTTTCATTCTTGGCATCGTGGCCGGTCAAGCGCATAACGCCATTGGTGGTAGCGTTAAACAGCCACATGATGGGATAAGTAATGCGATAGAACGCATGAAGCGGACCCGCTGTGTGCAGCGCGTAGGTTTCCGTCTTCAGAATAGCCATGCTCTTAGGGATGAGCTCGCCGGCCACCACATGCAGCGTGGTCATGATGAAGTAGCCAATACCCACCGAAATAACGGTGACAGCCGTGTCGGGCAAGCCAAAGAACACGAAGATCGGGTGAAGCAACGCGGCAAACGCGGGCTCGCCCAACCAGCCCAACGCCAGCGAAGCCAACGTAATACCAAGCTGACAAGCCGAAAGGTACTCGTTAACGTTGTCGGCCATTTCGAGCGCACGCTTGGCGCCCTTCTTGCCTTCTTCCACCAAAATCTCAATCTGCGATTTACGCACGCGCACCAAGGAAAACTCAGCGATAACGAAAAAAGCGTTCATCAGCAGAAACAGAACAACCAATATCAAACTTAACCAAATAGGCATCTAGGTACAAAACTCCTTGTGTAAGCGGGTGAGAAGCGGAATCGCCATCTCTCACTGCGGGGGCGAGAAACAGTCGGCCGTTTCTCATTGCGAGAACGGGATCGGAAAAGAGGTTCAAACTGCTTTTCCGCTAAAGGGGGATCGGTGCGCTTTGCATCCTTTCCGAGAAAACCGAAATTACACGGCCATCTCCCCCTTTGGGAAGGGCATAAGACGCGTTATGTCCGCCAACAAGGAAAGGCGTTTGCGCACATCCAGGCATAAGCCACACGCAAGGAAGAGCTGCAACGCTGTTTGCGCTGCAGCACCTGAATACAGAAACGCAGCCTTTTCTTCACACGAAGACAAAGGCCGCGCGGGACCAAAAAGAGAATTATTGCATTGTGCGGTGCGTTTTCGGGTCGAGCAACATCGACCGCCGCCGTCGGAGTCGTTCACGACAGCTTCATCTCCTATTCTGATGGCCGCCGCCATCGTTGGTCCCACAACCCGTTTTGCGTAAACAGGCACGATATCTTTCAGAATAGTACCGCGGAACAACGGCAATTCAACGAAACACCATCACAGCGCCATGTTTTCGACGGCAAA
>FR884574.1 GCA_000436075.1 Eggerthella sp. CAG:209 | reverse complement strand
CCCTTGCCGCCCGGCGAGCGCATGTCGTCCTCGAAAGGCTGCGGATTTCCCTTAGCTATGCCGAATTTCTTATAGTCTGCATCGGTCGTGCAAAGTCGAGCTGGTTCAGTTCGCATCTTACGTCCTCCTGTTTCAGTATGTTTCGAGTCATACAAAACAGTAAGGAAGATGCGGTCTCGTTCCAACAGACAGGGCGGGCGGGCTTTCTAGCCTGCGTGGACAATTCGCGGGCGAATATCTACTTTGCAAGCCGGAACCGCGCGGGCGCGGCGGCCGGGGCTTGCCGACGTGTCTGTCGGGGCGGCGGACGCTTGCCTAGCGAATCTCCCTCGGCCTTGGGTGCATCGCAGGCGGCTCGGCATTACCGTGCTGCATCTGGCGGATGAACGCCGGCGTGGCATCGTGCTGCACGCGTACCAGCACGTCAACCGGCCAGGACATCTGTTGCCGACACCATTCCAGGAACGTGTCCACAACGCCTATCACCAGCTGCTCGATAGCAACGCTCCGGTAGATTTGCTCCTCGAGGCTTAAGTCGTCGGTCACGAACGTACGGTGCAGAATCTCGCGGTAATGCTCAATGAAGGTGTCGCGGAAATTGTTCTGCCCGGCATGCTGGGGCAGCTGGCAGAAGAAGCCTTTGTGCTCGTAGGCGTAGTAATAGGCCTCGCGTACGGTTTCGACGTAGTAAGCGGGGCGCCAGAACTCCTCCATGAAGTTGATGGGGATGTAGCATACCAGGTCGTTGATGTCTTCGAAATGGTTATAGAAGGTCTGGCGCGCCGTGCAGGCTTCTGCAATAAGCGAAGACACGGTGATGTCCGACAGCTTCTGCGTATCGCACATACGTAAAAACGTGTCGACGAAACGTTGCTTCGTATAGTCGCCGCGGACCATGCAACCACCCCTCTGGGAACGGATGAACCGGCGAAGAAATATTCGCAAAATACATGGTAGACGATACGGGATCCAATGTACAAACACGCATTTCAGCCCAATTACAATGTTCGTAGAACTCTTAGGGAAGGAGATTCGAATGGACGCGAAAACCATTGTCGTAGGCGGCGGCATGGCAGGCATGAGCTGCGCGAAACGCCTGAGAGAAAACGGTCAGGACGTTTTGCTGGTAACGGAGCACCTGGGCGGGCGGGTGTACTACGACCCGAAGCTGAAGAGCAACTTCGGGGCGGTGTTCTGCATGGCCAACTACAAGCACAGCCTGGAGATTCTTGACGACAACGGCCCCTTGCCCGTTTCGCTGGGCGACTTGATGCTGCATACCTCTCCCCAGAAGGAATTCAAAGTGCTAAGCCCCACGTTCCTTGGCGGCGTTCCGCAGCTTCTGAAGTTCCGCAGCTTCATGAACAAGACCTTCATACCGGAATACGCCGAATACAAGAAGTATTGCGAGACCCATCCGGTTGCTCAGGCGTTCAAGAAGTACCCGAACATCGAGCGCTATTACCGCATGAAGGCCAGCGACGCGATTGCCGAGCTTGGCATTGCGAAGGCGGCCGACAACTTCATCAACAAGTTCGCCTACGCCTGCACGGGAAGCCGCGTGGACCAGCTGAACGCCCTGGACTTCCTGAACGTGACGCAAGGCGCCGTGATTGCCCTGCGCGACTTCACGTTTGACGGCGAAAAATTCACGAAGATGCTGGGTGGCCGTGTGAAGACCGCCACGGTGGAGCAGGTGCACCAGACGAAGGGCGTGTGGCACGTGAAAACGGCCGACGGCGAAGATCTGACGTGCGAGAACCTGGTGGTGGCCACCACGGCAACCGTCACCCAGAAGCTGCTTGGCATCCCCCAGATCCGCCAGCCAACCTTGCTGGTGAGCTATCTGGTGAAGGCCACGCCCAACGCGGACATCGCGAAATCGGGCGCGCATTACTACGGCGACGTGTTCGACGTGATTGCCATCGGCAAGCGTCCCGACGGGCTTTACAACGTGTACACGCGTAAGGAAATCGACCTGGGGGATTTCTTCACGGAATACGACGTGCTGAAATACAAGGTGTGGCCCTGCGCCCTGTACACCTACGGCGACACCGTGCTGAAACAGGACTGGGCCGACCACTGCTGGATTGCAGGCGACATGAACGGCCTTGGCCTGGAGCCCGCCTCCATCTCCGGCATCTATGCGGCGAACAGAATCCTCGGGTTGGCGTAGGGGGTTGCAAT
>FR884573.1 GCA_000436075.1 Eggerthella sp. CAG:209 | reverse complement strand
ATGCCTATTGCAATAGGCATTTCGCTGGTTGCGGGGCTCATTGCTGTTGTTGATGCTCTGGTTGTCTATCTGAGGGGTCAGGGAATCGAAGCAAGCGGGATAAGCACTGAACAGCTGCTGTCCTTTCTCGGTGCCCCTATTTTAGTTTGCGTTGCTGGAGCTGTGGCTGTTGTTGCAATGACGGCAAACGACAGGGTTCTTGAAGGAAGGACGTTCATTTCGTGTGGATCGAGTCATAGATCGATCTTCGAAATGATGATATGTGAGTCGTTCATCCATGCGTTTAATGCGCTCATCGTTGGCATGGCGTGCGCATTATCTTCTGGGGCTATTGCTTCTGCCGTTTGTTCGGTTAGCCTCCCCTTATCTGCCTGCTTAGTTTCCTCGCTGTTGATTTTCGCGCCTTCTTTTGCGGTTGTTCTATCTCCCATGCTGATGGTGCTGCCAAGCGTAAGCGCTGGAAAAGTTCTTTTAGCTCGTAAGGCCGTGGAATAGAAAAGGGAGGTTGCTTTGTCGTCTTTTTCTCCGATAGAGGGAGTCCGATTCCATGCGAACAATAATCGTTTTATTAAAGAGGTATGTCCCTTTTTTGGGGTGGGTGTTTGTCGCTTGCTTGGCTCTGGGGCTACTTGGGCAGATATTTTTGCTGGCTCAGCCCCAATATGGTGGAGCTTTGATTCAGGCTGCACAGGAAGGGGCAAATGCTTTCGACCCCTTGATAATCCTGCTGATCCTTCTTGCTGCAAGCGCCCTATTGACTATGGGCCAGCAGGTTCTGATTGCCAAAATAGGCGAGGGACTAGCTAAGCGAATAAGAGGCCGTCTATCCCGTTCGTTCTTTGCTTTGTCGGTTTTGAGCCAGGAAGCTCGACCTTCAGGTTGGTATTCTCAGCGCATTGTAAGTGATGTTGAATTGGTCAAGAGACTCCCTGGGCAGCTTGTTTCTCTTGTTCAGTCCTTGTTCGTGTTTTTCGGATCATTTGTTGCCCTGGTTCTCATTTCCCCCATGACGTTTGTTATCGGTTTGGGGTTTGGATTGCTATCCTTGCTTTTTTCGGTCGTTGCATCGCGCCCGATGTCGGGCTACAGGAAAGAGGTTCAGGAGCTTCTTTTGCGTATTACAGTAAAAACCCAGGAATTCGCTCTCACGAATCGGGTTTTGCGATCTTATAACGCATGGAGCTCGGCGGAAAAATCTCTCGGAGTCGAAATAGAGGCTGCTGCAAAAGCTGGCTTTAAATTGTCTCTGCTTGCCGGTTTTCTTTCTCCGATATCGTCTGTCTTGATGCAGCTTGCGAATATTGGAACGATTTTGTTTGCATCCTGGCAGGTTGCTGCGGGCGCAATGGCTTTTTCCGATCTTGTAGTTTTCTTGATGTACTTCTCTTACTTTTCTTCTTCGGTAAGCCAATTTGTTGGTTTTATTTCATATGCGCGCGAAGCTGCTGTAGGCGACGAGAGAATTAGAGACTTTGAAACCCTAGTTCATCCTAGGAGTCTTCCTTCTTCTTGCCACAAAGAGGGAGGCATTTCTCCTTGTCCATCTTTTACTTTTTATCGTGTTTCATTTTGCTACCCATCGTCCTCGAATGACTCTTTGAACGATGCCTCGTTCAGCATTCCTCCTGGGAAAGTAACTGCGTTAGTTGGAGCTTCGGGTGGGGGGAAGTCAACGTGCTTGGGTTTGATGGAACGTTTTTTCTCTCCCTCAAAAGGGAAAATACTCCTTGATGGTATTGAGTTGTCCGATATCCCCCTTGAGGAATATCGGGATTCAATTGGCTTTATAGACCAGTCCGCTAGTTTGATTAGCGGTACCGTCGAGGATAATTTAAGGCTTGCAAAACTCTCAGCTTCTCTCTTTGACATGGAGAATGCCCTTGATTCTGTTGGATTAGGTGATATTCCTTTGGATAGGGACGTTGGCGAGCGGGGTCTGGCCTTGTCGGGAGGGCAAAGACAGCGTATCGCATTGGCTAGAACTATTATCCGTAATCCTAAAGTGCTCATTCTCGACGAGCCAACTTCGAGTCTCGATGGAATTTCCGAGCGCGAAGTAGATTGTCTCTTGAGAAGCCTTTTTGATGGACGGACGATCGTCTATGCGGCTCATAGGTTGTCCTCCATTTTAAGCGCCGATTGGATCGTCGTTCTTAATGAGGGAAAAATTGAGGGGCAGGGAATGCATCACGACTTATACGAGAGCTGTTTGTACTATCGTCGTTTGATTGATTCTCAATCCGAGATATAGGTTGATGCCGATATGGTTAAAAAATGCCGCCCAAAGGGACGGCATTGAAATGCGAGTGAGCCTATAAGCCGGGTTCTGTAATCGGCAACCATTTATCTCGACTTTGCGTCGCCGCAAAGCTCAAGCACGCAACCCGAATGCACGGAAGAAAGGTGACGCTTTCAGGTAGATCAACCATGTTGTCGATCTGGGGTGATTGTGTCAAGCCGGGCATCGCCAGGACAACGGCGACGAACGAGCCGTCTTGATTCATGCCTTTGTCGTTGTTAACCTTGATGATCTTGGGATGCTCGGTATCGAATGAGGCAAAGGAAGCCATAACGTACGGCTCTTTTACGTTGCGCGAAGTGCCGTCTACGTTTACCGTGGTGGCGGTGTTGTTCTCGTAGTCCAAGGAAGCTTCATTGCCGGCAACGTTCTTCAGCACTGAAGGGTCCACAGTTTCATTGTTTAACTTACGGCCTTAGGTAACGGAGAAAGGCAGCTCCTTGTTGGTGATACCTGAGTAATGGACGTCCTTGCTGTTTGTGCTCCACTTTGGTGTCGTCTTGCGCGAAGGTGATTATGTCGTCGTTGGGCGCGATGGCCTGCAAGTCGGATTCGTCGGACGTCACATCAGCCCCGAAGGGCTTTTCGGCCACTTGACTACGGCAATGTCTTTGTGCTCGCCAGAAGGAGTGGTGGTCGTCTTTGAGCATTCAGCCTTTTTGCGGGTGGAACCATGGGCGGTGATGGAATCCTGCTCTTGCTCTTAGGTGTGCTGTCTTTGCGCAACGGTGGCGGTACTGGTCTGCTCGGTAGTTTGTGCATCCTATATGTTTTCCGCTTACGCTTTGATATGGACTTTGGACGGCTTTCGAGCAACGGAAAGGGCTTCGTGTGCTATTGCTTTGCTGGGGTTACAGTGAAAGAGGACGCATGAAGTTTTCAGATAGTGTTGTTATGTTTGATTATGCCAAATTTCCGATTCTCGGAAATTTGGCAACTGGGGCAGTGATCGGATTAGATTCTGCCGAAGAGCGTGTTTGCAGAGATGCGTTCGAGGCTGGGTCTAAGGAGTTATCTACGGACGATTTTTCTCCTGAGTTCTGTAGTGCTTTGAGCGAAGGGAAATTCTTCCGAGAAGAGCACGACGAAAATCTATCAAGATCCGCATATCTTCATGTGACACAAAGATGCAATTTGAATTGCGTCGGGTGCTATTCCGCCAATTCGAAACGTAATGCTTCGCCCGATCTCCCTCCTGCGGATATCGAAGTCATTCTTACGAAATTGAAGGGAATGAATGTCGATAGCCTGGTTATTTCAGGTGGGGAACCCTTTTTGCGGAAAGACTTGCCCGATATTGTTTCTTTTGCAAAGACGAAGGGTATAAGGGGCGTTTCTGTAATAACGAATGGAACCAGCATAAAGAGAGAGATCCTTCAAAGGTTGTCTGGTGCTGTGGATAGAATTGCTGTTTCGTTTGATGGCTCTTCTTCTAGTTCCGAATCGTATATCCGTGGATATCAGCGGTTTGCTGATCTAAAAAAGAGCATCCTTGCGATTGAAGAAGAAGGGATAAACGCTCATATCATAGCGACGATTCACGCTTTTAATATTCAAGATATTCCTTCATATTTTGAGTTAGCTCGCTCTTTGAATGTTGGCATCAACTTTAGTCTGCTGTCATGTACTGCTGATGATAAGCATTCGAAGAGGCTTATTCCCGACGATAATGCGCTTGAGCGCTTGGCTGAAATCTTGATAGAGAACGCCGGTCAAAATGCATTTTCTTGTGGCTTTAATTTGAACGGTTCTATTTCGGCAAGAGGTTGGTGCGGTGCCGGCCGAACCTACTTGAGCGTATCCCATGAGGGGCTCCTGTATCCCTGTCATATGTTGCAGTTTGATGGCTATACCATTGCGAACTTGTTGAAGGATAGTCTTGCGGATGTCGAAGAAAAAATTGATAATTCACCCTTTTCGACTCTGGACGTTGAATCAATTTCAGGATGCTCGAATTGCGGCATGAAGTATTTGTGCGGCGGAGGCTGCCGTGCCCGTTCATTGTATGCCTATGGTGACGTCCGATCCTGTGATCCGTATTGCGCCTTAGCCAAAAAATTTTATGGTCTGCTTGGCGATTTGCTTAGAAGATTCTATGCGTAACCGATTGATTCCTACCGTTAACATGAGCAATTATGGACATAGTTTATTGGTGATAGTAAGCAATAATTAGTTAATAGTTTTTATTAATTAGTTAAGGAGATAGAATGCTTTTTTTATTCCATTCCAAATCAACAAGTTTCAAGTTGCTTGAATATAGGGCTTCCTAATGGCTGCGTGACCATTGGCCTTCAAAGTTTGCCTCTCAAAAAGCCGAAGTTGGACTGCTGATAACGGAAGGAAGACATAGTTGTTTGGGGAATCAAACGAAGCAAGGGCTTCTTTACTTCGCCTGGAGAATATCGCAAAGCCATTGTATGTTGCCTTGCGAGTCGTTATGGCGACATTCGTCATTGGATGGAGTTTGCTCTTTGTCGCATTTTTCGTTTCCTTGGTAACCTCACAAGTTGGTTTGTGTGACTTGGTCTGTCATCTTCTTTACGCTGTTCCTGTTGCGGTGTCTGCTTTCATAAACATTTATATCCTTTACGTAATTGGAAGTATTTGCAATTCGATACGCCATGGGAGCAGTCCGTTCACTATGCATACTTCTCGGCAAATTAAAGTAGTGAGTTTTTTGCTGCTTGCCAGTTTTGTCCTTCAGGCGGTTGTCTCCGTGATTCCTTTTGATGGTTATTCTCTTGGTGTTATGCGAATTGGCTTGGCGAAGCAAGGGGATGGAGTGGTGGCGGATCTGAGCATTTCGACCTTGGTGGCTTCGGTTATTGGCTTTGTTCTGTCATATGTGTTTAAATACGGAGTATTGTTGCAGCAGTTGTCGGACGATACGGTTTAGGGGCATATTTTTGGCTATAGTGTTCAACTTGGACAAATTGCTTGCCTCGAGAAAGATGCAATCCGTAGAGCTGGCAGAAAAGCTTGAATGCACGGTTCAGACGGTATCGAGGATAAAAAACGGGAAAATTCGTGCGTTAAGAATTGACAGTCTTGATAGGATTTGTGAGGTTTTCGATTGCCAACCTGGTGATTTACTTGAGTATCTTAGCGATGAAGAGGCTGAAAAAAGATACGGTGAGACCTTTTTGGAGGAGTATAAAAAGTATCATAGTCAATAGATGCTATTGCACTTGATGATGGGCACTGGAATTCACCAGCGCCCATTTTTTATGTTCAAAACCGCTTACCGTTCAGGTCAACCGCCTATCATCGGTTTCTCTCTAAGTACTAGTAAATAATGCTTAACTTTAAGAAGTTAAAAGAAACAGTTAACTTCTTAATATATTATTTCTATTAGGGAGGCTTTTATGAGGCATGGTTACCATAACTTAACCAATTACAGAATGCTTCATATTGCCAAGGATTCGCCATTTTCCGAAGAGTATGCTCAGGCGAAAAATACAGAGTCTTTTTCTTGCGAAGTCCCTTCGGATTGGGCGTGTCAGCTTGATTCAACCTGGAGGTATTTATTTCCCGCAAAGGTGAACTTGCCTGATCAGGGATGGAAGATCCACCTAAGCTCATGTCCCACGGAAGCCCAATTGCTGCTCGATGTTGTGGGTGGCTTTTTAGTCAAGAAGAGAGTTGCTTTCAAGCATTTGGTATCGTATGGGAGCTTTCTGAGACTGAACGGTAAGAATGCAAATAGGTCCTCTTCGGGCAAATTTATAACAATCTATCCAGGGTCAGTTGGCGACTTCCTTGCTCTTTTGGAAGAGTTAGAAGGTCTTTTGGGGAATTTCCATGGTCCCTATGTGTTGTCTGACATCAGATACAAGGAAGCTCCGGTTTTCTTCCGCTACGGTGGTTTTCGATATCTTTTGGAAGAAGATGGAAAGGGCGTCTCCAGGCTGGCAATACGAAGGCCGGATGGCTCTCTGACTGAAGATCAGAGAAAGCCATTCTTCGTCTTGCCTGATTTTGTTTCCGTCCCCTTTGGCATAAAGAAACAGGTCGATGCTCGTATCAACCCATCAGATGAATTTGAGCTTCTTTTCTCTCCTTATTCAATTTTGGAAAGCCTGCATTTCAGCAATGCGGGTGGGGTTTATCGTGGGGTTAATCTCAAGACTGGTTGCGAGATTGTGGCCAAAGAGGCTCGGTCGTATGCTGGCTATTCTTCTTCCGATTGCGATGCGGTGCTACGCTTAAGGCATGAGCGGTCGATGCTCATCAGACTGCAGGGAATTGAGGGGATTCCCTCTTACTACTCGTATAAGACAGTTTGCGGACACGAATTTCTGGTCGAGGAATATTGTGCCGGGGTCACTTTGCAGTCTTGGGTTGCCAGTAATTATCCTTTTCGTCTTGGAGAGGACGATGCTCTTCGCTATTCCGAGAGAGCCTTGGTAATTGCTCGACAAATGCTGGGCCTCTTGGATGCAGTTCATGGCGCGGGCGTTGCCTTGATGGATGTTAATCCAAAAAACTTCATCGTTGATAAAAATCTTGCAGTAAGCCTTATCGATTTTGAGGCATGTAGCGATATCGATGGGGCTGATTCGGCGTGCTTGGGGATGCCTGGTTTTTCTCCGCTCTGCAAATGCGCCAATAAAGAGAGGGACGAATTCGGCTTGGCATGTGTTTTGTCCTATCTCTTTTGGCCTTCTTGGAGTAGCTCTTTCTCTCCACGCTCTCTTTATGAGCGGCTTCCTCTTATAGATAAGCATTTTCCATCTTCAGTTAAGGACATGCTGGAAGAGCAATTGTCTTGTATGGCTTCCCGTATATTTGATTCCCCGTTTGGCTTGGTGCCGGTTGGGAGTGAAAAAATCGATTCGTGCAGCTTTGCGCAGCGTTTGGCTGCAGGAATTGCAAAATCGAGAAGGCCCGATGATTCGGAGGGCCGTCTCTATCCTGGTGATGCTACACAATTCTTGCATGGGCCTTTAGGCCGATTGGACATAGAGACTGGCGCTGCGGGCGTTGCTCTCATGCTTGGTCGTTTTGGGCTTGATGTTTCCTCTGATGTTGAATGGATCACGACGAAGCTTTTGAAAAGCGAAATCTCTTTGCATTTTCATGGACTGCTTCGTGGAACAGTGGGAATAGCAAGCGTTTTTTCTCAGCTTGGATATTGTGAAAAGGCAATAGGTCTGCTTCCTCTTTCTTTACCGTATGGTCCCTCTGATGATATTTCGATAAGAAGCGGAATTGCTGGAACGGTTCTTTCTCTCTTGCAAATCAATTCAGATTGCGGCTGTCCCCAGGTGAGAAAACTCCTTGGAGAATCTGCTGATTTTTGCGAGATTCCGTATTGAAGAATCTCGAACCAGTAAGTGATGGCGCGGAAACCGGGAATGCCGTTGGATTGTTCGATGGTTGGTCTGGTGCGGCATTGGCTTGCCATGAGTTGGCTGCATGCTTTGTCGAGCAATCGGCTGAGTGGAATCGCTTGGCTAACGTTTGCCTCGAACACGAACTTTCGGGACTCGATGTAAAACCTGATGGCTCTTTGTCAGTTGATTATTCGGGAATTGATTTTGGGTACTTATCTGAGGGCATTGCGGGTATTGGGGTTTCACTTGCCTTATGCAATGCGGATGGATATGCAAATGAGCTTAAAGCTATTTCTTCTTCGCTCAAAGAATACGTTGCCCTGAACGGTGGCTTGTTCCATGGGCTATTAGGCAAAGCAGCGGCACTTCTCTGCATTGATGGGGAGGAAAACGCTGATGTTATTTCAGCAATGGTGAGGAACGTGATAGGGGAGTTTTGCTTTCGGGAGCAAAGCCAAGATTTCGAGGGGCCAATTTGGGCCTTGGGAAATGGTGGTTCTTGCTTATCGGTTGATTATTCAACTGGTTCCGCTGGGCTGATCGGATTTCTCCTGTCTTCGGTCGAGCATCCTTTTGGATGGTTTCCCGTTTCTCTTCATTGATATAAATATGCGCACAAATCAAGGAAGGAGGTGAAGGAAATGGGTTCTATGTTGGATCTTCAGTCGCTCGAAGCCTCTAGCGATGCAATCGATCCTAGGGCATCTGGAGCTAGCTTTATGTGCAATGGCGATAACAGCTCTGTGAGCCTTTGGTGCGGCTAAGCAAAGATAGTGCCGGGCATGCTTTCGCATGCCCGGCAATTGAAGAAAGGGCGTGATTCTTCGATGTCAGCCTTGATTGATGCAAGGGGAATAGAAAAGTCTTTCATGTACGGCAAAGGAAAAAAGCTTCGGAAGAACAGGGTGCTGAATGGGATTGACTTTTCGGTTAACGTGGGTGAGTTCGTTTCTATTGTCGGCCCAAGTGGGTCGGGAAAAACGACCCTGTTGAACTGCCTTTCGGGCCTCGAAGAGATAGATTCGGGCTCTATTGCCCTTGATGGCAACTTGATTTCATCAATGAACACTATAGAGAGAGACGAAGTCAGAAGGCGTTTGGTCAGTTTCGTATTTCAGAATTTAAATCTCATTCCATCGCTGAATGCCGTAGATAACGTCTGGATTCCCGCTCGACTTTCTGGAAAGAAAGCTACGAAAAAAGATGCGCTAGCTTTGCTTAGTGGCCTTGGTATCGCCGATAAGGCAAAGGACTATCCAGATTCATTGTCGGGAGGAGAGCGGCAGCGTATAGCAATAGCGCGATCCATGGCTACTGATTCTCCAATAGTATTTGCAGACGAGCCTACAGGATCTCTTGATGTTGATAATACGCGAGCGGTGATGGATATAATGCGTCGCGAATCGAAGCAGGGTAATCGTGCTGTTGTGATGGTAACCCATGATCTGACGGCAGCTTCTTATTCCGATCGTGTTGTGATTCTGAAAGATGGGATGGTTGCTGCGGAGCTCAACCATCCCGCCCCGCATGAAATAGCCCTTTTGCTGGAGGGGTAACCATGTGGCGTTTGTTCATTTCTGACTTAAGGAATAGATGGCTTGATTGGGTGGGTATTATTCTGGTCGCCTTCTTTTGTGGCGTTGCTAGCGGTTGGTCCGCCTTGCTCATATCTTCGTCTTATGGGCTAGAGGGGGCGGCTTCGAGGCAGCTGCTCAATGCGGGAACCGCAACACTGTTTCTGACATGGATTGCTTCCATTCCCGTATCTGCCTCTGTGGCGCGACTTGTTGCAAAGAAAAAAGAGCCATCTTACTCTGTGTGGCGGTTGCTAGGCATGCGCAGGAGATATGTAGGACTTTGCTTTTTTGTTCAGATAGCAATTGCTTCGTTTCTTGGCTTGATGTTGGGTTTCATTGCTTTCGGCTTTGCGATTCCTTGCTTTGATGTCTTTGTTTGTTTGGGGGCTTGTCTTGATTTTCCGGTTGTCGCCTTGGTCGCTTGCGTTGAGCTCCTTGCGTTTGTTCTTGGTGGGTTGAGCAGTGTGCATTCTTCCCTGAATGTTTCCCCTCTTTTAACCCTGGGCGGTCAATTGCCATATAGAAAGAAAATCGGCGCCTTCCGCATCGTTGTCTGTGCCTTGTTAGTTGTTGGCCTTTTTTCGTTGATTGCAATTTCCGTCGAATCAGACCCGCTGGCCCGAATCAGTTGTCTTGTATTCCTCCCCTTTGTTGTTGCTTTGTTCTGCTCTGTCGTTTTGAGGCCGTTGCTCCCTTGGGTGGTGAAAACGTGGACGGCTGTTGCTCCTTGGAGGGGCTCTCCGGTCTGGCTGGTTGCCCAGAGCAAGGTACTTTTCTATTCCGATGAATCTGTGGCGATACAAATGCCTATTGCAATAGGCAT
>FR884572.1 GCA_000436075.1 Eggerthella sp. CAG:209 | reverse complement strand
CTTATCTCAGACTGTAATGGGCAAAAATAAGGCCCCTGAATTTGCATTCAGGGGCCGACTTAGCCATAGAACAATTTAGCCAAAAACTTCTTGAAGAAGCCTACCACTTCCTCGTGGCTCGCGTCACGGGGGTTTCCCGGGAAGCAGGCATCGGACATCGCATCAGATGCAAGCTGATCAAGATCCGCCTCAGTAAGGCCCTCGCAAGTTGTAGGAATACCGACATCGAACGAAAGCTTACGCACCGCTTCAATAGCAGCATCAGCCGCTGATTCGGTATCCATCCCTTCGGTATCGACGCCCATCGCAACAGCAACATCTGCCAATCGCTTTGCAGCTACTGGCTTATTGGATTCCATGGCGATAGGCAAAAGCATCGCACAGGCAACTCCGTGGGGCGTGTCGTAGTGAGCCGAAAGCGTATGAGCCATAGCGTGATCAATTCCCAAACCAACGTTAGAAAAACCCATACCCGCAATATACTTTCCCAGAGCCATACCTTCTCGCCCAGAGCCGGGCCCCGCTTTCGCTTCATTAACCGAATCTCGCAAATTCTTCGAAATTAGCTCGATGGCCTTCAAATGGAACATGTCAGAAAGCTCCCATGCCCCCTTAGTGGTATATGGGTAAGCGCATCCATGCCAGTAGCAGCCGTTAAGCCAGCAGGCATAGACGCCAACATATCGGGATCGACAATAGCAACATCCGGAATATCGCCCACATCAACGCAAACAAATTTGCGAAACTTATCCGGATCAGCAACAACATAGATGATTGTAACTTCAGCTGCAGTGCCAGCGGTGGTAGGAACCGCAATGGTGAATGTTGCATGCTTCTTGGTATCGGCTACCCCCCTCAAGGGAAACCACATCTTCAAACTCTGGATTTTCGACAATTATTCCAATGCCCTTAGCGGTATCCATAGAAGAGTCTCCGCCAATTTCTAAGATCGTATCGGCCCGGACGCTTTAAAGGCCGCAACACCATCTTTGACGTTTTGAAAGTAGGATTTGGCTTGATCTGGTCATACAGCGACCAGGCAATCCCTTAAGCATCAAGCTCATCGGTAACTTTTGCAGTAACGCTAAAGCTCACCAGATCAGGATCGGAGCAAACGAGTGCTTTTCCGTAGCCACGGCGCTTAATTTCACCAGGCATTTCCTTGATCGCACCAGCACCATGATAAGAAATGTTATTAAGAACAAATCGATTGACTGCCATCGCATACCCCTCTCAACGTGTTTCCAATCGCAGCTCAGCGCATCTCTATTTCATGCCTGAGTGAACCTGTTCAAGCCAATAAGCCCACATCAGAACGTACAAGCTTATAACGAAAACAAGAAAATCAAACGAAAGGATACTGTCGCACAATCAAGCCTTTATATCAGTAAAATGAAAACATTGGAATTCAATCAATCAGGAGGTAAGTAATGGCATACGCACAAGAGCGTTACCTGGGACTCCTTTCGCAACTATTCACTACTCCAGAGGAAACAGCAATGGAGATCATCGCCGAACGTGAAGAGCTGAGATTCCCTAAACCAACAGAGCTTTTTATTTCCGACGTCCACGGAGAATATGAAGAGTTTTCCCATATACTCCGAAATGGCTGCGGCTCTATCCGCAAACATATTGATGCGCTTTTCAGTGATTCTCTTGATGAAGACGAACGCAGCGCCCTTGCAACCTTGGTTTATTACCCCGAGGAATCCATCGATCAACTGAACGATGGCGATCTTAGGAATACCTTTAGCAATCTTATCTCCCTATGCGCTAGCTTTGCAGAGCTTCAGCCCTTTGAAGCAGTTTTTGATGTATGCCCAAAACCATTTGGTCCCATCGTTGAAAAAATCATGTCCGCAGAACACAGCGCCGGTCGCAAGACAGTGCTTCTTGACGCCGCATTCGACACGGCAACCGAGCAAGATTTAGCGTGGGCACTATGCATCACAATTCAGGGGCTGGCAACAAGCCAAGTCCACATCGTGGGAGATGTCTACGACCGCGGCCCAAATCCCGATTTGATCATGGACGAAATCGAAGAGCATCCCGAAATCGACATCCAATGGGGCAACCACGACGTAGTGTGGATGGGTGCTGCACTTGGACAACGAGGGTGCATTGCACACGTAGTACGCAACTGCGCTCGCTACGGCAATCTTTCCATCCTAAGCGATGCCTACGGAATCAACATCCTGCCCTTGGCAAACTTTGCTTCCAAGGCATACAAAGACGATCCCTGCGTAGCATTCAAGCTCAAAGGGGATCCCGACTTAAGCGCCGAGGAATACGACCTAAACGTAAAGATACAAAAAGCAATGGCAATCCTGCAGTTTAAGATCGAAGCCAAGCTTATCGACGACAACCCATCGTTCGAGCTTGAAGACAGAAAACTGCTCCACAAGATCAATCGCGAAACCAACACGATTGTCGTCGATGGCGTGGAATACAAGCTCACCGACACGGTCTTCCCGACTGTAAATTGGGAGAATCCATACCAACTCACAGATGAAGAAGAAGCTGTTATGCAGAGCCTCGAAGAAGCTTTCATAAAATGCGAAAAGCTTCAGCGTCACATCGCTTTATTCCTCGAACGAGGCAGCCTGTACAAAATTCAGAACAACACACTGATGTTCCACGCATGTGTCCCTCTGAACGCAGATGGAAGCCTAAGGGAAACCAACCTCTACGGCGAAAAGATGAAGGGGCGAGAGCTATTCGATGCGGTAGACCGCTACGTCCGCGCTGCTTTTACCGACCCCGATCCAGCAGCTCAGAGGAAAGGAGCTGACCTGCTGTGGTATTTGTGGCTTGGTATTGGTTCGCCGTTATTTGCAAAAAGTAAAATGGCAACGTTTGAGCTTTACCTAATTGCCGAAAAAGAAGCACGCAAAGAAGTGAAGAACCCCTTCTACCAGCTTTACGAAAATGAAGACGTGGTAGATGGCATCTTCAAAGATTTCGGCATGGATCCAACCTCTGCCCGCATCGTCTGCGGACATGTCCCTGTTAAGGTCAAAGACGGAGAGGATCCCATTAAATGCAACGGCAAAGTTGTGGTCATCGACGGAGGCATGTCAGCTGCTTACCAGAAAACGACTGGCATTGCAGGGTTCACGCTTGTTTCCGACACCCAGGGCATATCACTTGCTACGCATGAGCCATTCGTGGGTACGAACATCGCGATTGAACAGCATATCGATCTCAATAGCAGCATACGTCCCATAACCAAACCCGACCACCCAGTTCTGGTCTCACAGACCGATGAAGGCGCTGATCTCGAAGAGCGAATCAACGACCTCAAACAATTACTTGCGATTCAACGCGCCTTATAGCCCGCTATCTATCACACAATTCAAATCAGGAGTACCCATGGAGCGTATAGCCAGTTTTTCTGTTGATCACAATGTCCTCGAACCAGGCATATATGTATCACGCAGCGATGCCGACGAGGCAACAGGATGCATCACCACTACATTCGATCTGCGTATGACCGCCCCAAATCGGGAACCAGTAATGGATACGGCAGCCGTACATGCGCTCGAGCATCTTGGTGCCACTTTCCTTCGGAATGACGCAGAGTGGAAAGATCGCGTTATCTATTTTGGACCCATGGGCTGCCGCACGGGATTTTACCTAGTCGTATTTGGCGCCTATGAATCAAACGATGTTGCTAGCTTAGTAAAACGACTGTTTGAATTTGCGCGCGACTTCGAGGGCGAAATTCCAGGAGCCAAACCCGAAGAATGCGGAAACTACCATGACTCGGATATCGCACAAGCTCAATGGTGGGCAAAGCGATATGTAACAAAGACGCTTTCTTGCCTTGACGAAGCGCACACCCACTACCCTGCCCTCCTGAATTAGGAGCTCTTTATGGCAAATACATTCCCCAACACACGCATTGGCATTATTGGAGCAATGCAGGTTGAAATTGATCTTCTCATCCAAACGATGGAACGCCAGGGCGCAGTTTCGATGAGCTCAATTGCTGGAAGAGACTTTTACGAGGGAAACCTAAACGGAACACCCGTTGTAGTGGTTCAGTGCGGTGTAGGCATGGTGAATGCCGCATTGTGCGCCCAAGTACTTATTACCTCGTTCTCAGCCGATGCTGTTATTAATACCGGCATTGCAGGATCGCTTGACCCTAGCATCGATATTGGTGATGTAGTGCTTTCAACCGACTCGGTGAACCACATCATGGATGTGCAGAATCTGGGGTACGAACCAGGGCAAACCCCAGGAGTAGAAGTAGTAGCTTACCCCGCCTCGGAAACACTACGCAACACCGCAAAAACCGCAGCGCTAAGGCTAGATCTAAGCGCCCACGAAGGCCGCGTTGCATCAGGTGACAGATTCGTGCGCGAAGAGAGCGAAAAGGAACGGATCAAAGCAGTATTTCAAGCAAGCTGCTGTGAAATGGAGGGTGCAGCAATTGCTCAAACCTGTTACCTGAGCAAAATACCTTATTTAATAGTACGTGCAATCTCTGACAAAGCAGACGGTTCAGCAAGCGTCGACTATCCAACGTTCGAAGCTAAAGCCGCCCACGATTGCGCTGCACTAACCATAGAAATGGTGGGCTGTCTCGAATAGCCCCCACTCACTCGCAATCCAGCACCGCAAGCCCCATAAACGTCAGTTCTATGGGGCTTGTTTCATTCTATGCAAATCAACAAGAAGTACCACTCATACCCTTAAAGCCTCGAAAAAGTTAATCGATAACCGCCAGTGCATCAATGCGTATACCGAGAAAAGCAAAATGCGCACAGTTGCCATATCGAATTCGCACCGAACAGGCACGCGACGCAAATCATAAACACCCATTACAGTCTGAGATAAGT
>FR884571.1 GCA_000436075.1 Eggerthella sp. CAG:209 | reverse complement strand
CACCGCGCGCCGTTTCCAGCGCCTCGGCAGATTTCACCAGAATCCCGTTCGCAGCACCGCGTCCCGTGCCCACCATAATGGCAGTAGGCGTTGCCAATCCCAGCGCGCAGGGGCATGAAATTACCAGTACGGAAATCGCGTACGTAAGCGCCACGGAAAGCTCCGCCCCCGCGGCGAGCCACACGGTAAACACCACCACCGCAATAGCGATAACCACCGGCACGAACACGCCGCTGATTTTGTCGGCCGTCTTTTCAACGGGCGCCTTGGAACTGGTGGCTTCGTCGACCAGACGAATAATGCCCGCAAGCACGGTTTCTTCGCCCACGCGTTCGGCACGCATCGTGAACCAGCCCGCCGTGTTCACGGTGGCGCCCGTCACCGCGCTGCCAGCATGCACGCTCTTCGGCAGAGGCTCGCCCGTAATAACGGATTCGTCGACCGAGCCTTCACCTTCCAGCACCACGCCGTCGACCGGCACCGATTCGCCCGTACGCACCATGAGCACGTCTCCAACGCGCACGCTTGCGGCAGGAACCTGCACTTCAACGTCGTCTTCCACGCGTGTTGCCATTTTGGGTGAAAGATCCATAAGCTTCGAAAGCGAGCTGGTGGTTTTACCCTTCGCGCGCGCTTCAAGATACTTGCCCAGCGTGATGAGCGTCAGGATCATGGCCGCCGATTCGAAGTAAAGGTTCATGGCAAAATGATGAGCGGCCGCCATGTCGGAATGACCCATGAAAAATGCCATGTTGAACAGCGCATATGCGCCGTATACCGTGGCGGCGCCCGAGCCTAGCGCAATGAGCGAATCCATGTTGGGGGCGCGATTCGCCAAGGCACGAAAGCCCACACGGAAGAACTTGAAGTTGATGAAAATGACGGGCACCAGCAGCACAAATAGGGTAAGCCCATACACCATCATGTTTTCCATACCAGTGAGCACGCTGGGCAACGGCCAGCCGAACATGTCGCCCATAGAGATGTAGAACAGCGGCACCGTGAACACGAGCGAGGCAATCAGGCGGTGCAGCATGCTCTTCTGCTCGGCTTCGGCGGTGGCGTTCGGATTGCCCGCAGCGACACCTGAGCCTGTAGC
>FR884570.1 GCA_000436075.1 Eggerthella sp. CAG:209 | reverse complement strand
CCTAATCGCAAAAAAGTTGCAGCACGGGCCAATTTTCTGTTTTTGAGCCCTCAAGGACAGCTTCGAGGCGGTGCTATTGTGGGAATCGGCCCGGTTCGGAGCCATAGGGTAAGTCCATTGCGGCGCTGCGGAGGTGGCTGAGATACGGCAGGGGTGACAACATGCAGCGTCATAGCGCTATGGGGCACGAGTGCAGACGCGGCACCGTGGATAGCACGATGTCGGCACCCTGGATCGGCGCTGCCGCGGGCGCAGCGTCATAGCGCTATGGGGCACGGGTGCGGCACGGGCGCGGAAAAGCTCGAGAAGTGAAGAAGCGGCAGAGCATGCAGTCTGGACACGAAGCGCGTTCGCTCCGGCAATTGGTCTAATATCCAATCTATTGCGTTTTCATTCGCGCTATTATCGAAACGAAACGGTTTTGCTTTAGGGCTTAGGATCTTCACCTTTTGGCTTGTTCGCCTTCGGCGTTACTTGCCACATGATCTGTTCTCTCTTAGCACTGCATGCGATACGACTTGTTCGTCTTTGGCTTTATCTACCTTTTGAGGGTGCACGCTTTGAGGTTATCCGACTTTCGGCTAGACTGCCTTCAGCCTGCCACTCTGTCCCTAACGGCTGAACCGGCAATACGCATATTTCGAGGAGGCACCGTGGCCAACTCCCAGCCGAACATATGGCATGCTCCCATGCCGCTCATCTGCTCGTCGTTCGAACCGGGCCACCTCGATGGCGCTATCGAGGCAATGCCCGACAACGACTACCGAACCATCGCGTTAGCAGAAGCCGCCTATTTTCGCGGCAACGCCAACGAAGCATGTCGTCTTGCAGAGCCTTTCCTCACCTCAAGCATCTTGCCTTTGCGCATTTCATCATGCTTCATCTGCGGGTTCGCAAACCTATCGCTCGACCACGCCCACGCCGCTCGCGCCTGCCTGCTTAACCTGGCGTCATCAGAAGAGCACCTCAACGATGAATACGGCGACCGAGAACGTGCCGCCTATTTACTATTCACGGCGTCATCGAGCGTCCTACTGCACCTGAAGCCACCTGTAACAGCAGATGATTTTTACAAAGTTGCCGCCCTGCTGCCCGAAGGCCTCCGCCTATTCGCGACCTACGCCATGGCTCACCAGGCATATCTCACCGGCGATTACGGCCGCTGCATAGGAATGGCAGAAAACGCCCTGGGGATGAAGCAGGCGCGCTACCCCATCTCTGAAATGTTCCTTCATCTTGTGGCGGCAATGGGTTGGATGAGCAAACGACAACCCGAAAAGGCAGAATGCCACTTTATGGAAGCTTGGAGCATAGCCCAAGCAGACGACCTGATCGAAACAATCGGGGAACACCACGGTCTTCTTCAGGGTCTGCCTGAAGCGTGCCTCAAAAAAGATTACTCGCACGAATTTGCACGGGTAATCGAAATCACCTACCGATTCAGCCGCGGATGGCGGCATGTCCATAACCCCGCAGCACACAAAACCGTTGCCGACAGTCTTACCACAACGGAATTCGCAATTTCAATGCTGGCATGCCGCGGTTGGTCCAACACTGAAATCGCAGATCATATGGGGATTTCACGCGGTACGGTGAAAAACAGGCTTTCAACAACATATGCGAAGCTGGGAATAACCAGCCGCTCGGGGCTGAAGGAATTCATGCTGAAATAGTGTGGCTGGCACCGCACTGGAACCAGCCACATTGAACAAATCATCCAAGCGAAATACACGCTTCGCTTGAAACGCAGCTCTTATTCTCTCTTGCG
>FR884569.1 GCA_000436075.1 Eggerthella sp. CAG:209 | reverse complement strand
CACTCAGGGAACTCGCGACGGTTGCTAATCGCAAAAAAGTTGCGCGGTGGAACGTTTTTCTGTTTTCGGAGTCCCAAACGACTTGAGGCGCCGCCATGGACATAGCGGCGCAAGAGCTGAACCGCGAGAGAGGCCCATTCGCGTGCGGCGTCTCGGACAAGGCGGACCAGATCAGTGCTCTATGGACAGGACGATCGAACGCGGTGCCGCGGACGAGGCGCCGTGGGGAGCGATCCGGACACAACGCCGCAAAGCGGCAGCTGGACGGTATGAGGAACGGTGCGGAAAGACGGCACCTGGAACGCACCCTAGCCTCCGGGATTGCGGCCCAAAACGAAAAAGGCGCCCGCATAATGCGGACGCCTTCGCCTGAGCACAAGCTAATGCTATTCAGCAACGTTCTCTGCAACCTCAGCTGCAACAGCTTCTTCAGCAGCCTCTTCTGCTTCGCCTTCTGCAACAACAGCAGCAGCCTCAGCCTCTGCAGCAGCCTTAGCAGCTTCCGCCTCAGCCTTCTTGGCGAATTCAGCAGCACGAGCAGCCTTGGCAGCAGCCTTAGCCTCACGCTCTGCCTTCTTAGCAGCTTCAGCAGCCTCGATAGCAGCAGCGCGCTCTGCCTTCTTAGCAGCCTCGCGAGCAGCAACAGCCTCGGTAGCAGCACCGAACTTGTTAGCAAAGCGCTGTACGCGTCCGCCAGAGTCGATCAGCTTCTGCTGGCCCGTGAAGAACGGATGGCAAGCGTTGCAGATGTCAACGCGGATCTCCGACTTCGTGGAACGAGTCTGGAAGGTGTTGCCGCAGGTGCAGGTTACCGTGCAGTCAACGTACTCGGGATGGATATCTTTTTTCATTGGTTCTCCTTACTATGCCTTGGTTTCCGACCAAGGCGAGATAAGCCTATTTAGTATAGCGCAGAAGCACGCTTTCGCAAGGATGTCGGACCTTCTTCCCTGTTCCTTCACAACGCCATCCCGAACAGAGACTACAGTTGCGAACGATGAGAATTCTCCGCACTCAAAGATAACGCCCTGCCGAACAGGGGGCTATAGGATAAAAGAGGGCTGCACACAGCAAAAAGAGCCCCGCAAGCGAAGCCGAGCCCACCGTGGTACTCCTGAGGTAAACCTTTGTCCAGGAGCGTCAGGGTGGTCCGGCACGTGTAGCGAGGCTCTTCGATAGCCTATTTCTTCTTGATCTGGCTGGGGTGGAACTTGAAGAAGTCGGTGCGCGGAGGGAGATCGCGAACGCGATGACGGCGCTCGTCAAGCTCCATGGCGTTGCACAGCTCTTCCATGCTATCGAAATCGTAATTCCAGCTGAAGAAGTCTTCGAACTCAAAATTCATATAGTCGCAGATGCGCTCGGTGCCACGCGGAACAACTGGATGCATCAGCAACGTTGCGATACGCAGCAAATAGAACGAATCAACCAATACCTTGCGGCGAGCATCGGCATCCTCATTGGCCTCCGCTTCGCGAATGCCACTTGACCAATACTTATTGGCATAGCGGATGAACTCGTCCATCAAGGCCATGATGGAATGGAGATCGACGTGGTACATCAGCTCTTCGTACTTGTGCATGGTTTTATTCACCTTGGCAAGTACCTCGATGCTCACCGCACCGAGGGGCATATATCCCTCAAATTTCTTTGCTGCCTCGTAGAAGCAGCTACGCGCCAAACGGTTGAACACCTTGGTAAGAAGCGCGCCTTCTTTCAAGGCAGGATCGGCAACACGCGGATCATCGCGCTTTTCGGGATCGGGATCGAAGATTTTCGGCTTGAACCCTACCGATTTCTGGTCGAGCGCCAAAGCGAGGAAGTGGGCACGCAGCTGCTCGGAGGTGTAGTGCTCCAAAAGCTCGTCTGCCGTAGGCGGCTTCACCGAACCAGAGGAAGAGGCCTTCTTGTCGCCAAACAAGATATGGTGATTGGCGATGAGTTTTGTCTGCTGCAATTCACCTTCGGGAGCATCGGCAACCACGGGCTGCTTTTCCTGAAGAGCGGCGAACAAGGCGGGCTGGGCAACGCCATAGAAATACAGGTTGTCCTGGCCGATGAACTGATACACCGTTGCATCTTTTTTGCACCAGAAAGAGCGCCATGCCGAGCGGGAAAGACCGCGATCGTCGTTACGCGCCATGGTGAAGGAAAGCGGAGCCCAAAGGCTTTCGGGCCAGCACCATACCGTAAGACCGTCCACCCCTTCGATTTCGGGAACAGGCACGCCCCATTCGACGTTGCCAGAAATACGGAACGGCACCAATGCCTTACCGGTGCGGAAGCGAATATTCGCATCAGCTAACACGGTACGCGCTTTATCGCGATCGTAGACGTTCTCGAATTCGATCTCGAAGCTCTGCTTGCCCTTGGCGGCATCGCGATACACATGCTTGGGCAATTTGTCTGCAATTTCCAGGTATTTGTCGTGCAGTTCCACCTTGATGTAAATGATGGGCGGAACAAGGAATTCCTTAATGGTTTTGGTAACAACGGGACGAATGCACGGATCGCTTTCCAAAGCATCGACATAATCACGAACTACGTTGGACAAGCCAGGCAGGTCGAAGTACCAATTACGCACCTCACGCATTTCCGGCACCGTGCCCGAAACCGAGGAAATCGGGTTGATGAGATCAACCGGGTCGTACTGGTGGCCCAGGTCGCATTCATCAGCATAGGCTTTTTCGCTTTTGCAGCCCTGCACAGGGCAATGCCCCACTACCTGACGGCCATTCAGGAACATGCCTTCCTTAGCGTCATAGAACTGAAGCGTGCTCTCCAAATGCAGGAATCCCTTTTCATGAAGACGCTGCACAAAGGCGGCAGAAATAGAGCGATGGACCTCGCCGCAATGGCCGAGGCCACTGCCCTCGTACACATCAAGGCTAATGTCGTACGCATCAAGCGTTGCCTTCTGGCGATCGTGGTTGCGACAAACATAGTCTTCTAGGGTTCCCTCGAAGGAACCGGATTCAACTTCCTTGCGATAACCCTCTTCGATAGGAGAACCAAAGCAATCGGTGCCAGAGACGAATACCACGTTTTCAGGGCCGATGCGATCACGGAGGAAGCGGGCATAGCAGTCGGCAGGTACAAAAACGCCGCCCACATGACCAAAGTGCAGAGACTTGTTGCCATAAGGCATGCCTGCCGTCACAACGGCACGCTTCGGCCACTCGATACGTTCTTTCTTATTTTGCGATGGAGCCATTGCTCTCCAACTCCTTCAACGCCGAAGCCAATTGATCAGCGGAAATAGACTTATTTTCAGATATCAGGTCGATCAGGGTAGAAATATCGTCCGAGCTATGTTGCCTGAGATTCACCGTTTCATAGTCGGATGAGTGCCCCGCAAGCATAGCTGCGTATTCGATAGCATCTTCCTTTGTGCCGATTTCGTCAGCAAGACCGTTTTTCACGGCATCGTCGCCGGTAAACGTGAGGCCCGTAGCTAAAGCGCGCACCTCATCGACAGACATATTACGACCATCGGCGACAGTTTGGATGAACGTTTCGTTGATCTGGTCCACCTGAGCCTGATAGTATGCCCGCTCTTCATCGGTAAGCTTGCGCGTACCGTAGGTGGAATCCTTGCTTTCAGCAGAAGTAATATCTTCCGTAGAGATGCCGAGCATGGTCATTAAACCAGAGTAATCGACCACCTGCATCGCTGTACCAATTGCGCCGATGGCGGTGGTATGCGCCGTAAAAATGTAGTCCGCTTGGCTGGATATCTCGTAAGCAGCGCTCGCATTGGTAGAAGCGCTCGAAACCACTACTGGTTTGCCTGTGTCCTCTCGGAATTCCTTCACGTAGGTGGACATTTCCTCGCCAGCCGTGGCAACACCGCCCCCTGAATTCACACGCAGCACCACCGCAATGATCCTGCTATCATCTGCCGCAACGTCAAGCTGCTGCTTCAGGCCATCGGGGCTGTTCGTGGTGCCATCGTATTGAATGGTGCTGTCGATGTCGATAACCGCAACCGTATTCGGGAGCAACGGCTCGCTGTCGTAGGCGTTCGACCCGCCCAGGCCAGCAATAGCTGAGGTGCAAGACACAATACCGAAAACCGACACCAGGCACACCGCGATAATTGCGACAAGCGCCACAATCCATCCGCGTGATTTGCGAGGCTCTTTCCAATAGACGGTTGCCGCCGCAGCAGGCTGCGGTACTTGTTCGAACGGGGGTTGAGGCGCAGGCTGCTCATACCCTACTGGCGGTTGAGGTCCGCCTGGATGCTGAGATAATGGCTCTTGAGGCACATGACCTCCCTATAAATACAGACAGGTAAACACTGCGGAACCCCGCCGAACGGCAGGGGTCCCTTTTTTTGTAATTATAAGCGATGACGATATGCTCTACGCAGCCAGATCACGTCGCGAACCGAAATCTCATTTATTAGATTTCAATCGCTCCGCTCTCGTCGAAATGACGTCCCTGCTGCGCCTTTTTTGCAGCGCGCATCAGGAACTCCTGGTTATCGTTGGTCTGCTTAAGCGACTTGATAAGCGAATCCATGGCTCGCTCAACGTTGTTGCGGTTGGCGAGCACACGACGCACTGCCCAAATGAGCGGCGCCTCCTGAGGATCAAGCAGCAGATCTTCTCGACGGGTGCCCGATGCAACCGGATCGATTGCAGGGAAGATGCGATGCTCTGCCAACGAGCGGTCAAGCTTCACTTCCATGTTGCCGGTACCCTTGAATTCCTCGAAGATAACCTCATCCATCTTCGAACCCGTCTCAATAAGAGCCGATGCCAAGATGGTAAGGCTTCCGCCGCCCTCGATATTGCGGGCGGCGCCCAAAAACTTCTTAGGCGGATACAACGCCGTCGAATCAACGCCACCAGAAAGGATGCGACCTGATGCGGGTTGCGCCAGATTGTAGGCACGCGCCAAACGCGTAAGCGAGTCAAGCAGGATGACGACGTCCTGCCCATTTTCCACCAAGCGCTTTGCCCTTTCGATAACCATCTCGGAAACCGCAACGTGGTTTTCACAAGGCATATCGAAAGTCGAGGAAATTACCTCACCATGAATGGATCGCTCCATGTCGGTAACTTCTTCGGGACGCTCGTCGACCAGAAGGCACATCAGATGCACTTCGGGATTGTTCGACGTAATGGACGCTGCGATATCCTTCAAGATCGTGGTTTTGCCCGCCTTGGGAGGCGAAACGATAAGACCACGTTGGCCTTTGCCGATAGGTGCGCACAGATCAATAACTCGAGAAGTGATAGAGGATCGTCCGTGCTCAAGCACCAGGCGTTCATCAGGGAATACCGGCGTCAAATCAGCAAAGCGAATACGCTTGCCAACCTCGTCAAGCGGAACCCCATTCACGGTGTCAATGCGCTGAAGAGCGGCAAACTTTTCCTTCGGACGCGCTGGACGCGTTTGGCCGGTAAGGTAGTCACCCTTGCGAAGGTGATTGCGACGAATGGTAGAAGTACCCACATATACGTCTTTTTCACCGGGAAGATATCCGCTCGTACGCAAGAACCCATAGCCATCGGAAAGCACATCAAGGATGCCGCTGACCTCTTCAAAGCCTTCGGCTTTCATGCTGGCAGCAAACACTGCCTCGATAAGCTCTGCCTTCTTAAGGCCCTTGAAGTCGATCTCCAGTTCCTGAGCCTTTTCGCGAAGCTCAACGACCTTTAGTTTCGCGAGATCTTCCTTGGAAACCTGAGGGGCCACCGGCTCACGACGGTTTTGCTGGTGCTGGCGACGACCGTTGTGATAACGATCGTTCTTCTGGCGGTCGCCTCGATCACCCTTCTGACGATCGCCGCCCCTCTGCTGACGGGGTTTGCGCTGACGACGACCCTTGTAGTCGTCGCGCGCTTCACGCTCGCTGGAACTCTTTTCCTCGGCAGCATCAGAAGCATCCGAGGGTTCGGAGGACTCTTGCTTTTCCGCCCCTTCAGAAGGAGCCGATTCCTGCTTCGAAGAATCCTTTTGCTTCGATGGAGTCTCTTTATCGGAAGAAGAAGCCTGTTCAAAAGTTTTTTCTTGCTTAGGCTCAGTTTCCTGCTTGGGAGCTACCTGCGCATTTTCGCCCCGAGACGCTTCTTCTGCCTTGGCCTTCGACCTGGATCGGGTGCGGGTTCGCTTTGGTTTGGGCTCGTCCTCGGAGGAAACGTCGCCCTTCTGCGTGTCGGAAGATTCAGTCTGGGGCTCTTCCTTCTTTTCGGCAGCCTTGGATTTTGCGGGCTTCGCCGCCTTGAGTTTCTGCTCAGCTTCGGTATCGGCAGGAGCTTCTTCGGCTTTCTTCCTGCTTGTCCTACGGCGCTTGAGCTTTTCGTCCGGAGAAGAAGCCTCGGCAACCGCAGGCTTTACCTCAGCAGAATCGGAGGGCGCAGCCGCTGTGGCCGCCCCCTCCTGCTTGTCGGAGGCCTTCGCCGTACGACGACGCGTAGTACGTGCCGGCTTTTTTTCCTCGGGCGCAGACTCTTCGACTACTTCTGCATCACTCATGCGTTCTGGACTTTCTCCCAGTCCTTGAGGAATGCCTCAAGGCCACGATCGGTCAACGGATGCTGAACCATCTTCTTCAGCACACCAAAGGGAACCGTTGCGATATCGGCACCCATCAACGCTGCCTGGGTAACATGGTTTGCGCTGCGGATAGAAGCCGCAATAACCTCGACCTGCTCACCGTTTACGGTATTAGAGGTGAAGTCGTAGTTGTTCAGCGCAGTAACAATATTGGCAACCTGATCAAGACCGTCTTCCGAAATGTCGTCAAAACGACCAATGAAGGGGCTGATGTAGCGAGCGCCAGCGCGGGCAGCCAAGATGGCCTGAGGAACGCTGAAGCACAGCGTCATGTTCACCGGAATGCCCTCGGCTGCAAGTGCATGCGTTGCGGCAAGGCCTTCCACCATGGTGGGGATCTTCACAACAACGTTAGGAGCAATAGCGGCAAGCTCGCGACCGTCGGTGATGAGCTCTTCGCGCGTCATAGCAACAGATTCTGCAGAAACGGGGCAATCGGGGCCAACGATGTCGCAGATGCGCTTGATGTGGTTGTGGAAGTCATCAAGCTTGCCGCCGATGCGAGAATACAAAGACGGATTGGTGGTTACGCCAGCCAACGCACCCCAGCTTGCTGCCTCTTCGATCTCATCGAGATCAGCAGTGTCCAGAAAGAATTTCACTGGATCCTCCTTAAAAGAAATGAATAACCGTGCAGGCACACTTTGCCCGTAAAAGGCCACCTGCAAATATGCTGTTAAGGGGAATTAATAAGACCCGTTCATGGTAAACAATCGTTTTACACAACGCAAGAACGGAAAAATGCGATCTCTTCCGCATAGCCCGGCAGCTCGTTCGGCGTTTCCAGAATGCAGGGCAATCCCAACAGTCGAGGATGCATCACTACGGCAGCCAGCGCTTCTTTGCCAATGCGGCCTTCGCCAATGCGCGCATGGCGATCTTTATGGGCACCGCATTCGTTGAGGGAATCGTTAATGTGCAAAGCACGCAGCCTATCCAACCCGATAACACGGTCGAATTCCTCGAGCACACCATCCAGGTCATTCACAATGTCATATCCCGCATCCCATGCATGGCAGGTATCAAGGCAAACCCCTAGATGGCTGTTGAGCTCAACACGATCGATGATGGCAGCCAGCTCCTGGAAGGTGCGGCCCACCTCGCTTCCCTTTCCCGCCATGGTCTCCAACAGGAGCGTGGTGGTCTGTTCAGGCGTCAATACGGTATTCAAGACCTCGGCAACAAGCTCAATGCCCACATCCGCCCCTTGCCCCACGTGGGAGCCAGGGTGAATGTTGAGCAGCTGGCCTGGGGTGCGTTCCATTCGCGCCAAATCTTCGGCAAGCGCCTGAAATGCGAAACTGCGCACCTGTTCTTTCGCCGCACACGGGTTCACGGTATACGAACCATGCGCAACAATGCGCCCGATACCCGCCAGCGCCGCCTCTTCCGCAAACGCCTTCACATCAGCATCGTCGATTGCTTTCGCCTTCCCGCCACGCGGGTTTCGCGTGAAAAACGCAAACGTGTTGGCGTCGATGGAAGCTGCCGTTTTCGCCATTGCGGCATACCCTTTAGCCGACGAAAGATGACAACCGATAACGGGCATGCGCCCATCTGTCGGCTGCTGCAATACGGCTTGGTATTCGGACATGTATTCTCCTATCTTTAAGTCGTTGCA
>FR884568.1 GCA_000436075.1 Eggerthella sp. CAG:209 | reverse complement strand
TGGCCATTTCCGCCACATTTTCTTCATAATCGCTATTTTCCCGAACAAAAAGACACTATAATATCGGCTTTTCCATTTGAGTATTATTGCGTATTTCAATACAACGCTTCTAACTGGCTATTTGCCGTTTGGGCTTTTCGAACGTGCTTCATTATCAATAAGCGGTAGCGGCTAAGAAGCAGGCGCCTGAAAACATCGCCGAAATCAACCACGAGGCACCCTTCTGAAGGGTTGCGCGCCAAAAGGACCGCTCGCCTTCTGCTCCCCTTCAGGGACCAAGCCGACATCAACCGTGGAAGCAAATGAACGCAAGCCAATCAGAGCAGCATTAAACAGCAACATAACCGCTTCATGGCATTCGGGGCCACGCGATTCCGCAAGTTGATTACCGAGCAAAGGTCAAAAAAAGAAGGCCCCCAAAATGGGAGCCTTCCAATACATCGCGTAGATAACGTAACGCTTAGCGCTTCGAAAACTGCGGACGCTTACGAGCCTTCTTCAGGCCGTACTTCTTGCGCTCAACCATACGGGAGTCGCGCGTGAGGTAGCCAGCCTTCTTCAGGTCTGCACGGTAGTCGCCAGCCTCGAGAAGAGCGCGGGCGATGCCGTGGCGCAGAGCGCCAGCCTGGCCGGAAACGCCGCCGCCATTGCAGCGAGCGATTACGTCGAAGTGACCCTGAGTGTCGGTAACAACGAACGGAGTGGTTGCGTAGTCGAGAAGAGCCTGACGGCCGAAGAACTCAACACCTTCGCGACCGTTAACGGTTACCTTGCCAGTACCGGGAACGATGCGAACGCGAGCAACAGCGTTCTTGCGACGGCCGGTGCCGTAATACATTGCTTCGCCTGCCATTAGTTATCCTCCATCTTGATCTCGCGGGGCTGCTGCGCTGCATGCGGATGCTCTGCGCCAGCGTAAACCTTGAGCTTCATGCCCATTGCACGACCGAGCGTGTTCTTGGGGAGCATGCCCTTTACTGCGTGCTCGATAACGCGCTCGGGATGCTTCTGCATGGCCTCCTGGAAGGTTTCGCACTTCAGGCCGCCGGGATAACCGCTGTGACGATAGTATTCCTTGCTGGTAGCCTTAACGCCAGAGATCTTGATCTTGTCAGCGTTGATGATTACGACGAAGTCGCCGGTGTCAACGTGAGGCGTGTAGGTGGGCTTGTGCTTACCCTTGAGAATATGAGCGGCCTTCGAAGCGACGCGACCAAGAACCTGGTCCTCAGCGTCGATGAGAAGCCATTCGCGCTCAACTTCGTTGGGCTTTGCGTAATAGGTCTTCACAGTGTTCCTCCAATAAAGTAACAAGTGTCGTTTTTCAAAAGTTGCTGCCAACTCGAGGCGCGGGATCCTACTCCGCATCTCTTTCCTTCCCGCAAACGGTGCTGCCGAAAAGCTCTGGACCAGCTTGGCCGGCGCAGGGACGTTTTCCAGGCGGAAAAGAGTTCGAATCGCAAGCATGTACGGGGCTTTTGAAAGCGAACTTTTGCAGTTTATACTGCATTCGTGCCCTTCGTCAATCATCGCAACGAACCGATTTGGGCCTATGCGAAAATCTTCACGTTTTCTGCAGGATTATCGGGCAAACAAATCACCTAAAAGTGCAAGCTGCGCCCGATTCCGCTTTAAACCTGTTTGTATCCTTGCTCGGGGGCAAGCGTTGAGCGCTGATCCCACAACGCGGCAGCAAGCCCGCTAACCTCGGCGCGGCTGGTTTCACCGTCGGCAAGATTCGTCATGATCGTAATAAGGTAGTATTTGCCATCTTCTTCGATGATGCCGGCATCGCATATGGCGTCGTCGCTCGACCCATTGATCCAGCCAGCCTTGTCATACACCGTTGCCGATTCGTCGGCCGAACTTGTCTTCGTCTTCTTAGCTTCGCCAACCTCTACCGTTTTCTTGCCAGTACACAACGTGCCAAGGAGCTCCTGGGCAACGCTTTCCGCCTTTTCACGGCTTACTGGGTTGGAGGTTGGGTCCACGCCGCTGCGAATCATCGAAACGGCAGTGCCGGAGAACATCTTTTTTGCCCACTCAGTGATTTCCTTATTGGAATCAGGCGAGCTCAAATAAAGGAAAGTGTTCATCCACAACTTCAGCGATTCACGAGCCGAGTAGTGGGGAAAAGACGTGTCGTTAGCAAGCGTAGTAGAGATATTCATGGACGAAAGCCATGCAGAAAGCGATTCGGAGGCCGATCTTTCAAACGCATTACGCATGCGGTAATAAGAGGTATTGTCGGAATTGATGATGGCATCTTGCGCGCTTGAGTTCACCCGCGAAATGCTTGTTTTTCCCGTTTCAAGCGCCTGCTGACATCCATAGATAAGCACAGGACCTTTGAACGAGGAAGCGCCGTATACGCGTTGATCGAGGTTGTAGACGTATCCGCTGCCGGTTTGCAGATCGATAAACGCAAAACCAACAGTCTTGTTGTTCGCCGTAATGGCCGAAATAGCGTCCCCCACCTGCGTGGCTCCCTCTTCGCTTAATTGCGGTACATAGTTCGCATTCGAATCGGCTAGAGAAATGCCCTGGACGTTGGTTCCTGGATCCGACACACCATCAATGGCTTGGATGGAGGGAGTGTAGCTGATTTCCATTTGGTCGGCCTGCGCGCCGTCGCCCTGCGAGGAATTATCGGCCGAAGAAACGCAAGAGCCGATGCCGATCACCAGGAAAATGGCAATCAGCACCACAACGGCTATGCACAAGACAGGCGCAAGCGTGGCGAGAGGCAAAGGAAACGAAGCAACGCGATCAGCCATCCACGATGAGTTAAGGCCCTGACCCTTGCGCGGGCTGAAGCTATGATTGCCCGCGCCCGCATACACTTCGCGCTCGCGCGTTCTGTCACTACGACGAGAAGAGGAATCGCCGGAATTGAGATCGGCACAATTACCGCCTTCGGAATAGCTGCGCGCTGCACGGGCGTATTCACGCCCGCGTCCTTCGCCGTGCATCTGACG
>FR884567.1 GCA_000436075.1 Eggerthella sp. CAG:209 | reverse complement strand
GTGGCAGGCTCGGGAGCCGTTCGAGAAGAACACAATATCGCCCTTCTGCGGCTTCTCCTCGCGGTCGAGCCAACGCCCGAGCTTCTTCGCGTAGTTGACGTGCGAGGGGCAGTAAGCGAACTTTCCGACAATGCCCAAAGCGCCCACCTGATCAGCACACCAGGAAACGAACATATCGCACCAAGGGTTGTAATCCAAGCCGTACCATTCGCCGTACTTTACGTGGTTGCTTCCAGCGGGGTTCTCTTTAACGCCGATCTGGCTTGCAGCCACGGCAACGAAATCGTTAGCAGTTGCCATCTTCTCCCCCTTCCAACACCTCAGCCGTTTGATCTGGAATCTCCTCATCCGTAACCGTCTCGCTCGGCATCGCCGCAAGCTCCTCTTCGGTTGCGTTGTCGGTCTCGTACTCAGCCATTACTGCTGCTCTTTGCGCTCGAAATACTGTGCTAGCTTGCCGTTGTCAAGGTCGGGGTTGATCGCCTTTGCGTTCTCGAAGATCGACATGATCTCGCTGCCGATGATGTAGATGCAGGCGGGAACGATCAATGGCATGTCGAAGCCAAGATCGACATGCTGGCTTCCCATCTCGATCAAGATAGCCATGCACACGATCAGCACATAGCCGCTCTTGTGCCACAAGCCTTCACGCATCTTCGAGCTTGAGAGTTCGCCGTTTTTAGCCGCCTTCATTACGCCCGAGACAACATCGAGGATCACGAACGCCGCCGTGATCCAGATCGCCCATTGCTGCTCTGCCGTGAAGAGAACATCCATTCGCTTGTTCCTCCTTTGTCTGGTGTTAACGTTCGAGCTGATTTTCGCTGCCAGTATCAGGGCGCAAAAAAAGCGCACCGTTTCCGATGCGCTTAAAGCTGTTCGCTTATTGGATTTGGATAGGCTCACCCGCCTGGTTGTACGCATACACGGCAGGCGTTGACACCTTTCCGTCAGCGCCGTAGGCGTGAATCTTCGACAGCAGACCAGCTCCGTCAGAGCCGTAGGCGGTCACGCTGCTCCCGTTGCCGCTGATGTCAACATACAGCGTTTCAGACGGGCAATCGAAGGTGTTCCCGTGCCATTCCTGATACTGGATGACCCTCAAGCAAAGATACTTAAAACCTTTGAACTGGTATGGAACCGTAAGCGTGAACGTCATCGTCTCATCGTTCGCGCTTACAACTCGCGAGCTTCCTGGCTCAGCGGTTCCCCAGTCGAAAGTGACCCAATCGGCAACAGGCTGCTTGTCATCCTCCGCTGCGTTCATCACGGGAACCAGGTTCCACAGCCAGGCGCTGCTCTCTCCCGTGGTGTTGCCCGTGGCGGTGACGGTAACCGTATCGCCGATCTTCGCCTTGTCCTTATCGACCGATACGGTTGCAGGCGTAAGCAGCGGGATCGTGTACGAGCAGGATGCTTCCGAGGTGTACGTTCTGCCGCTGCCGCCAGTGTAGTAGCATTTGCATCTAGCCTTGACGGTTTGACCGCGCTTGAACGTCCCGAGGTAAGACCAACCCGTTCCGTACCAGTCGCCCGTATAGCCGACCGATGCCGACCCCGATCCGTGGTGCTCAGTCTCGTAGCTCACACGCGCCCATGAACCCTCATCGCCATCGGTTACGTATATGTTCTCGACCGTGTAAATCTCAACCTCGTCAGCAGAGGGAAAATCGCCATACGCGATCTCGACCCATGCCTGAAAGTTAGAGCCTGACGGCTTGCCGAGATTGCCCTTCGCGCTCGATACGGTTTTACGCCTTGCCATGTCTACCTCCCAGCATAGATGATGTGGTTCACAGACAAATAAGGCTGCATGACGTTAAAAGCCTTGCCATCGCCCGAGAATGTGATCACGTCAATATCGGTTCCTGTGTTTCCGCTCAGCGAGAGGGGCGTGTAGTCTCCCGATTCCGTCTTGTGTGTTGCGCCGCTTCGCGGATACACGTTAGGCACATTTGAAGAGTTAAGACGGGCAAAGATCGAAGCGTAATCCTTAGGAAGCTCGGAAGCTGTCAGCGCATGAGATTCCTCGCCGCCAGTAGAACCGAGGGCATGTGAAGCAGACGATCCGATGGCTGTCCTTCCCGCCATGCTCGGAAGGTTGAAGGTCGTGCTCCCATCGCCATCGCCGTATGCTGTACCTATCGCATCGAAGAGAAGGCTGTATTCCGCCCTGCTTACCTCCGATCCATCGCACATAAGCCAACCGCTA
>FR884566.1 GCA_000436075.1 Eggerthella sp. CAG:209 | reverse complement strand
GGGAATAAAGCGGACCGAGCGAATAGCGGGAAACTCCAGAATGCGGTCAATTACTTCTTCGGGAACAGGATCGTCCACGTCCATAACGGTAAACGCTTCCCCGCCCTGGCGTGTGCGGTGGAGCTGCGAAGTGCCAATATTGATGCCTGCATCGCCCAGGGTGCTGGCTATATGAGCCAACGTTCCCGGCAGGTCCTGCTGACGAACGATCATGCTGTTGAATTCGCCCGTGATATGCACATCGATGCCGTCGATGCGCGTGAGCTCCGCCGCACCACCGCCAATGGAAACGCCACGTGCCACCACTTCGTTGCCGTAGCAGTCGACCACACGGGCCTCAACCGTATTGGGATGCGCGGTTTTGGTAACGGTATCGGGCTCGAACGAAAATTCCAGTCCTTGCTCCTTCGCCAGGTCGAAGGAATTGCGTACGCGCAGATCGTCGGTGTGCAGCCCCAGCATGCCCGCAACCAGGGCGCGATCGGTCCCGTGCCCGTGATAGGTATGGGCGAACGAGCCAAAGAGGGTAAACGTCACTTCCACCGGCTCACCATCGAGTAGGTTGCGCACCATGCTGGCAATGCGCAGCGCACCCGCCGTGTGCGAAGAGGAAGGCCCTACCATAATGGGCCCCACAACATCCCTGATACTCATCGGCTTCATGTGCGCACTCCTTGCCTGACCGGTCGAGACGAATTGGCGCACTTGCGTCTATCTTCGTCCCATGTCTGCTCTTGAACATCAGGATAGCGGCAGAGCCCACCCGCCACAGCCAAAAACATAGCTTTTAGCGCAATCGTGACATGCCCGGCCACATAGCATGCACCGAGGGGCCCGTTGCTTAAAGCGTCGCGACTTCACGCTGCAAACGAACCGGAGCTGCGGGCGACATCCGCCCTGCGAGCGCCCGCCCTGCAACAGTTGGCCACTGCGGACGGATCAGCCTGGAACACCGCAACACCACGAATAGGCGGAGCGGCCCGAAGCACCGTAAACACTACGAACGGGCAGCCGCCGCCTCTTCTCGCAACTCGCGCTCGATCTCGCGATCGATAGCGCCTTCGCCAGTCGGCATCTTCACCTGGAACGGGACCGAAGACGTGACCAAGCTCACCAGCGGGACAACCACCAACGAAAGAATCATGGCCAACGCACCGCAGTTAATGGGCGAGGCGATGAATCCAATGAACATGTTGGACACGGTAAGGCCCACACCCACGAAAAAGCTTGCCCATACCGCGCCTTTCGAGATGCGCGAACTGTACAGACCCCAGATCAGCGGACCAAGGAACGCGCCAGCAAGCGCGCCCCAGGAGATACTCATCAGCTGAGCGATAAACGTGATGGTGGAGGTGTACTGCACCAGCGCGATAGCCGCCGAGATAACCACGAACACCACGATAAGGCCGCGCATCCACGTAATCTGACTCCTCTCGGGCATGTTCTTGATGACGTTGCCTTTAAGAAGGTCCAGGGTCAGCGTGGAAGAAGAAGTGAGCACCAGCGAAGAAAGCGTCGACATGGAAGCCGACAGAACAAGCACTACCACAATGCCGAGCAAGATATCGGGCAACCCGGAAAGCATGGTGGGAATGATGGAGTCGTAAATGGGAATGCCGCTGGGGGCGAAGGCGATCTGATCACCGAACAGGCGACCAAATCCGCCCAGAAAGTAGCTGCCGCCCGCAACCACAAAGGCGAATACGGTAGAGATGATGGCACCCTGTTTGATAGCGGGACCGGTTTTGATGGCATAGAACTTCGAAACCATTTGAGGCAAGCCCCAAGTACCCAGCGAGGTAAGGACGATGACGCCTACAAGGTTGAACAGGTCGGGACCGAACATCGAAACAAATGCGCCCTGCATATCGGTACCCTCGGCAGGGATCTGCGAAAGAGAAACGATAGCTTCGGAAAAACCGCCTTGGCCCGCAAGCACCACCGCAATTACCGCAACGATGCCCACCAGCATCACAATACCTTGGATGAAGTCGTTCAGAACAGTGGCCATATAACCGCCAAGTACCACATAAACGCAGGTAACAACCGCCATACCTACCACACACCATTCATAGGGCAAGCCAAACGCCATACCGAATAAACGGGAAAGGCCGTTATAGACACTGGCGGTATAGGGGATCAGGAACACGAAGATGATAGCCGCCGAAGCAATGCGCAACCCCTTCGACTGGTAGCGCTTGCCGAAAAACTCGGGCATGGTGGTGGCCTTCAGGCGCTGCGTGATCTCACGCGTACGCGGACCAAGCACCCACCATGCCAACAGCGAACCAAGAAGGGCATTGCCGATGCCAATCCAAAACGCCGCCAAGCCGTATTTCCAGCCGAACTGACCTGCGTAGCCAACGAAGATTACCGCCGAAAAGTAGCTGGTACCAAAAGCGAACGCCGAAAGCCAGGGGCCTACATTACGGCCACCTAGAACAAAGCCGTCAACGTTCTTGGTGTGCTGGCGCGCGTAAATGCCAACACCAACCACAACACCCACGAAAATCAAAATGATGCATATCTTTGCAACCACGAAAGAACTCCTTTATCTTCAACAAAACATGCTGGTCAGCCGATGCCACAGCGAGCATAAATCGGCGCAAATCGAATCGGCAAACTACAAAGCCCCATGATCGAAACCCACGCAAAAAGCGATGCAGGCACGCCTCCCGACTGATCGACAAGCTGCAGGAACCAGCAATCGAAACCCACATGAAGGCAAAACGGATACGCCTCTCGATCGACCGGGAAAAGAACACCACTATCGGCGTCTCAACGCCAAACCAAGCCGACTGACCAGGGAAAACGAGAACGCACACGACCTTTTCGGGTATAAAAAAAGCACCCAGGAAAAACCCGTGTGCTATCAATATCGATACGTTATGGAGGCAAACTCAGCTACGCAATGCGAGCGCTGGGCCCAATGCTGGGAAGCAACAGCAGCCAGACCGAAACAGCCCTGAGCCAGATGCTCGGACATGACGGCGCAAGCAGACATACACTTCTGAGCAAGATGCTGAGACATAACAGCACACGAACCTAAAACCGCAGCAATATCAGCATTGGGCTTTGCCAACGCAGTTGCGCTGCTGTGTGCGATATGTTCCTCGGAAAAAATCATGGAAGTCACTTTACCACAATAAAGAGCGCTGGGAAGACCCATCATCCCGTCCCGCTCCTTTTTGCGGCGAACGGTTCCGCTTCCGCGCGATACGCATCGCCATCGCCAAAGCCCGCAGCGCCGTAGTGCCGTGATGGCAGAGCCGCACGTCAACGCCCCGCTTCACACGACGGCCTAGCACGTCAACGCCCCGCAGCGCGCGATGGCCGAACAGCACGTCAACGCCATGCAGCACGCGGTAAGCGAGCCGCCCGCCAAAACCCCGCAGCACCGGGGGC
>FR884565.1 GCA_000436075.1 Eggerthella sp. CAG:209 | reverse complement strand
TCTAACTCGATTCTCGAGTTAGCGACCACAGACATCATTTTCAAGTGACTTGTCTGCAGGAAAGAAAGTGATTCGCATCCATATCACGATCGTGAATGTATGATCGATACCCAAATATCAGGAATATTGAGATTCAATACTCATAGACCTAGCAAGATTTGTTAGATGAAGATATTAAGGGCACACGGTGGATGCCTTGGCATAGGAAGCCGACGAAGGACGTGGCAAGCTGCGATAAGCCGCGGTGAGGGGCAAGCACCCTTCGACCCGCGGATCTCCGAATGGGGGAACCCTGCTGGGGTCGAGCCCAGCAACGGCAGGCTGAATACATAGGCCTGCGCGAGGCAACCCGGGGAACTGAAACATCTAAGTACCCGGAGGAAAGGAAATCAACCGAGACTGCGCGAGTAGCGGCGAGCGAAAGCGCAAGAGCCTAAACCCGTGCGCGTGTAAGCCTCCAGGCGTTGCCGCACGTGGGGTAGTGGGACCCTCCGTCCCGTCGCTGGAGCG